>CALCHY010000136.1 GCA_937907415.1 uncultured Trueperaceae bacterium
TGAGGCCGGTTTCGAGCACGGCCCAATTGGACGAGTCGAGCATGACGGGCACGCGGGCCACGTCCGGTTCGGCCGCCACGAGGTCGAGGAACTTGGCCATGGTGGCGGGGCCGTCGATGAGTCCCTCGTCGAAGTTGATGTCTATGAGCTGCGCTCCACCGGCGACCTGGTCGCGCGCGACCTCCAGGGCGCCAGCGAAGTCGCCTTGGGTGATGAGGCGCTTGAAGCGCTTCGAGCCCGTGAGGTTCGTCCGTTCCCCTACGTTCACGAGGTTCGTGTCCGGTCGCAGAACCAGGGCCTCGAGGCCGGAGAAGCGCGGCCTCGTGTCCCATGGGGCCGGTTGGCGTGGGGTGAGTCCTGCGGCGGCGGCGGCGAAGGCCCTGATGTGCTCTGGCGTGGTGCCGCAGCAGCCCCCCAGAATGTTCACCCACTTCCGCTCCAGGAACTCGCGCATGATGGCCGTCATGCTTTCCGGGGTCTCGTCGTAACCCCCGAACGCGTTCGGTAGCCCGGCGTTCGGGTAGGCGACCGTGAAAACGTGAGACAGGCCAGCCAGCTCCTCGACGTGCGGCCGCAGCTCTTCAGGGCCAAGGGCGCAGTTGAGGCCGACGGCGAGGAGATCCGCGTGCTGCACGGACGTCCAGAACGCCTCCAACGTCTGGCCGGATAGGGTGCGGCCCGAACCGTCCGTGATGGTGCCGGATAGCACGAGCGGCACGCGGCGTAGTGCCGTCGCGGCCGCGTCCTGGCAGGCGAGGATGGCGGCCTTGGCCATCAGCGTGTCGAACACGGTCTCGATGAGGAGCAGGTCGACACCCCCAGCGATCAGGGCCCGTGCTTGCTCGAGGTAACCGGCATACACCTGGTCGAACGTGACCTCGCGGTAGGCGGGGTCCTCGACGCGCGGGCTGAGGCTGAGGGTCTTGTTCGTCGGGCCGATGGACCCGGCCACCCAACGCGGCGCTGCCGGCGTGGCGTGAGCGTCCGCTGCGCGCCGCGCGAGGCGCGCGGCCTCCTCGTTGATCTCGGCCACCACCTCACCGAGGCCGTATTCAGCTAGCCCTAACCGCGTGGCGTTGAAGGTGTTCGTCTCGATGATGTCTGCGCCAGCGGCCAGGTAGTCGTCGTGAATGGCGCTGATCAAGTCGGGGGCCGTGAGAACGAGCAGGTCGTTGGCGCCCTTGAGATCCAGTGGGTGGTTCTCGAAACGCGCGCCACGGAAGTCGGCTTCCGTTAGGTTCGCGCGCTGGATCATCGTTCCCATTGCGCCGTCGAGGATCAAGACGCGTTGCTTCAGGTGGTGCTCGAGGGCGGCCGCGGCGTCGATGGGAGGGGTCATGAGCGGACACTCTACCGTTCAGGGGCGATGGCCTCGGTCGTTGGAAAGCCCGAACCCCGCTACCAACTACCCACGCCGCGGCCGCGGCCGATGAGCCAGAAGAACACCGGCCCGCCAACGACGGTCATGAGCACCCCGAGCGGCAACTCCAGCGGCGCGATGAGGTTGCGCGCGAGCGCGTCACCGAATGTAACGAGCGCAGCACCACCGAGCAGGGCGGCAGGGAGGAGGACGCGGTGATCGTCACCCAACAGCCTACGTAGGATGAACGGCACGACTAGCCCAACGAATGCGATGCTGCCGCTATACGCCACGACCGTGCCGGTCGCCACGGCGGCCAGGGCGCCGGCGAAGAGCCGGACACGCATGACGTCGACACCGAGCGAGGAGGCGGTGCTCTCGTCCAGCAGCACCATGTTCAGCTCCGGCGCCAGCCTCCAGAGGAAGACGGCGACGACAAGTATGAGCGGGGCGGCGAGGGCAACGTCACGCCAGAAGATGCCGGTTAGTCCTCCGAACGTCAGGTACGAAGCGTCCGGCATGCCAGGCTTGCGGACGGCGTTGACAAGCAACGTCACCACGCCAGCCAGGAACAGTTGCAGGGCAACGCCTGCGAGTACCAACGTGAGCCGGTCGGAGCGGCCGTGACGCCTCGCGAAGCCCATGAGCCACATGGCGCTAACCAGCGCCCCGCTGCAGGCGAACACGGGCAGCATCCAGCGGCCCAAGCTGACGGCTCCGACGATGTAGGCGAACACCACCCCGAGCGTGGCTGCTCCACTAACACCTAGCAGGGTCGGATCGGCGAGTTGGTTGCCGAAGGAAACCTGCAGGGCCGCGCCAGCGATCGCCAGGGCCGCGCCGACGATGAAGCCCATCAGCACGCGTGGGAGGCGGATGTTCCACAGCACCGCACTCTGCTGCTGCGTGAACTCGATGCCAGTGGCTATCCCCGCCTTGTCGAGTGCGATGGCGACGGTCTGTTGCGGGCTGATCTTCACGGCCCCCCACCCGAGCGCAACGAGGAGGCTCGCTACCGCTAGCGCTCCGAGCACGAGAAGCGTGGCGCGCTTGCGCCCCGCAGCGCTGCTTGGGGCTACGGGGCGCATGTTCTGCTCTGGCGTTGGGGCGCCAGTAGCCCGTGGTGGGGCTACTGGCCTGATTCGCGTGCCTACCGGTGTGTCTTCCGGTGTCACCGCAGGGAGTAAAGGTAGTCGACGAGTTCCGTTACGGCGTCGCCCGTGCGCACTCCTAGTCCGAGGAAGTACAGGTCCTCGAAGACGATGACGTTGCGGTTCTTGGCGGCAGGCGTGTCTTTGACGCCGGGTATCTCCAGCACGGCGTCGATGCTACCCACCGCTGAGATGCCGCGTTCCGTCACGATGATGACGTCTGGCGCGGCCGCGACGATGGCCTCTGGCGTGAACGGCACGTTGCCGACGAAGCCGGCTTCCTTGCCGACGTCGATGCCGCCAGCGGCCTCGATGAGCACGTTAGATGCCGTGTTCGCGCCGCCAGCGAACTGCATGCTGCGCGCGCCGAGGTAGAGGAAGAGAACGCGCGGGTGCGGGTTCAGTTCGGCGCCGCGCGCTTCCGCCGCGGCGAGCTGCGCAGAGAGAGCGTAAGCGAGCTCGCTGCCGCGGTCACTCGCGCCAACGAGGTCCGCGATCAGCTTGATGTTCTCAACGGGCGTGTTGAGCGAGGGTTCGCTGCCAAGGTGCACGACCTGAACGCCTGCTGCCTCGAGCTGGTCGAGCACTTCTGGTGGTCCGGCCTGATTGTTGGCGAGTACGAGGGTGGGTTCGAAGGACATGAGGGCCTCGGCGGAAAGGCGACCGTAGTAGCCGACGTTCGGCAGGTCGTTGGCGGCCGCTGGGTAGTTCGAGGTGGCGTCGACGGCAACGAGCATGTCCTCTGCGCCTAGGGCGTAAACGATCTCCGTCGCTTCTCCAGCTAGCGAGACGATGCGTTGGGCGGCCGCGACCGGCAGCAGCAGCAGCGCGGCGCCGAACAGGGTGAGGAGGGCGGTGCGGGACTTCATGGAGGACTCCTTAATGGGGTGGGCGGCGCTTAATGCGGAAAGTGCCCACGCGTGCTGGACGCATTATCCGGAGGCTGCCCTCGAGAAGTGTCATGAAACTGTCGCGGCACCTTGCGTATTGGGCGCTCGGGCGGGGCGCTAAGATGGCGCATGGAGAACGACAAGGACGCGTTGGAGCAAGCCGCGGCGGTGCATGACGCCGCCAGCGCAGGTCCCGAGCATGGCCACGCCGATGACGACAGCGCCGCCGGTCGGCCGCTCAACCTCAACCTCATCTACAACAACCCAGACAAGTGGAGCATCGGCCGCGAGATCCTCGAGCGCTACACGGGCGCCGCCCCGGAGGCCATGCAGAAGCAGGTCCTGCTAACGAACTTCCAGTACTACCTCGACCGCTTCGAGGGCATGGCGGACGACGTCGTCACCACGCGCGGATCGGCCATGATGGCGCGCCACAGCGCGAAACTCGGGGTCTCGATCATCAACTTCTCGGTCGGTTCCCCAGTAGCTGCGTTGATCATCGAGGTGCTAGCAACCGCCGACCCGAAGGCCGTGCTGTTCTTGGGCATGTGCGGCGGTCTGCACCGTTCGTTGCAGGTTGGAGACTTCGTGCTGCCCACCGCAGCCATCCGTGACGAGGGCGCCTCGAACCACTTCATGCCCCCGCAAGTGCCGGCCCTACCGACGTTCAAGGTGCAGAAGTTCGTCTCCCAGATCATCGTTGAGCGCGGCCTCGACTACCGCACTGGGGTCGTGCACACGACCGACTACCGCTTCTGGGAGTTCGACGAGCGCTTCAAGCAGCAGCTCTACGAGGAACGCGCGCTGGGCATAGACATGGAGACGGCGACCCTCTTCTCGGTCGGGTTCGCTAGCAAGGTCCCCATCGGCGCGCTGCTGCTCGTGTCCGACTTGCCGCTCAAGCGCGGCGGGATCAAGACCAAGGACTCCGCCAGGGCGGTGTTCAGGGAGCACACTGACAAGCACATCGAGGTTGGTATTCAGGCGATGAGCGAGATCGCTGAGCGCGGGGAGCATATTCGGCATTACCGCTGGTAGAAATCCACCGGTGGGAAAGTGTCCGGCATCGGGTCCGGAATTGTACGCGTCAAGCCTCATCTTCACTTAGCGCCTTAACCAGGCGGTTTAGTGACATCGCAGCGTCGTGGACCGTGGGAGAGTAACCCGTTAGGTCTAGCGCCGCTGCAAATCTTTGGTACTCCACCTCCCAGGCGTCTGTGGGCACGTCGATCGCGGTCGGCAGATCGTGCGTAGCGCGGCGTGTGAAGGTCGCGGCGGCCGCGTCTCGTAGCGCCTTCATGGGCGGGAGGCCACGGCGTTGGAGGAGCATCACGTCGACGAGGTCCTTGACGCGGGTGTTGAGGCGCGCGTCGGGCCGCGGCAGCGAGAGGGCGTGGAGCTTCTCCGCGAGGTGGACCTCGAGTGGGATCGCTGGGGTCTCGAGTGCGGGCAGGCCGGCGAACGAGAGGTCGATGCCGCCCTTTAAGAGGTCGGTTCGGTCGGGGACGGCGTCGCCCAGGCCGACGTCGAGTGGGAAGGGCTGGAAGCGCTTCCCGCCTAGGAGTGGGACCACGGTTAGGCGTTCGCCGCCCAATGGTGCGCCTTGGGGCATCCTGGCGGTGGTCGTCTCGATCCTGAACGACAGGTGGTCGCCCAGGTCGATCTCGCCCGCGTCGCGCAGGGCCTCCACCACCTCGTTGGCTGGTAGGCCCCGGATCGACAGGTCGAGGTCTTGCGTGGCGCGGGCCTGGTGCAGGCGTAACTCGAGAGCGTAGCCGCCTTTGAGGATCGCCTGTTGTGGCAGGGCGGTTGACGTTCTGGCCAGGAAGCGCTCCATCATGGTGCGTTTCAGGAGGCGGTTCAGATCCTTATCTGGATGTTGGTTGCGGAGGTTGGCCGCTAGGGCGGCCCTGAAGGCGGCCGCGTCCTCGTACCGCATCTCAGGCGCCTTCCGTGGTCCACGCCAGCCGTCGTTTCAGCTCAGGGTGGCGGGTGCGGGGGATGAGCTCCAGGTAGGCGGCCAGCCGCTCGGAGTCCGGCGCTAGCGCGCGCCGCCTGATGAGGCCGCGGGACAGTGCTTGCTCGTAAGCGAGTTGGAGCTGTTCGAGCGGGTAGCCGCCCTGCGCCAGGTCGAGGAGGGTCCTGGTGGGGTCCGTGAAGCGGAGGATGCCTTCCATGTGCGCCTCGTTCGGCGCGAGTTCCGCTCTGTGCAGGGTGACGTCGGGTAGCGGCCGCATGCGGAAGCTCGGGGGTACGGTGAGGTGGAGCTTTTCGGGGAAGGCGTCGCCTAGGTCGAAGTGCCTGAGGGCCGTTTCGTGACTAAGAGCTACTGCCGGGTCGAGGCGGCCCCAGAGCATCAGGACCGCCTCGCGCTCCTGCTCGGTGGTTGGGTAGGCGGTGAAGCGGTACACCCCGCGCTCCGGACGCTCGAGCCGGCCTGCCCGGAACTGGTAATGGATCGCTGGTCGCGTTAGGCCAACCGCTTCGGCCTGGCTGGTGGTGAAATGGCCGTGTTGCCGGGTGGCCAGTTCCTGTAGTTGCCGCCAGCGCGAATCCATGCGCCGATGTTAAACACTGTTTAACGTATGTGCAAGTATTTGCTGTTGCATTCAGGGCTCCGGGCCGAGGCTTGTGTGCGTGGGGCTGCCGCACGTAGGCCAGCAGCCCCAACCAGCGAATGGTCCCCGACCCTTGCCTTAGGTGTAGCTTGATTCGGTTCGTGCGTTACTACCGCTGGTAGAAAGCCCCTGGCGCGGAAATGTCCTTGACCCCGTCCCTAGGCGCCCGTGCGCCTTGGCAGGGTACTTCGCGAGTGAGGCCGACGTTTTCGCCAGAGCCAGACAGTTCAGCTCCGCTGCACGTCTGTTGGCAGGCCGGCTGCGCGACCCTCGAGGAGGTTCTGCGTGAACCCTGTGATGTCTGCCGTCAAGGCTGGGTGGGCGCGAGCGTGCGGTTTTTCGTGCCGGACGGTTTCGAGCACTGTGTCGAGCGCCTCGTCGATAGCCGTTTCGGGCTCGGCGATGCCCCAGGAGTGGGCTTCTTCGATGAGATGGCTCCGTGTGATATGCGCATGGCGGTACTCGCCGGCGACCGCGAGCGCCATCTCCCCGTCGTTCCGTTGGTGCGCTTGTGGCACGAAGTCGTAGGCCGGAGCGAGCTCCACGGTTCCCTCTGCGAGGTGAAGGAGGGAGATGTTCTTCGCATGCATATCCAAGTTTCCGACGGCGGCGGCTAGTACCATCATCCGGAGGAGCGTTTCGCGGCTCGCGGGCGCTGTGTACGGTCCGAGCACGCGCGCGATGCGCGCCAGGCTGACCTTCCCGCCGTACCGCTCGTACTTCTCGTCGCCGCTCGCGCCGAGGGCCTGGTTGAAGTCCTCCTGGTGGAGGCGTGACTGTGGTGCGTCAGGGGAGCGGTCGTAGCGCGCGATGACCAGCGCCGGCACGCCTGCGAACTCTTGGATCCACGTGCGGTATGGGATCAGCCCTACGGCGCGGGCCAGGCGGGCGCCGTACTCCTCGTCGTAGATGAAGGTGGGGAGGCCCTCGGGCACGGGCTTGAGGATGTGGGTCGAGGGATAACCGTCGAGTGCTCTGTTCCAGCCGTCCGCGGTATGCGCCAGGACGATCTTGTCCTGCACTCCGGCCAATGACGACTTGCCGCCCCGGGGCTTGTTGCCTAGCGGGAAGTCCTGCACGTTCTCGAGCAGCTCTGCCACCCCGGCCTCGTCGAGCGGTTCGAGCCTTGGTTGGCGGGGCTCGCCGGGTACGTCCGGGTCCCAGATCTGCAGCGCCCCGGCGACGTCGCGACCATATCGGCGGAGCAGTCCGATGGTGTCGCTCTCGGGCACGTTCGCTTCCTGAGCCAGCCGCTTCAGCATGCGGCCTTCGGGAAGGAGCTCTTGGAAGAAGTTGCGCCGCTTCTGCTTGTGCGCTCGAGTAGGCACCACTGCTAGCGGGACGGCGACCGACAGTATGGGGCTGTCGATACCGAATGTCCTCACGGCGCCTGGCTCGAACTGCAGGTCGAACGTGCGCCAGTCGCCCTCCAGCGTGCCGATTCTGGTGCCGTACAGTTCGACGACCAGGTCAGCCATGCTTCTCGGGCGATCTGATGGTGGCGGAGAGTTCGACGTCTACCTCGCGCATCATCGCGAACAGCCGCTCCATGAAGATGGAGGGTTTTCCGGCCTCGATCTCCCAGATGTAGCGTTGGGTGGTGCCGAGGCGCTCGGCGAGTTCGCGTTGGCTCAAGCCTCTGAGCAGGCGGGCTTGTTGCAGGATCCTTCCCAGCGACTCGGCGCTTGTGACCTTGCCCGTGAACTCCACTTCCGCCTCCTGACTGCTGAATCGTAGTCATCCTATGCGACTACTAAAAGGTAGTCAAGCTTCCTGACTACGACATAGTAGTCAAGGCGCTGCTGGCGACGGGCTGGTTAAGAGCAATCCGCGGAGACGTACGTTCGAGAGCGAGAGCCTCTGGGTCGAGAAGGCTCGTTGGTGGCATGCCTGGCAACCAAAACAATCGAACCCTACTACCGCTGGTGAAACTACCGGCGGGAAAGTGTTTCCGACTCTTACGCCCCTTGCGGTTTCCCGTCGTCAGGGGGCCGATGTCTGGCCCTTTCAGCCGCCTTGATCCTCCGTCGACGCCCTTGCTGCGGAGTTCTAGGTTCACCTCGTAGTGCCGCTTAGGAACGGCCCGATGAAGGCGCTGATGTCTGTCATCAGGGCATGGAAGCTATCGGCGGAGTTCTGGCGGATGCGCTTCAGGTAAGCGCTCCACTGGGAATGCCGACATCGGCGGTGTCCCTACAAAGGCCCAATACTTGTGAGCATGTGTAGGGTTTCTGTCTGGACGTGTGAGTGATCGACCCCGTGACGATATTCAAGGAGCACGGTGGCCAGATGCGGATGAGCGAGGCGCTGGCGGCTGGGGTGTCGCGCTATCGGCTCTACAAGATAGTGGATGAGGGGGTGCTCGAGCGGGTCAGCCGCGGCGTCTACCGGCTGGCATAGCTGCCGCCCATCGGCGACCCGGATCTGGCGGTGGTTGCCCTGCGGGTTCCGCGGGCGGTGGTGTGCCTGGTGTCGGCTCTTGCCTTCCATGGTCTCACGATCCAAGTTCCCCACGCGGTCTGGATCGCGCTGCCCCGGGGAGTGGACACGCCGCAGCTCGATCACCCGCCGCTGGCGGTGCACCGTTTCGCGCCGGATGCGTTCGAGGCCGGCGTTGAGCCCACGAGATGGATGGCGTGATGTAGGGGCCCTTCTGGAGTACGCGCGCATCTGCCGGGTAGAGCGGGTAATGCGCCCGTACCTGGAGGCGCTGCTGCTTAGGGTTTGGGAGGCGCCGGTGGGTCGGCCCACATTGGACATCGACCTCCTGGGGCGTATGGACAACGAGATTGACGCCGTCGCAGCGGTGCTGCGAGAGGTGATCCAATTGTCGGTGGAGCCGGACGGCGTTGTTTTCGATGTCGGGTCGCTGGAGGCAAGCCGGATCGCGGAGCAGGCCGATGGTGTCGCTCCCTGGCACGCCGCTCCCTGAGCCAGCCCCTTCAGCATGCGGCCTTCGGGAAGAAGTTCCTGGAAGTAGTATCGCCGCTCTTGCTTGTGTGCTCTCGTGGGCACTGCCGCCAACGGGACGGCGACCGACGAGACGGAGCTGTCGATGCCGAACGTTCTCACGGCGTCCCGTTCGAACTCCAGGTCGAAGGTGCGCTGGTCGCCCCTCAACGTGCCGATGCGGGTGCCCAAGCGCTCGGCCAGCTCGCGTTGGCTCAGGCCTCTGACCAGGGGGCTTGCTGCAGGATGCTTCCTAGAGACTTGGCGGTTGTGACCTTGCCGGTGAGCTCCATCCGCCTCCCGACGAGGAAATGCTAGTCGGAGGTCAGTGGTGGTGAGCCGGAGCTATGGAATCCGTGGCGTTAGGAGAGCTTCCGGACCGACAAGGCCCGTGGAGGCGCCCGCACGACTAACTCGCACTCCCCACCCCGATGCCCGCGTCTCGCGCCCGTTGGGCAGCGGCCCTGCGGTCACTGACCTCGAGCTTCCCGAGGATGGTGGAGACGTGGTTGCGCACGGTCTTGCACGTCACTTGGAGGTGGCGCGCTATCTCGGCGTTGTTCAGGTCCTCTGCGATCAACGCCAGTACCTCGCGTTCGCGCTTGGTCAAGTCGGGGAACGGTAGTGCGCCCCCTGATACGGACGCGGCGGAGAAGTAGCGGCTGAAGCGCTGGACGACGTTCGAGTCGAACAACGCCTCGCCGTTCGCGGCGGCCATGATGGCGCGCTCGAGCTCCGCCTTGCTGCCGCCCTTCAGGACGTAACCCTTGGCGCCGGCTTTCATGGCGCGGAACACGGTCTCGTCGTCAGCGAACATCGTCACCATGATGATGGCGGCGTTGGGATTGTTGGCCAAGATGCGGCCAGCCGCCTCAACCCCAGAGAGCCCGGGCATGCGCGCGTCCATCAGGATCACTTGCGGGTTCAGACTCTCCGCCAGCGCCACTGCTTCGCTGCCGTCATGCGCCATCCCGACGACTTCGCAACTGCTAAGCGTGGCGACCAAGAGTGCTAGCCCCTCGAGGAAGAGTTCGTGGTCATCTGCTACCAGGACCCTCGTCGTTGGCGCCAACTCGGGGGTGGCGGCCATGGCGGTCACGTCGCTAAGGGCCGGCCAGTGGTCCTCACGCGCGCAGGCCGCACTTCCCCAGGTAGCGGCACGGTGACTATCAGGGTCATGCCGTGCGCCTCGTTGCGTAGAAGGTGCGCCCTACCACCAGCGCGGCGTGCAGCGGTCCTCAGCGACGCTAAGCCGATGCCACCCCTGTTACCAGCCGAGCGGGCTCCAACCCCAAGAGCCCCGACCCCGTCGTCGCGCACGACAAGGGTCGCCCGCGCAGCGCTCAAGCGGATGACCACCCAACAGTGCCGCGCTTGAGAGTGCCGCACAACGTTAGCCGTGCCCTCGAGCGTCGCCCGGTAGAGGAGTTCGGTGACGGCGGGAGAGAGATCGGCGGAGCCGGAGGCAGCGAAGCTGACTTTGAGGCCAGCTAACGCCACCGGGTTCAGCGCTTCTTTGACCGCGCCGATGAGGTCAAGCCGCTCGAGCGTCTCAGGCGGTTCGTCGTGCACGATGCGGCGCAGCTCCCCGACGAGGCGCGAAACCTCATCACGTAAGGCGGCGACCTGCGCTGGGGCGGTCGCGCACTCGCTTGCCGCTTCGGTGAGTAGTTGGAGTCTGACCTCGAGGCCGGCGAGGCCGGGGCCGAGCCGATCGTGGAGGTCGCTGAGTAGCTGCTCGCGCGTCCGAGAGTCGGAGTGGCTCACGCCTGGCCAACTGACCCGGTGTGCTCGGCGGCCAGTGACTGTGTTCGTGGTGCGGGGCTCGGCTAACTTGGTGCTGAATGACATGCCAGTGCCCCTCCTTTCACCAGGAATCACGCTACTCCGGAAACATGAGACGCGAGGGTGCCGATGATGGCACCCTCGCGCGCGAGGCTTAGGTTTGAGTCATTCACGCTGAAGCGCGTGCATGATAGGCGCTGGCTAGTTGACGGTGAACTCCTGGATCATGCCCTCCATGAAGTGCGCCATGGTCGGGTTGTTGAGGTCCTGCACGAAGCAGACTGCTACCCAGTTACCAGCGGTGAGGTCGAGTGGCATGTACACCGTCTGCCCGGGCGAGAGGGCTTCGATGTCGACGGTGGTCGTGGTGTCGAACGGTGGTTCGCCGGTGTTCGTCGAGTCGTTGAAGAACGCTTCGAGGTCTGCTTGAGTCTTGCCTTCATTGAGCTTGAAGAATGCGGCGATGTGCGGCTGGTCGCCTACGTTCGTGACCTCCCACAGGCCATCGCTTGCAGCCATGGTCGCCGGGAAGTCGAACGAGAAGTCTGCGAGCTGCAGGGTGTGGCTCGTTTCAGGGGCGGCTACTGGAGAGCCCGAGGCCGTAACTTCGAACGGTAGGTAGGTGGACGCGGCGGATTCGCTGCTCGTCGCATGCGACGCGATAACGTAACTGCCCTGTTCTAGGTCGACGACCATGTCGTACTCAGCGTGCGGCTTGACGACCGCGCCGCTGAGCGCGACTGCGGTCTCCAGGTACGTCTTGACGGCAGCCGTCTGGTCGCCGGATGCGATCGCCGCGTTGAGGGCGTCGTTGGCGGCGATGTAATCGCCTACGGCAAAGCCATTGTTGAGGCGCGCGATCGTGAACGTCATGTCCTCAGTGCCGTTGTTGACGAGCGCGACCGTGCGGTAGCCCTCGCCAGCGAAGACCTGAGGTCCGACTAGCTGACCATCTACGAACTCCGCGCTCAAGTCGGCGGCTGCGCTTGCCAAGCCCAACGTCAAGAGGCCAGCGAGCAGCGAGTACTTGACGAGCCGCCTCGGGGCGACCAAGCTCCGTAGGAAGCGTGTAATGGAAGAGTCATTCATAAACTGCCTCCGTTTCCTAGCGAAGCTTGCGCTCCCGGGCGTCCCGCTGTCATGGGGCGCCGTCCCGACCTAGTTCGGGACGACCCAAGAGGCGCCTACTCGGTTGGCGGCAGGCCCTCTGGGTGAGGGTGCTCTTCCGGCTTGCCCCAGAGGAGCGATGCCACGACGCTGATGACGAGAATCGCGACGACAACTCCCAGAGAGACGAGGCTTGGGATATGCAAGACGTCGAGGAGGACCATCTTCGCGCCTATGTAGACGAGGATGATGGCCAGGCCCGTCTTGAGGAACACGAAGCGGTGCACGACGTGCGCCAGCAGGAAGTACATGGAGCGGAGCCCGAGGACGGCCATGATGCTTGCGGTGAAGACGATGAAGCCGTCCGTAGTGACGGCGAAGATGGCCGGGATGGAATCGACCGCGAAGAGCAAGTCGGTGAACTCGATGACCACTAGGACGAGGAAGAGAGGCGTCGCCAAGCGCACGCCGTTCTTGCGCGTGAAGAACTTCTGCCCGTCGTACTCGCTACTTACCGGCATCAGGCGCCTGACGAGGCGCAGTGCGGGGTTCTTCTCGAGGTCGCTCTCGCCCTCGCCCTTCTGGAGCAGCATCCTGAAGCCGGTGACCAGCAGGAAGGCCCCGAAGACGTAGAGCACCCAGCTGAACGCCTGGATGAGCGCAACGCCAACTACGATCATGATCCCGCGCAGGACGAGGGCGCCGAGGATGCCCCACAGCAGTACGCGTTGTTGGTACTTGAACGGCGTCTTGAAGTACGTGAAGACGAGCACGAAGA
>CALCHY010000137.1 GCA_937907415.1 uncultured Trueperaceae bacterium
CAGTCAGGACGAGTGGGCGGCGATGCTCGACTCGTGGAATGCCGAGCGGCAGATGAACGCCGAGGGGGCAGCATGATTGACGTTGAAAACCTGACGGCGCAACTGCGGCCCGTTGACGCGCCGGACCAACCGATTGAGGGTTGGTCCATCACGGGATTGGAGACGGCCGCGTGGGCGTCCAGGAAGGCCGCAGAGGCGCGCCGCAAGCAGGCCAGCGTCAGGGCGTGGGCGGACGCCGAGAAGGAGCGCATCGACGCCATAGCGGCAGCAGAAACCAAGCGGTTCGAGGAGTGGGCAGCGTTCTTCGAGACGCACCTTGCCGACTTCCTCAAGCGGGAGATCGCGGCTGGCCGCAAGACCAAGAGCCTCGAACTGCCGGGCGGCACCATCAAACTCACGGCGCGACCCGCGCGGCTGGACGTGGAGGCGACGGCGTTCCTGGCGTGGGCAGAGGTTCACCGCCCCGATCTCGTGCGCGTCAAGAGCGAGCCGGACAAGGCGCTGCTCCGCAAGCGCGCCGAGTTGGCGGAAGACGGCGTTGTCGTAATCGACGGCGAGATCGTGCCCGGCGCGACCTGGGAGGCGCAGGAGGACAGCGCCACCTTCTCTGTGGCCGAGGTCGCAGGCGAGGGGGTGAGGGCGTGAGTGAATTTCAGGCAGAGATCTGGTTCAGCACGCCCTACCCATTCGTGCGGAGCACCTACTTCGACGGGGACGACCTTATCCCGACGTGGCGGCCAGGCGTGCGATTCGAGTTGTTGCCTGATGAAGGGGAGGAGAGCGTAGCCGACGGCATAGGCGAGATGCACCTTCGCGTCATCTCGACTCACAAGCCGGGGCGTTACCCCGAGCGTGTGTTCTACCTCCGCCAGTGGCGTGACCCGGATGGGCGTGTGTTCGGTTCGCCTTCCCTCAAGATCGCCTCGATTCACAAGTTCCGGCGCCTGACGGCAGGTTATGCGTTCCCTTACAGGCTTCAGGAAGCACAAGGCGAGGGGGTGAGGGCGTGAGCGGCTCCTGGGCCATCGCGGTCATCACGGAGGATGCGGTGTGGAACTACCGGGCTCACGGCACCGCGGTCGACGCGCTCGACGCAGCCAAGGACGCGCTTGAGCGCCACGCTGAGGAAGGCATCCAAGAGGTGCAGCTCATCCTCGAGGAGGCCGACTAATGACCGCCCCCGAACCCCTAACGCTGGTAGAACTCGTCCGGCATCTAGGGGAACACGATTACTGGCTTGGCTATGACTCGTCGGGTATGTACATCGCCATGCCCGTGGATAAGGACTCCCCAGCCGCTTGCGGCACGGGCGGCACGCCGTGGGAGGCGGCTAACGAGGCGATGCCGGGCCACCCGGTGGTGGCGCGTGATGACGCCGCCGAACTA
>CALCHY010000138.1 GCA_937907415.1 uncultured Trueperaceae bacterium
CTCATAATCGATTGGTCACTGGTTCAAATCCAGTAGGGCCCACCACGTTCTAGACGGCGTGATTGCCATCACGCTGCACCGATTCTCCGTCGTTCTTGTACGCGGCGGGTTTCAACCAGGACCTGTCCCGTTGGTGCGTAGTGAACATACCCGGTGAACCGCTTTACTTCAGCGGAGGGTGGACCCTGCCCAAGCCGAACGGGGGAGCCTGCACCCAGTGAGGCTCGTGGACGGCCGCGCCGGTGTCGATGCGCCAGGTGAGCGCCTCCGAGTCGACGTGGCGTACGGCCCAGCTGTAGGTGACGGGCTCGCCGAACTTCACCGTGTCGCGGTCGACGGTGAACGTCTCTATATTACGGGCGCGTCGTACACCGGGTGGACGGTGATGGTGACCGTCGCGGAGGCGCGGGCGCTGGTGACCCTGAAAGTGAGCGCCTCACCACCTGAGTGAGCGCCACTCAGCGTGACCTGGAGGGGAGTGTCTTCGTCCGCCTCCACCTCTAGCTCGTCAGCGGTGACGTCACGGGGAGTAGCCGGACCGCTCTCAGGGTTGGTGCACGCCGCCAGGACGAGCGTAAGCAAGCCAAGGAAGAGGACGCGAAGTAGGTGACGGTGATGGCTGACTTTCATGCCGCTTCTCCAGACGCTGCAGCGAAATGCCTGGCAAGCGTCCCGCTGCCGCTTTTGCGTATTTCCGCCCCTGGTGGCAGCGTTCGTGTCCGGGGCGGCTGGGTTGCTGCCTCGGGCAGGGTAACCCGTGGTCCCACCGATGTTCAGGAGGACGTGGAACAGTGCGCCCGAGACGATCACCGCTCGGTTGAAGCTGCTCCCTTTGAGAATCGCCTTAAGGAGGAACCCGTGGAAGTCCTGCCGCGCAGCTTGTGTTCTGAACGCCTGCGCCGCCACAGTCGCCACATGACCGCCAGTGCCGGGCTCAACGTCACCCCTATGAGGAGTGGCGCCAGGCAGCTCAGCCAGGCTGAGCCCCCCTGACCCCCAGCCGATTGGGAACGTGCGCCAGCGCGAACAGGGCTTGGGAGGCGAACGCCGCCAGGACGATCGCGGCGGTGACGCCTAGGCGCTGGAACTGGCGGTCTCAAGTTGTCAGGGCAGCACCTATGTCTAGAGCGGGTCTTGTACGGCGCCGGTGAGGGCCAGCCAAGGTGAAGCGAGCCAAGATAGAGAAGTCCGGCCAAGACCAAAGCCACAATTGGGGAATCAAGGGGGCCATCACCTCGATGTTCCCGGGGCAGCCCTGCTTCCGGTTCGCACGATCCGGCTCAAGGCCCCACCGATCTCCCGCATAGCCTCCTCGAGCGTCAATCCCCGCCCCTCGTTCCAGGCCGACGCCAGCCTCGCGCCGCCCGGCAAGTCGCGGGCCAGGCTCACCTCGCGCGCTTGAGCCTCACGCGCCGGCTCCGACAGCGGCGCCCCCAGGGCCTCGCGTAACACTTCAGCCGCCCCCCACAAGTGCGCCGCCCGCCGCGTCTCGCCCTGCATCAGCGCCAGGGTGGCGAACGCCTCGAACGCTATCGCTACGCCCGGCGCGTTGCCCGCCTCGTGGTCGATGGTCAGCGCCTCGTGGAACGCCGTTGCCGCCTGCTCGATGTCGCCTTGGCTCAGGGCCAGGTGTCCAAGATGGTTGAGGGACTCCGCCACCCCCAGCGCGTCGCCCAGTCCGCGCCTCAGCGTTAGGCTCTCCTGGTGGCGCTCCCGCGCGGCGCGGTGGTCACCCAGCTTGCTGGCCAGCAGCCCGAGGTTGCTCAACGCCACCGCCACGCTCCAGTCGTTGCCCAGGCCCCGCATCACCTCCAGGCTCTCCTCGAACAACGGGTGCGCCGCGGCGTAATCGCCCTGAGCGGCGTGCACCCCGCCGATGTTATAGAGCGAGGCGGCGATACCCCAGGCGTGCCCTAGCTCGCGGCGGATGACCAGCGCTTCCCGATGCAGCGAGCGCGCCGCCGCAAGATCGCCGAGCGAGAACGCCAACGTCCCCGCCCCGCTCAAAGCCTTGGCCCTTACCGCCGTGCCTTGCTGCGCGGCGGGATGCCCGAGCAGCTCGGCGTACCAGGTTTGCCATTCACTCAGGTGGCCGCGCAGGGGCCAGTACTGCCACAGAGCCCCCATGATGCGCAGGCCGTCGTCCGGGTTCCCTGACTCGAGGGACCACGCCAGGGCGGAGCGCAGGTTGTCGCTCTCGCTCCGCAGCCGCTCGAGCCACGTCGACTGCTGGGCGCCCTTCAGCATCTGCTCGGCGCGTTCCGCTAGCACCACGAAGTACGCGCCGTGGCTGGCACGCAGGCGTTCTCGCTCGCTCGCGTGCGCCGCCAGCTTCTCCCTCGAGTAGTCGTACAGGAGGGGATGACGGTCGTAGCGCCCGCCGTCCACGACTCGCACCAACGACTTGTCGACCAGCGACGCCAACCGCGCGATGCTTGCGTCCACCACCTGGGAGGCCGCCTCACGCGTGAAGCCGCCCGCGAACACCGCTAGCCCGCGCATCGCTTGCCGTTCCAGTGGCTCGAGCAGTGCCCAGGAGTAATCGAACGTGGCGCGCAGGCTCTCGTGGCGTGGCGGCGCCGTGCGCGTGGTCGACACCAACAGGTTCAGGCTCCGCTCCAACTCGTTGGCGATCTCCTCTACCGGCAGCAGCCCCACCCAGGCGGCGGCGAGCTCGATCGCTAACGGCAGCCCGTCCACCAGTCGGCAGATCCGCGCCACGTGGGGCAACGTCGCGCCGTCGAGCCCGAAATCCAGCCGCGCGCGGCGCGCGCGTTGCCAGAACAGCGACACTGCCTCCTGGTACCGCGCCTCGGCCATGGTCAATCCAGCGGGCGGCAGGGGAAGCCCTCCCAGGCGGAACAGCTGCTCATCCGCCAGGCCGAGCCGTTCGCGCGAGGTGACTAGCAGCTTGAGGCCGGGGCATGCCGCCACGAGCGCCGCCAGGACGGTGGCGCCGGCGCTCAGCTGCTCGAAGTTGTCGATCACGATCAGCATGTGGCGCTCGCCGATGTGCCGGGCCAGCTCTTCCAGCGGCTGGTGCTCGCCGCTCAGCTTCAGCCCCAGCACCGACGCAAGTACGGGCACGGTGAGGTCGGGAGAGGTGACGGACTCCAGCGCCACGAAGTACACGCCACCCCGGAACCTGCCCTCCTGCGCCTCACCGGCCGCGGCCTGAAGCGCCAGGCTAGTCTTGCCCACGCCACCCGCGCCGGCCAGCGTGATGAGCCTGGTGTCCGGCTCGGCCAACAGCCTGGCCAGCGCCACGAGTTCCGGATCGCGGCCGACGAAAGAGGTGGCGCGCTGCGGGAGGTTGTTGGGGGCGCCTCCCGCAGTCGGCACGGCGGCCTGCAACTGCTGTCGCGCTTCCTCGCGCGTGAGCTCGAAGGCGGGTCCGAAGTCACCGGCCGCCGCCGCCACCGTTTCGGCCCTGGCGCTGTTCCCGGCTGTAAGTAGCCGGTAGAGCCGCAACGCGACTTCATGCTCCGGCGGTCCGGCGCCCGCCAGGCCGAGCGCCGTCTCGGCCAGCCCCGTGGCCGCCCGGAAGTCGCTCACTGCGGCGTCGGCCTCGGCCAGGTCGAGCAGCGCGCGCCGCGCTCCGGCAGCCAGCAGCTCGCGCGTGGCGTAGACCCACTCCTCCAGCTCCACCCCGCAGTCGTTCAGGTGAAAGTGCGGAACGAACGCTCCGCGGTACAGCCGCACGGCCGCCGCGGCGTCACGACCCTCCACCAGCTGCAGGAAGCGCGAAGCGTCGCTGACAACGGCGGCGCGCACCAGTTCGCCCTCGACCTCCACCGACCCCGCCGCTCCTTGGCGTAGTTGGAGCAGCGCCATGCGCACGCTGGTGGCGGGCTCCACCGCCGCGGGCCAGAACAGTTCCGCCAGGTGCCGCCGACTCTTGGTCCCCTCGAGCGCCAGGTAGGCGAGCAGCAACAGCGGCTTCTGCCGCCTGAAGCCGCTACCCTCCAGCTCGAGCGCGCCGAGCGTTCGCAGTTGCATCGCCCGATTATAGGCGCGCGTTTACGCTCAGTTTACGGAGCGTGGTGCAGGTTGTCCGGGAGTCGAACCGAGAGGCGGTACGCAGATGATCACAGGGTTCCATCTCGAGCAAGCAGCGCCGAAGCGGCTTGGCCGCATCCTGGCTTTACTCCTCTTCGCGCTCCTCGGAGCCGCGTGCACCGGCCAAGGGTCGGCCGGCGACGGCAACGAACCACCACCCACCGACGGTCCGCCCGGCGGTGGCTCCGCCTCGCAGCCGCTGCATGACACCATCGCCTACGCCCGCGCCGGCGGCGACGAGATCCACCTGATCGGCCCCGACGGCGGCAACGACCGCGCCCTCTGGGCGCACGGTCGCGCCGATCCCGACGACGTCTACGACGTCTGGAGCATGGCCTGGAACCCCGCCGCTACCGAACTCGCCTTCGTGAGCTCCCACGAGAACTGGTGTTCGCTCTACGCCTCGGACGTCTTCGCCATCGGCGCCGACGGCGAGGGTTACCGTCGGATCACCCAAGCGCCCTCCTGCGCCGCGCTGGCAAGCTACCCCCAGGGAACGGTGCGCGTGCCCATCGTCAACAACAGTTACGACTCGTTCACCGGTTTCCTATACTTCCAGGGCGCCGCCAGCCTCCAGTCCGCCTTCCTGGCGCCGCTGGCGACGGGCATGGTGACGTTCGAGGACGTCGCCGACTTCGGCGCGGGCGACGACGGCCTGCAGGTGGGCGCGATCGTCTACGGCACCGAGCGCGAGATCGTTTTCTCGACGACCATCGACGTTGCCGCCGGCGCCACGGTGACCACCGGCGAGACCTCCCTCTACCCTCCCTCCTCCACCTGGGAGGTGCGTTCGCCCAGCTGGAGCGCCGACGGCGCCAGGATCGCCCACCTCCTCAACTTCGACGGCCTCTGGCAACTGCCGCGCAACCCCGAGCCACTCGAGTTCGGAACCTCGCTTCTCGAGGGGGAGACAAGACCCAGCGACTTCGTGGCGTTGATGGCCGCCGGCCCGACCAGCGCCACCGCCGACCAACTGCTCTACGCCAAGTCGTTCGGCAACGCCGGCGTCTACCTGACCCTCGAGGGCAGCGCCGACGCCGGGGTGCCGTTGGTGACGGTCGACTCGCTCGAGGCGGTGTTGGGGCTGGCCTGGCTCCCCGACGGCAGCGGCTTCGTGTTTTCGGTCACCGAAGGTGACCCCTTCGGCGAGGGGTACAGCGCCAACCTTCATCACTACGACCTCGGAACCGACCAGATCACGCGCATCACATCGTTCGTAGGCGACTTCGCTGGGCAGCTGAGCGTCTCCGGTGACGGTCGGCGCCTGGTGTTCGAGCGCGCCGCGGAGCTCGACGGCTTCGGGGGCAGCCTGCTCGATCCCGACCTGTGGATCGTCGACATCGACGGCGGCGGACTGGAGTTGCTGGTCGCGGACGCGTACGCACCAGCCTGGAGTCGCTAGGGCCAGCCTGTAGACGAACCGTGCGATGAGCACAACGGCCAGCGGTGCGTGGTTGGCACCACCGGTAACGCCGTGGCCCTCTCCAACGTGGTGATGGGCGCCACGGTGATCCTCGTCCTGGTGAACTGAGACCGTACGGTCTCGGCACCGGTGGGTCTCACGCCGGGGGCAGTGGCGCGAGACCACATAGGGCTAAAGTGAGGTGGTCAAGATGAGCGCCCTCATCCTGCTGTTCGCCTTCCGCCTTCAGCGCTTACGCGGCCGATGAGCAGCAAAAGATAGGTCCTGAGCATGTCCGACCAACGAAGCGCCTCAACGCGACAACGGCCCCGAGACGCGTCGCAAGGCAGAAGGAGCGACCCGAACGTGCCCGGCGGACCCGGCTTGGGGTCCCCCAGCGGTCAACCGAGAGGCTGCTGCTCATGGTGGGCCTGTTCGTAGTCAACTACCTGGTCGTCTCGCTCTTCTTCCCCGCCGGCAGCGGTCCCGTCGAGATCCCCTACAACCTCTTCCGTGAGCAGGTCGAGGCGGGCAACGTGGTCTCCGTGGCGACCCGCGCCGACGTCATGCAGGGGGTCTTCGAAGACCCCGTCGCCGTGTCGGTGCCCGGTGCTGGCGGCCTCTTCACTGCGGCGGAGCCGGAGCCAGTCGAGGTCACGGCGTTCTCGACCACGCTGCCTTCGTTCCTCTCCCCTGGGCTCGATGACCTGCTGCTGGCGAACGGCGTGGAGATCAACGCCGAATGGCTCGAGACGCAGCGCAGCCCGCTGTTGACACTGCTGTTCTCCTTCGGGCCTGCCCTGCTGATGATCGGCCTGTTCGTCTGGTTCACTCGCCGCATGGCGCGCGGGGCCGGCGGCGCGGGCGCAGGCATCGGCAACATGTTCGGCATGGGCTGGAGCCGCGCCAAGCGCTACGACAAGCAAGAGGACAAGGTGACCTTCGAGGGCGTGGCCGGCATCGACGAGGCCGAGCACGAGCTCGCCGAGATCGTCGACTTCCTCAAACATCCCCAGAAGTACACGCGCCTCGGCGGGTCGGCCCCGAAAGGCGTGCTCCTGGTCGGCCAGCCAGGCACCGGCAAGACGCTCCTCGCCAAGGCCGTGGCGGGCGAGGCCGGGGTGCCGTTCTTCAGCATGAACGCCTCCGAGTTCGTGTAGATGATCGTCGGCGTGGGCGCCAGCAGCGAGCAGGAGCAGACCCTCAACCAGATCCTCACCGAGATGGACGGCTTCAGCACCGAGGAGGGCGTCATCGTGCTGGCTGCCACCAACATGCCCGAGGTCCTCGACCCGGCCCTGCTGCGCGCCGGCCGCTTCGATCGACGCGTCACGGTGCAGCCGCCGGATAAGGTCGGACGTAAAGCCATACTCGAGGTGCACACCCGCAAGGTGCCGCTGGGGCCCGACGTCGACCTGACCGCCGTCGCTGCTATGACCCCCGGCTTGGTCGGCGCCGACCTGCGCAACCTCGTCAACGAGGCCGCCATCCTCGCCGCCAGGAACGGGCAGGACACGATCACGCAGGCCAACTTCGCCGACTCGCTCGAGAAGATCATCCTCGGCCCCGAACGCAAGCTGCTCCTCAAGCGCGAGGACCGCGAACGCGTGGCGTTCCACGAGGCCGGCCACGCCATCCTTGGGCTGGTCGTACCCGGCGCCGACCCCGTCAGCCGCGTGACCATCACGCCGCGCGGCCAGTCCCTCGGCGTCACTTACCAGCGGCCGGAGGACGACCGCTACAACTACTCAGAGTCCTACCTGCGCGGCCGCATCATCGGCGCGCTTGGTGGCCGGGCGGCGGAAGAGGTCGTCTACGGCGACCGCACCACCGGCGCCGAGAACGACCTGCAACAGGTGACCCGCATGGCGCAGGGCATGGTCACCCGCTGGGGCATGAGCGAAGCCATCGGCCCCGTCGCCTTGGCGCCCGAGGGCGGCCAGTACCTCGGCGAAGCACAACCAGGTGTGTCGTCGGGCTTCAGCCAGGCGACTCACGAACGCGTCGACCTCGCCACCCGCCAGATCATCGAGGAGTGCTACCAGGAGGCGCTAAGACTCCTCAAGGAGCACAGGACCGAACTTGACAAGCTGGCGGCCGCCCTGATGGAGCATGAGTCGCTCGACGAGCGCGAGGTGCTCGAAGCGACCGGCATCCCTAGCCAGGTTGAGCACCGTGACCTGCCGGAGGTGCCCCCAAAGGGTGCTAGGTAGGCCAGGCCGTCACGCCGACCTCAGTGCTCCACCCGCCTGATCATGAGGTACGACCCGTACGCCATCAAGACCGCGAGGAGGAGACCCCAGAGGGTCGTTCCGAGCAGGCCTTGCGTGACGAACCAGGTGACGACGGTGCCCCACGAGCCCGAGCGGATCACGAGAATGATGGCTAGTGCGAGGACGATGCTTAGCCCGGTAAGGACGCTGGTGAGCACGACGCCACCCCAACGCTTGGCGATCGCCGCGCACGTGTAGCCGAAGAGGAACAAGAGGCACGCGACGACGAAGTAGCTGAGTGCGGCTACGGGCAGTTGGCTGCCGCTTAGGCCGGGGATAGTGAAGTAGCCGTTCATGCCCCAGCCTCCGGTGGCCGCCTCGATGAGTGAGATCACCAGGTAGAAGGTGGCGAGGATGCCGGCCGTCGTCGCGGCGGTGAGGAGGGTGCCTAGGTGGAAGTCGCGCCGCGTGGTGCTCATGGCTTGGGAGAAGGGGAACGTGAGGGCGAGCGCCTGCCAGCCCACGACGCTGAAGTACCAGAGCGGCGCGGCGACGGCGCCGCCCGCGAACTTGAGCTCGTCAGTTGGCACGAGCAGCAGGATGAGAATCGCCAGTAGGAACGCGCCTGACAGGATGACAAGGGGCATGCCGACGTACGTTCGGCGGTTGACGAACTGCAGTCTCATGACTGTGACGACCCTGGTCATCGCGCGGCTCCTTGATCGGCGGCGGTGCCCGCCGCGGCTTGCGTCGCCCTCACCACTAGTTGTTGAAGCGTTACTGGACTGACGTCGAGGTCGTTGGCGGTGAGCGCGGCGCGGTCCTGGTGGGTGAGGTGGCCCAGTACGGTGACGGCGCTGAGCGCGCCGAGCGCCTGCCGGTGTATCACCGCGCGGCCGGCGGTGAAAGCGGCCACCTTCGTGTTGTCGCCGCGGATAACCACGGCCCGGTCGCGGAGGTCGTCTGTCGCATCGTTCAGGATGACGCGGCCGTTGTCGAGCACGATGACGCGCTCGAGGATGTTGGCGATCTCGTCTATCAGGTGTGACGAGAGGACGATGGTGCGGGGGTGCTCCGCGTAGTCCTCAAGCAGGCGGTCGTAGAAGATCTCGCGGGCAGCAGCGTCGAAGCCTAGGTAGGGCTCGTCGAAGAACGTGACTTCCGCGCGCGCCGCCAGGCCGATGATGGCGCCAACGGCCGAGAGTTGTCCGCGGGAGAGCTTCTTGATCGGCGTGGCGACGGGCAGCCTGAAGTCGGCAACGAGGCGCTCGGCTAGCGCCTGGTTCCAGTTAGGGAAGCACAAGCGTGCTATGCGGAACGCATGCACTGGTTTGGAGGAGTCCGGGTACACCTGGTTGTCGCGCATGAAGCACATGCGCCGCAGGACGCCCGCGTTCTCGTACGGCTCCTCGCCGAACACCTGCACTTTGCCAGAGCTGGCGAACGCCTGGGCGGTGATGATCGACATGAGCGTCGTCTTGCCAGCGCCGTTGCGCCCCAAGAGGCCGTAGATGGTGTTCGGCTCGAGGTTGAAGCTCACCTCATCGAGAGCAACGGTGTTCCCGAACCGTTTGGTGAGGTCTTTGACTTCGACAACTTTCGTCATCCGGCGGTCCTTTCGCTGAAGCGCTGGTTGATCAGGGCGGCGAGGTCGTCCGCGCTCAGTCCGAGCTTGTGGGCCTCTGCCACGAGGGGTTCTAGGTAAGTGTCCGAGAAGGCGGCGCGGCGTTCCTTGAGGAGTGCTTGTCGGGCTCCGCTCGCCACGAACATGCCGATGCCGCGTTGCTTGTAGAGCACACCTTTGTCGACGAGGAGGCCGATGCCCTTGAGGGCGGTGGCTGGGTTGATGCGGTAGAACGCCGCGAGTTCGTTGGTAGACGGGGCCTGGGCTTCCTCTGCGAGGTGGCCGTCGACGATCGAGTCCTCGATTCGTTCCGCGATTTGCAGGAAGAGCGCCTTGCTGTCGTCGACCATCACACCTCCACTTAGTGGGTTAGTTACTCCACTAATGAACCATATAAGCGAGGGGCTGTCAAGGGTGCGTGAGCACCGTTCTCAGCGGCGGCCATGACCCACGTCACGGCATTACCGCCTCTGGTCGCAGTTGAATCGTGGGATAGGCCGCGAGGACATGAGCGTCGTCACATGCGTGGGTGCCCATGGTCTCGTGGACCTCTCATGTAGGCGGACCCCCGCACTCGCCTGCTGGGGTGGCTCGCCCTGTGAACGGGAGGCAAGAAGTATGGCTCACGGCATTGCATACCCACCGCGCTCGAGGGCGAGCGGGCCGGGACTCGACTGATGGCTCAAGACATACCTCTGTTGACGCTAAAGCGGCCCCTAACGGTTAGCAAGGCAAGCGTCGAGCCGGTAGCCGATACCGATACCGCCTGGACGCGCCTCATCTACTCGTACGCTGCGACCGCCACGTTCTGGCTTATCTGGGGCACCCTGATCGGGCTGTACCTCAGCATCAAGTTCGCTACGCCGGACATAGATCACGTCTCGTGGTTGTCGTATGGCCGGCTGCGGCCGGTGCACACGAACACGGTGTTCTGGGGCTGGGCAACGCTGGCGATGATAGCTGCGGCCCTGTACGTCGTGCCGCGCACGAGCATGCGGCGGCTCTGGTCCATCCCCCTCGCCTGGGTGAGCCTGTGGCTCGTGAACATCTCGGTACTGGTCGGCGACTTGCTGCTCATGGCGGGCATAAACAACGGCGGCCAGGAGTACCGGGAGTACATCTGGCCGGTGCAGGCGGTCTTCGCGGTGGGGGTCATCCTCGTCGCATACAACCTCATACGCACGATCGCGGACCGCGGCATCGAAGAGATCTACATCTCCAACTGGTACATCATGGCCGCGTTCCTGTGGACCATTCCCCTCATCGTGATCGCCTACATACCCGCTTACCAGCAGAACGCCATCAGTGAGACGGTCATCCAGGGCTACTACATGCACATGGGCGTCGGGATGTGGTTCACGCCGATGGTGCTTGGCCTCACGTACTACGTGCTGCCCAAGCTGCTGAACAAGCCCATCTACTCGTACTCGCTAGGCGTGTTGGCGTTCTGGACGCAGATGACGTTCTACACGATGATCGGGGCGCACCACTTCATCTTCGCCCCCACACCGTGGTGGCTACAGACCGTCGCCATCATCTTCTCCGTCGGGATGATCATCACGCTGGCCGCAGGTACCGGCAACTTCCTGCTCACCATGCGCGGCGAGGGCCGCGCCATAGCGCGGTCATACAGCTTGCCGTTCATCCTCGCTGGCGTCATCTCCTACTTCTTCTTCTCGGCGCAGGGCTCGCTCGAGGCCATCCGCAGCATTCAGGGCCTATGGCACTTCACTAATTACACGGTCGCGCACTCGCACCTCACCATGTACGGCTTCGTCGTGCTTCTGATCTGGGGGGCGCTGTACGGCATTCTCCCGCGCCTCACCGGCCACGAGCCGCCCGCCTTCTGGGTTGGCGTGCACTTCTGGTTTGCCGTCGTTGGCCTCGTCCTGTACTCCACGGCCCTGATGGTAGGCGGTACGGTTCAGGGCCTCAGCTGGATGAGCGGCTCGCCGTTCATCGACTCCGTCAAGGCCATGGCCTCGTACTGGCTATGGCGCGCGGTTGGCGGCACGCTCATGTTCCTCAGCCACATCATCTTCGCCTTCAACATGTGGAGCATGCGCCCGCGGCCCGCCACGAGCCCCGCCACGGCCGGCGCAGCCGAGGTGGCGGCGTGAACTTCCACAAGAACCACTGGTTGCTGTTCGGCGTCACGTTCTTCGGGTTCATCGGCCTGTCGCTGATCGTCGGCATCCTGCCTGCCATCTGGGTGCAGAACAACTCGGAACCGATGCCTGGCGCCATGCCGATGACGGCCATCGAGCGCGAAGGGCTCGCCGTCTACGTGGGCGAGGGGTGCGTGGCGTGCCACACGCAGCAAGTGCGGCCGCTAGAGATGGACCAGCCTTGGGGCAGGCCAGCGGCCCCAGGCGATTACGCCTACGTCACGCCGCTAGGCGTGTGGTCGCCATACGCTCCTGCCGTGCTCGGCAGCGAGCGTACCGGGCCCGACCTCACGAACGTCGGGGCACGCCAAGCAAGCGATGTGTGGCAACTCATCCACCTCTACAACCCGCGTTCCGTCGTTCCTGACTCCGTCATGCCCGCGTACCCGTGGCTCTTCGAACACGTGAGTACCGTGCCGAGTGGCAAGACGGCCGTTCCGGTACCACCTGACTTCGCGCCGAAAGACGGGTCCCTCATCGTGCCTAACGCCAGGGGTGAGGCTCTCGTCGCCTACCTACTCTCCCTGAAGCAGCCATCGTTGACGGCCGCAGCGCCAGCAGGGGCGCCGCCGGCAGCTGCCGCGCCGGCGGCTGCTGAACCAGCTGCGCCGGCGGCCGCCACGCCGCCCGCGGCGCCCGCGCCTGCGGCCACGCCCCCCGCGACGCCTGCGGCGCCCACGCCTGCCGCCACGCCGCCTACCGCGCCCGCAGCGCCCATCTCTTGGGACGAGGCCTTGGGCGCAGCGACCTTCACGGGTAGCTGCTCGGCCTGCCACCAGGCGACCGGCCTCGGCCTTACGGGTGCCTTCCCGCCGCTCGTTGGCAACGCCGTGGTGTTGGCGGACGACCCGACGGAGCACATCGACACCGTGCTCCATGGCAAGCAGGGCTCGGTCATCGACGGGGTCGCGTACTCGTCGCCGATGCCGCCGTTCGCGGCGCAGCTCAGCGACGACCAGATCGCGGCAGTCATCAACCACGAGCGCACGAGCTGGGGTAACTCGGCCCCGCTGGTAACGCCGGCAGATGTGGCGGCCGCCAGATGATGCCGCTCCTGAGGCTGGCGCTCACGCTTCAGCATGAGGCCCATGCTGCCGTTGCGGGCGCAGATCCACTCGAGCACTTCACGCTGCTACCCGCGGGGCACCACGTTGCCGACCCATCTGGCGGCTACGAGTACGTGCTGGTGGTGGCCGGCGTGATCATCACGCTGTTGGTGGCCGTCATGACGATCCGCTACGTCGTCAAGCCTGGCGAGACTGCGCCTAGCCACATCAAACGGCGCATCTTGAGGGACCAACGATGAGGAGCCTGCGATGAGCGATAAGGACGCGGCGGAAGCCGCGCAACATGGCGGCGGTGTCACCGGCCAGAAGGGAACAGCCGACCTCACCCGCATAGACGTCTACCTGGACGGCGGGGAGGTGCCGATCGTCAGTTACCGGCCGCCCGTCAGCTTCGAGCTCGACTCAACGCAGCTAGATGACGGCGACCACGTACTGCGGATCGAAGCGTTCGACTCGAACGGCAACAAGGGCGTCCGCACCGTGCCGTTCGGTGTGCGCAACGGCCCTGGGATCGCCGTTCACGGCATCACGCCTGGCGACGTGCTGGGCGGCAAAGTTCCAGTGCTCGTCAACTCCTACGGCGGCGCGGGCGAGAAAGCGTGGGAACCGTCACGCGCGGA
Organism: uncultured Trueperaceae bacterium; assembly: GCA_937907415.1. Next base: position 13,154 of record CALCHY010000138.1, read on the forward strand.
GACCCCAGCACCCATCCCGACGTGGACGTGGGTGCTCGTGCTGTTCATCGTGTCGTTCGGCATCTTCTACGGCGTGCGTCACTGGAACCCTTCACCGGACTTCGCCGTCACCCCAACGTTCAGCTCGACCACGGCGCAGACGAGCCAGGCGCCTGCCGCCGTCGGCGGTGCGGCCGGCGCGCCAACTGGCCAAGTCACCGACGTCAAGGGCGCCTCCCTCTATGCCAACCTCTGCTCCGCCTGTCACCAGGCCTCGGGGCAAGGTCTTCCTGGAGTGTTCCCGCCACTGGCGGGTGACCCGGTGGTAACCGCCGAAGACCCAAGCGAGCACATCAGTACCGTGTTGCACGGCAAGCAGGGCTCCACCATCGGCGGCGTTACCTACGCGTCCGCCATGCCGGCATTCGCGGGGCAGCTAGCGGATGAGGAGATCGCCGCGGTCGTCAACCACGAGCGCACCAGCTTCGGGAACTCCGCCCCGACAGTCACCGCTGAACAGGTGGCGGCGCTCCGCTAGCGGACTAGGGCGGTGCGGTTGGGCAGCGCAGTGCGGCGCCCAACCGCACCGCCGCTCGTTAGCGCCCGAATAGGGCGTCCGACATGAGCACTACATCCACGTCGGCCGCCACGGCGTGCGTTAGCACCGAAGCCAAGTCCTCGGTGTAGTAGTAGGTATCGAACTCCGAGTCGCGTGGATACACCTGGTGAAACACGAGGATCAACCAGGTACGCTCCTTAGCCGCCCGGTCGATCAATGCGTTCAAGACGGCTGGAGTGTCGGTCGGCACGACGCTCACCGCGCGTATGCGGTACGGGTCGGCGGGAGGCCACGTCTCCATCCCGTGACTGCGGATGATGGTGCGGCCAGCGGCGAAGTACTCTTTGACCAGCGCAATCGATGCCTTGTCGAAGCCGCCGTACGGGTAGGCGATCACCTCGGACCCCCGTTGGAACCCTTGGTCCAATAGCCACGTCTTGACCCCGGCCAACTCGGTGACTAGGTCGTCGGCGGGCAAGGTGTCGAAGCCGCCGTTCTCGAGGGGCGTGACGTGGTGGGCCATCACTTCCCACCCCGCGAAACGCTCAGCGACCCTAAGTTGATCGACAGTCATGAAGCTCGGCTGTCCGACGAGGTCGACGATGACGGCGATGCTGGCCTGCAGGCCCAGGCGTTGCGCGAGGGGCAGCGCGAAATCGAAGACGCCGTCGCGGGCGTCGTCGAACACGAGCGAGACTTTCCCGCGTTGGGGCAGCGCGACTGTCTCAAGCGAGTCGAACCAGACGGTCACGGCCCCCTTGCCGTCGTCCTTGATGCTCAACTGCACGTCTGTGACGTTCCTAAGGTCGATGCTGGGGGGAGCATCCGCCACCGTCAAACCTAGACCGGCGGTGATGGTGAACCAGCTGTCCTCGTCCCCGTAGGTGTTCGCCGAGTTCACGCCGCCAACGAGTACCGGGAAGGAGTCGTAGGTCTCGTAGCCGTCGCCGCTCAGGTAGAGCGTGAGGTAATCGAGGTGCGCCAGCCCTTTGACTTTCAGGTTCAGCCGCACGAACTGTTGGCTGAGGTCGAGCGGGCCAAGGCGGCTCGCTCGGAGGTTCACCTGCTGAGCGTCGCCGTCGGTCGAAACCCTAAGGGACCTCGTCCCGATGAGCGCCTGTTCTAGGTCAGGCTCGACGCTGCCTGCGGTCGACTGCTTTGCGAAGCGCGTGTCTGACTGGAACAGGTCGATGGGCACTCCTGGGCCAGCCACCTGAGCTATGGCGGTGGGCCTAAGGTCATGGCGGTAGGCGGTGCCGTCATCGGCGGCCGCCACGGCCGCCAGCATGATGCCCGTCACGGTAGCTGCGAACGCTAGGGCGCGGCGCGCGGTAGTGGGAAACGTGGAGGTGCTGGTGCGCAGCACTCGACTGCTTGTCTGCATGCGGGCATTATCACCGTAGGTTGCAACAAGCTCAACACCGCTATGCTTCAGCGCCGCCAACGGTAAGGCGTCGTCGTGCTCACCTTGAGGAGCCCAGAGCGTTCCAGAATCGGCCGCGAGTACTCCGTGGAGTCGCTGTTGATCAGAGTCTTGCCAAGAGCAAGCGCGGACCTGGCACGCGCTGCGGTGAGTGCGCGGTAGATGCCCAGCCCGCGCCACCGCTCATGCGTGGCGCCACCCCAGATTCCGGCGAAGCTCGTTCCTGGCACGGGCTCTAGCCGCCCGGCCGTGACGACTCGCCCGCCGTGCTCTGCCACCCACAACTCAACGCCGTTATGGAGTGAGAGCCGATGCAGCATGTCCTCGGCGATCACGTCAGGGTCGGGGTCGCCGAACACCTCCGCTTGCAGCGTAGTCATGGCGAGTACGTCTGTGGCGGTGGTGACGCGACGCAACGTCACGCCCTCCGGCAGCGGCACCTCTACGGCCAACTTCTCTGCTTCGCCCACCATTATCGCTTGAGGCTCCCCAGGGACGAAGCCGCTCTCGATGAGCACCTCGTGCAGCCTGGGCGCGAGGTCGTGGCCGCGGGCCTTCCACTTGACGCGGTTGACGTCGCGGGCGGCCATGAAATGAGCGAGTGCCTCTTGCACTAGTTGCCGAAGCGCGTGCTCGCTCGCTGCGCCAAGGTCGCGATAGGTGATGAACCCGAAGCCGCGCTGGAAGGTGGCGAGGTGGAGAGGGCCGAGTCGAGTAACGGCAAGCGCGCCAAGAGTTTCGGGGGCGCCGCGCAGTTGTTCGTCGTATGCGGCTCGCAACCGCACGGCCTCGCCGGTCGTCATTGCGCCTTGCTGCCAGACGTCAGCTTCGCAAAAACGCAACTGCCCTGACCTTCCGCCATGCACGAGGTTAAGTGGATGCTCTTACCAAGAAGGATCGAGAGGAGCCGCTCGTCGAAGCGGCAGACGGCGCGGGTTTCCTGCGCCACGTGGTGGTAGACGCAGTTTATCGCCTCGAGCGACTCGCCGTCTTGTGCGACGGCGGCCTTGTAGCCTAGTTGGTTCATGATCTCGACGACGGCGGTAGTGCGCTCCCGCGACTCGAGCCTCTCCAGAGCTGGGAGCCAGTTCGCGGCTAGTCCCTCCGCCATCATCATGAGCACGTCTTCCGCGGCTTCTTCTCCAACGCGCTGGCGGATGGCGCGGAGCATGGTCAGCGACAGGAGGTCGTAGCGCCTTGGGAACGCTTCCATGCCGTACTCCGTTAGGCCGTAAGTGCGACTGGGACGTCTGCCGCTTGGGCGCAGGCCGTTCTGCGCCACTAGCCCATCGCGCTCGAGCGCCGTTACTTGTTGGCGCACGGTGTTGCGGGCCACGCTCAAGCGGTCGGCCAGCTCGTCGAGTGTGAGGCCGTCTGGCTTAACGCCCAGTAGTTCGTCGAGTAGTGCTTGGCGCGTCGTCGGCGGTGCACCCAAGGCATCGTCGCCCCGTGGGGTGCCCCCGAGCGCGCTTTTGGGTACCGGTCCGTGCGACATGTTCTTCCTCCAGCCTGATTGTTTCACGTGAAACAATCGCTGACTCTGCGGCGGCAGGGTCTAATCACAGTCTAGCTTCAACAATGACACAAATGACCTGTGTTATTACCACCAAGGGTGTAGCCTCTTCTGGTAAGGGCGCCCCCGAACGAGAGCGCCCTCCGCGAAAGCGGAAAGGAGCCTCAGTCTATGAAGCACTTCCTACCGAAACTCGCAGCAACTCCGCTCCTACGGCGATCGGCCGGCGTGGCCGCCACCTTGGCGCTCCTCGCCCTGCCAATGGCCAGCGCACAGTCGGCGGACCTCACGAAGTCGCCGCCGCCCGCCCCTTACGTTGGCGTCGATACCATCCTCCCACTGCCAGCCTTCATCCCGGGTGCTGGTGCGCTGTTCATCGATCCGGCCGTTGCGCCCAACGGTCCTTGGCTCGTGTACGGCAAGGACGGCGGCCTAGTCGAGGTTCTCTTCATGATCCCCGTCAGCCAATTCGATAAGGCCGCCAACTGGAGTGACCTAGCCACTGGCCTGCTAGCCCAGACTGGCATGACCGTTGACCACGTCGACATCACGTACAACGGCGGCCACCCGGGCATGGCGGAACCGCACTATCACATCCGCTTGGTCCTGGTTGACGCCGCAACCGACAAGGCGCAGCTCAACCCGTAACTTAGTCACCAGGAAGCAACGGCAGCGGCACCGCCAAGACGTAGGCGGTGCCGCTGCCGTAATGGGAGGCTCAGCCCTTAAGGAACCAACGCGACCACGATGTTCACGACGTTGCCGGGGTCGGGCGCGAACACCCCGAACCCAACGTCGATAGTCTGGGCGCCGTACCACTCGCCCGGCTCGCCGAGGATGCCGTTGCCGTTGTCGTCACTACCCACCTCGATCGTCAGCGGGCCAGGAGCGGCGTACAGCAGGGTGAAGATGCCGTCGGCGTCGAGCAACGCGTCTGGGTAACCGGGGACGCGGAGGATTAGATCGGTGACGGGAACTGGCGGCGGCGGCGGGCTGCCGATGAGCGCGTCGTACGCCCCCGCCGGGTTGATGAAGCCGTAACCGTACTGCGAGTCGCGCCCTACCGCACCGCGGTCGCTGGCACTATCCTGGATGGCGGCGGCTACTTGGGCGGCCGATGCGGTTGGCATGGCGCTGCGCAGCATGGCGATTACGCCAGCGACGGCCGGGGCGGCCATGCTGGTGCCAGTCTCAGGGCCGTAATCGGGGATCGCGCCGGGGAACGTGACGACGGTGCTTAGCACTCCCTCGGTGAGAGAGCCGCCCGGCGCTGCGATGAACAGCTGCGGCCCAACGTTGCTGTAGCAGGAGTGCGTCCCGTCTGGATCGGTGGCGGCAACCGCGAGCACCGTCGGATAGGCGGCGGGGTAGTTAACTGGCCGCGGCGCCGGCGGGCACTTCCCGTTGTCGACGGTGTTGCCAGCCGCCGCTACTAGGCTGATGCCAAGATCGGCTGCCGCAGCGAGCGCATCGCGTACGCCGCTACCGAAGTCACTTGCACCGCCAAGGCTCATGTTGATGACCTCTGCCCGCGGAGCGCCGTTGTTCGTGACGTACTGGATGGCGTTGATGAGCGTCGAGGTGTTCATGGCACAGTCTGCGAGCCGCGCGTCGCCAAGGTTCACGAGCAAGAGCTTCGCGTAAGGCGCCACGCCAGCTACGCCCTCGCCGTTGTTGGTCACGGCAGCTGCGATGCCCGCGACGTGCGTTCCGTGCGTTGCGCAGGCCGCAACCGGCGCCTGGATCGGACCGCCAAGGACGGCGTCGTACGTGCCGAGCACGTTGGCGAACAGGTCGGGATGGTGAGGCATGAAGCCCAGATCAAGCACCGCGATGGTCACGCCACCGCCGCCAGCTACACCCCACAACGGCTCCACGCCAAGCTGGTCGAGGTTCCACTGCTGAGACCGTAAGGGGTCGTTGCTCGCCGGCTCGAGGAGGCGTGGGAAGTCGACGTAACGCACGCCCGGCGTTGCGCGCAGTGCAGCGGCTGCCGCCTCCGCGCTGCCGGTCGGCACGGTCACTAGGGTGAGGTTGGCCTCGTCGAACGGGTCGCTGGTGGTGGCTAGGCCGAGGCTGGTCAACGCTGAGGCCACTTCGAGCTTCGCGCTGTCGAGCCTGGCTCCTGAGACACCCTCGATCCCGAGAACGACCCCTGTCGGCTCGAGCCCCACGATTAGCGTGGTGGTCTCCAGCGCCTGGAGCCGGGGGTCTGGAGTGGACGCGGGGGTAATTGGCGCCTCTCGCGAGCTAACGCCAAGCCCTCCGAGCACGCCGAGCGCGTTCGGACCACCTTCGACCACGCCGTTCACGTCCGGGTAGGAGAAGGTGAACTCTTCGCTGGTCCGCACGATCTGCTTGCCAGCGGCCGTTGCCGTCAAGCGCAGCCTGAACGTTACGGGCACGCGCGGCATGGCGGCGGCGTTCACGATGACCGTGGCCGTGCCGGCGCCGTTGCCGCCGCTTGGGGAGGTGGTGACGCCGCCACTCAGCGTCGTATCGGTCGGCAGCACTTCGAGGGTCCATGCGCCAGGCGCGGTCACTTGCACTTGGGCTTGGGTGAAGCCGTGCATGACGCGGTTTGGTGCCGCTAGCGTCACTTCTGGCGGCGGGCCCGACTGGAAGCAGCCAGCTAGCAAAGCGAGGGCGATGATGCCGAGCAGCGCAGGCAAGCGCCGCCCGCGCCGCGGCAGCACGCTCGAGGGCCGCGTGCGTCTAGCGGTCACGCCAGTAGTCGGATTAGCGTCCCTTTTCATGGTCGGTGCTCCGTTCACGCCGTACCCACGTGCCGCGAAGTGCCTGGGGTGCGGCGGTTTGAACCGTGATATCGCACCTGCCAGCGTTCACCGTGACAGGTAGATGAACTCAGTCTTCACCTTTCGGTGGTCGACCGTCCGCGCAACTCCCCTAGGTGAGCGAGTAGCCCAGTCGTGGACGCGTCATGCGCGCCTGGAGCGGCCGTTCCGGCCTTCACCTCGCCGAGGAGCCGCGTCGCGAGTTCCTTGCCGAGTTCGACGCCCATCTGATCGAACGAGTTGACGTCCCACACCACGCCCTGCGTGAAGATGGCGTGCTCGTAGAGCGCGATCAGGTTACCCAGGGCATGTGGGGTGAGTTGCGGCATGAGGATCGAGGTGGTCGGACGGTTGCCGGGGAACGACTTGGCGGCCGTCAACAACTCGAGCCGCTCGGCCGGTGCGCCCTGCTCCTCTAGCAGCGCGCGCGTTTCGGCCGGGCTGCGGCCGAGCATGAGGGCCTCGGTCTGGGCGAGGTAGTTGGCGAGGAGGATGTCGTGGTGTTCCGTGAGGTGGTGCCACGGGCGTGCCGGGGCGATGAAGTCTGCGGGAATCAGCTTCGTGCCCTGATGGAGGAGTTGGTAGTAAGCGTGCTGGCCGTCCGTGCCAGGGGAACCCCAGATGACGGCGCCTGTCTGCCAACTGACTGGCCCGCCCGCTAAGTCGACGTCCTTGCCGTTCGACTCCATGAACGCCTGCTGCAAGTAACTAGGGAGGTAACGCAGCGACTCGTCGTACGGCAGCACGGCCGAGCTCTGTGCGCCGAAGAAGTTGCCGTACCAGACGCCTAGCATGCCCATTAGCAGCGGGGCGTTGTGCGCCGGCTCGGCCTCGTAGAAGTGCCGGTCCATCTCGTAGGCGCCTTCGAGGAGCTCGACGAAGCGCCCATACCCGACGGCCAAAGCGATGGAAAGGCCGATGGCCGACCACAGCGAGTAGCGACCGCCGACCCAATCCCAGAACGCGAACACGTTGTCTGGCGCGATGCCGAACTCCGCCACCTTGGGGAGGTTCGTCGAGACGGCCACGAAGTGCTTCGCGACCGCCTCTTCGCTCTTCAGGTGCTCGACGAGCCAGCGCCGCGCCGTGTGCGCGTTCGTCATCGTCTCCTGCGTCGTGAACGTCTTGGAGGAGATGATGAACATGGTCGATTCCGGGCGCAGTCCGGCCAGCACGTTGGTCATCGCGGCGCCATCGATGTTCGAGACGAAGTGCGCGTCTAGCGCGTCCGTCATGTACGGCCGCAGCGCCGTTACGACCATCTGCGGTCCGAGGTGCGAACCGCCGATGCCGACGTTGACTACGTCTGTGATGCGCTCGCCCGTGTGACCGCGCCACTCGCCTTGCCGAACGGCGGAGGAGAAGCGCTGCATCTGCGCCAGCACGGCATCGACTTCCGGCATCACGTCCTTGCCGTCCACGTACATGGGGGCGTCGCTGCGGTTGCGCAGCGCCACATGCAAGACGGGCCGATTCTCGGTCGTGTTTATGCGTTCGCCTGCGAACATGGCGCGCTTACGCTCCGAGACGCCGCTCGCCTCCGCTAGGGCGGTCAACAACTCGACGGTCTCGTCCGTGATCCGGTTCTTGCTCAAGTCGATGAACAGCTCGCCTGCCTGCAGGGAAAGGCGCGCGAAGCGTTGAGGGTCACCCGCGAACAGGTCCTTGAGTTGAACTCTCTCGAGCAGGCGCTGGTGGTGGCGCAACGCTTCCCAGGCGTCGCTGCTCCGTTCGGGATGACCTGCCATGAGTTACCTCCTCTGGGCGGGCGGCTCGCCGCCTGCCTCGCTCGAGCGGCGCCAGATGTTGAGGGCGCCATCGACTGCCAACGGCTCGATCTCCGCGAGTTCCGCGGCGCTGAACTCCAAGTTCGCAAGAGCGCCGACGTTCTCCTCCAGTTGCGCCACGCTCGATGCGCCGATCAACACGGACGTGACACGCGGATCGCGCAGGCACCAGGCGAGCGCGAGTTGGGCCAGGGTCTGGCCGCGCCGCTTCGCGATGTCTGCTAGCGCGTGGACCCGCTCGAGGTTCTCCGTGGCGAGCATCGACTCCTTGAACGATCCGCCGCGCCTGGCGCGCGAGTCAGCCGGGAGGGTGTGCTGCACGTCGCTCGGCTTCACGTCAAGGTAGCGCGAGGTGAGGAGCCCCTGCGCGAGGGGCGAGAACACGATGCAGCCGACGCCCTCGTCCTCGAGCGCGTCAAGCAGCCCGCCTTCTATCCAGCGGTTGAACATGGAGTATGACGGCTGGTGGATGAGGAGGGGCGTGCCTGCCTCCCTGAGGAGGGCGGCCGCCTCGCGCGTGGTCGACGCGGAGTATGACGAGATGCCCGTGTATAGCGCCCGGCCTTGCTGCACGGCGCTCGTGAGTGCGCCCATGGTCTCGCTGAGCGGCGTGTCGGGGTCGTAGCGGTGGCTGTAGAAGATGTCGACCCAGTCGAGGCGCATGCGCTTGAGGCTCTCCTCGAGGCTCGACAGGAGGTACTTGCGGGAGCCCCACTCCCCGTAAGGCCCCGGCCACATGTCGTAGCCGGCCTTGGTTGAGATCACGAGGCGGTTCCGCAGGCCAGCGAAGTCGGTGGCGAGGATCTCGCCGAAGTTCTTCTCCGCCGACCCTCCTGGTGGGCCGTAGTTGTTGGCGAGGTCGAAGTGGGTGATGCCAAGCTCGAAGGCGCGCGTGAGGATGGCGCGCATGGTGGCCAGCGGGCGGTCATCGCCGAAGTTGTGCCACAGGCCGAGCGAGACTTTGGGGAGCAGGAGGCCTGAGCGGCCTACGCGGGCGTAAGTCATCTTGGTGGCGTCGGTCACCCGCCCAGGTTAGCCCGTACCCGTCAGGCGTCGGCGCTCAAGCGCCCAGCGGCCGCGGCCGCCTTACCGCCCGTCTGGCTGCGCGGCGGGTCGATGAGGTGCGACAGCCGCACGCCGGAGAGAACCTCACGAATCGCGATGGACGCGTTGACCCAGGCGACGTTGAGGCGGCAGAAGCCCTTGCGCTCTTGGGTAGCGCAGCGGGTCTTCGTCTGGCAGGTGTCAACGACGAGGGGGCCAGACATGGTCTCCACGACGTCGAGCAAGGAGACGTCCTCTGGGTCGATAAGGAGGGTTACCCCGCCATTGCGTCCCTGGCGGTTCTCAACGTACTCGGCCTGCGCTAGCCGCCGCAGGACCTTCGCGAGAAAGGCAGGGGGCATCTTGAGGTCGAGTGCGATCTTGGCGGCCGCCGCGCCGGGGTGCTCCGCAGCGTAGATGAGCGCATGGATCGCGTAGCTCTCCTCCTTGCGGAGGACGGTGCGGTACGGGGAGTCTGCAATTGGGTCGGCCACGACATAACGGTAGCAGGAAACAAGGACTCCTGCATCCAGGTAAACAGCGGGCACACACGCGCCGTCTAGGATGGCGGTTAATCGGCTAACCTGAGCCAGCCGATTAGGACATCTGTCCTTGGTGTCTTCCACCAGCCAGAGCTAACTTGGAGTCATACATCCGGGTTTGGTGGTGACCCTCGCCGCCGAAACGAGAACGGATCCAGAAGGAGCAAGCAATGCGAGACAAGCGAGGAAACGTACCCCTAGGAGCCATATACGCCATCGCTGCAGTCATAGTTGCGCTCGCAGTCGGCGTCGCACTCTTCGGCAGCCGGGTAGTGGCCGCCACGAGCCCAAACACGGCCGCAAGCCACGCCCAAGACTTGACGATCAACCAACCCGATTTCGCGCCAACTGCCCTCACCGACCCGGAGGACCTCCTCCCAGTCGAAGAACTACCGGTAGTCAAGGGAGTCCTGGGCTACGCACCTAACGTGGCGCCGCCGGTTGACCGCGACTTCCGCGCCCACGTCGAGGTCGAACTCGAAACGACTGAGGAAGTGCTGCGCCTTGCGGACGGCGTGGAATACCGTTTCTGGACCTTCGGCGGTTCCGTCCCAGGACCCATGATCCGCGTTCGCCACGGCGACTACGTCACCTTCACGCTGCAGAACCACCCGACTAGCCTCATGCCGCACAACATCGACCTGCACGCCGTAACCGGCCAGGGCGGCGGCGCAGAGGCCACCCTCATCTCCCCTGGGCAGCAGGCGACCTTCTCCTTCACGGCCCTCCACCCCGGCGTGTACATCTACCACTGCGCCACCGCGCCGGTCGGCATGCACATCGCCAACGGCATGTACGGCCTCATCGTCGTCGAGCCGAAGGGCGGCTACGAACCCGTCGACAAGGAGTTCTACGTCGTACAGGGCGACTTCTACACCAAGGGTGACTTCGGGGAGCGCGGCCTCCAGGACTTCGACATGCAGCGCGCCATCGACGAAGACGCCGCCTACGTAGTGTTCAACGGCTCCGTCGGCTCACTGGTCGGCGAGAACGCCCTCTTCGCAGACGTCGGCGACAAGGTCCGCATCTTCTTCGGCAACGGCGGCCCGAACCTCACGAGCTCCTTCCACGTCATCGGCGAGATCTTCGACACCGTCAACGTAGAAGGCGGGCGCCTCATCAACCACGACGTGCAGACCACCAGCGTGCCGGCAGGCGGGGCCGTGATGGTCGAGTTCGGAGTGAACGTCCCCGGCACCTACAACCTCGTAGACCACGCCATCTTCAGGGCGTTCAACAAGGGCGCGGTAGGTCAGCTGGTAGTAGTAGGCGAGAAGGACCCAGCGATCTTCACCGAACGCACCGACATCCGCCCGTACAACCCCGCGGCCGACCAGTAACCGCAAGTTAGGGCGCGGCGCCTCCCGCAAGTGGGCGCCGCGCCAGCCTAAGGAAGGAGGCAGCCAAGCATGACCACTCGCACCCGCAGAACCGCGCTCAGCTTGATCGTCGCGCTAGTTGCCCTGTGGCTGTGCGGCGCCGCGACGGCGGCCACCATGGTTGCCCTGCAAGGCGGTGAGGTCGAGCTCCTCTTCCCCATCGAGGGCGAGGAGAACACCGTAGTAGCCCCCTTCAGCATCGACATCGTGCCCGTCTCCAACGCTGACTTCCTCGCCTTCTTAGGGACGCACCCCGAGTGGCAGCGCTCCAAAGTCCCAGAGGTGTTCGCCGGACAGGGTTACCTGCGCGCCTGGCCAGCCGACCTCGACCTCGGCGAGCTCGATCCCAACGCGCCAGTCACGGACGTCTCCTGGTTCGCCGCGGCCGCCTACTGTGAGGCGCGCGGCGGGCGCCTACCGACCGAAGCGGAGTGGGAGTTCGTGGCCAACGCCGGGTTCAACGCACCGCGCGGCCGCGACGAGGTCGGCTACAACGAACGCGTCCTCACCCTGACCGCCAACCGCCGCCCCAACCCAGGCCCCGTCGGGCGGGGCGAAGCCAACTACTACGGCGTCAAGGACATGCACGGACTCGTGTGGGAGTGGGTCTTCGACATCGGCTCGAGCTTCAATACGGGCGACAGCCGCAGCGACGGCGACCGCCGCCTCCAACTCGTGTGCGGCGGCGGTAGCGCGGGCGCGGTCGACAAGAGCGACTACGCCGCCTTCCTCCGCTACGCCTTCAGGAGCGGGCTAGACGGCGACTACTCGAGCAGCGGCCTAGGCTTCCGCTGCGCCGGCTAAGGAGGACCAAGTGACGACCAAGGTGAAGTTCGCCACGGTTTACAAGGCGATCCTGACCATGTCGGTCACGCTGCTCCTGGCGTTCCTGCTGGCAGCTTGCGGTGAGCGCGAACCCGCTGCGGTCGCGCCGAGCCCGCAGCCGGCGGCGGCGCACTCCGAGCACGCGGCCGCGGTGGATCACGCCGAGCACGCCGTCGCTGACCATGCCGTCGCTGACCATGCCGTCGTGGATCACGACACCCACGCCGACCATCCCGAAACCCTCGCGGCCGCCGAGATGCCAGGCAGCTCGCTCTTCCACCTGACCGGGGCCTTCACGGCCCAGGACGGGACGGAGTTCCGCCTCGCCGAACTGTCAGGCAACCCGACTGTGGTGGTGATGTTCTACGGCGACTGCACGACCGCCTGCCCGCTGCTGGTGAAGTCGGCCCAGGACATCGAGGCCGCGCTCAGCCCGGAGGTGGCCGCCCGTACGCAGTTCCTGATGGTGTCGTTCGACACCGCTCGCGACACTCCAGACAAGCTGCGCGCCTACGCTGACGAGAAGGGCCTCGACAAGGACCGCTGGCATTGGCTGATCGGCAGCCCGCTCCTCACGCGCCAGCTCGCTACCCTGCTCGGGGTGCAGTTCCGCGATGCTGGCAACGGCGTGTTCGCGCACAGCAACATCGTGACGGTCCTAGATTCTGCCGGTGTTCCAACCGCGCGGCTCGAGGGCCTCGGGGTGGCGCTAGACCCGGCGCTGGCGGCGATCACGGCCGCCGTCGACTGAGGCTAATGGCGCGCTTCGCCCTATCACTCCGCCCCTAGACTCCTAAGCGCAAGCCGCACGTTGTCAGCGTGGTCGGCTAGCGCCGCTCGCGCGCGCTCGGCGCTCACGTCTGCCTTGGCTGCCACGATGGCGCAGCGGATGTTTCCCCCGCACGCCTCCAGCGCAGTAGATGCCGCCGCCTCGTCCACCTGGGCGCCTTGCGCCACGATCTTCACGGCCCTCACGCGCAACTTGGCGTTGACGGGGCGCATGCCGACCATGAGGTTCTCGTAAGCGCCGCCTAGACGAACGAGCGCCGTGGTCGAGAGCGCGTTGAGCGCTACTTTCTGCGCCGTGCCGGCTGCAAGGCGCGTGCTGCCAGCAAGGACTTCGGGTCCCGTCTCCAACAGCACGCCGACCTCGCCTGCGGTGAGGAGCGGGGTGTCAGGGTTGTTGGCGATGCCCACGGTGAAGGCACCCAAAGCGCGCGCGCGCCGCACTGCCGCTACGGTGTATGGCGTGGCGCCGCTGGCCGCCACGCCGACAAGTGCGTCTAGCGCGCCGACGCCGATGGCCGCTACGTCCTCTGCCGCAGCGAGCACGTCGTCCTCGGCGCCTTCTTGTGCGCGGCTCTGCGCCGTACTGCCGCCAGCTAGGAGGGTGGTGGCGTGATCGAAGCCGAAGGTAGGGGCGAGCTCCGCTGCGTCTTGCAGTCCGAGCCGGCCGGACGTTCCAGCGCCAGCGTAGATGAGGCGGCCGCCCCGCCGCAGGCGCTCCTCGACCCCGGCGACCGCGCGCTCGAGTTCAGGTAGCGCGCGCTCGACGGCGTCGACGGCGCGGCGGTTCGAAGCGGTGATGGCCCTGAGGATGTCGGCGGCCGGCCAAGCATCGAGGCCAGAGTAGTCGGCGGCGGCGGCCTCGGTGGCAGCGTGGGCGTCTAGAGCTATGGGCCGCGCCTCATCGCTCATAACTCCCCCTCCGTGCGCTGGTACGTGCGCCACACCCGGGCTCCAAGCTTGCCGTAGAAGGTCGTTAGCGTCGTCCAGTTGATCAGCAAGTCGGTGGCGCCGCGCTCCTGTAGCCACTGCGCGCCCGCGCGCACGATGGCCAACCCAAGGCCGGCGCCGCGCACCTCGCCTGAGACCCCTAGCGGCCCCATGCCGGCAACGCGCACGGGGCCGACGTCGCTGGTTAGCGCGCTGCGCCAGTAGAGGCTGGGACCAAGGAAAGCCTCCTCACCCTGGAAGACTGCGCAGAACCCGTAGGCTTCTGCCGAGTCTCCGGCGGCGGTGTCGGCCTCCCTCGCTATGGTTAGGACCGTGCTGCCGGCCGCGATGTAAGCCTCCAGCTCGTGGGTCCAGCGGCCAGGGAAGGTGCGGGCAACGAAGCGCATGGCGCCGTCCGGGTCGTCGCTTCGTACCCGCCAACCGGGCGCGAGAGGCGCTGGCGGCAGCGGGCGGCGCAGGTCGATGTGGAGGTCGTGCTCCGCCGCCGTGAAACGCGCACCCGCGCGGCGAGCTAGCAGCCACAGCGCGGCTGAGGACTCTTGCGGCGGCCCAGGAAGGAGGTGGTTGGCGTCGCTACCCAACTTGAAGCGCGTGGCGCCCGCGGCGCGCAGCCGCGCCAACAACTCGGCGAGTAGGCGCGTGCCGATCCCCCTGCCCTGCCGGGTCGCGGCGACGGCCAGTAGCGTCACCCACCCGACGTCCTGCGGTTGCCACGCCGCCGTCGGCAGGCGGCCGTAAGCCACGCCAACCAGCTCGTCCGCCTCGAAGGCGCCGATGAGCAGGTCAGGCTGATGGTGAAGCGCGAGGCGCTCGCGCCAGACGCGCTCCTCAAGCGGGTACAGCGTCACCTGGCCCCAGGCGGAGGCCCATAGTGCTGGCACCGTGGCCGCCTCGGCTGGCGTTAGCTCGCGGATGGTCGCGGCGGCAGGCCGAGCGCTGGTTGAGTTGGCGTGCTGCTCGGTCACTGCGCCCTCAGATCAAGCGCCATGCGGTAGCGGTCGCCGCGGTATGCGCTGCGCACGTACTCGAACGGGCGCTCATCGGCCCCGTAAGTCGTGCGTTCGAGCGCAAGCACCGGCACGCCCTGGCCGATGCCGAGGGTAGCGGCCTCGCTGCGCGTCGGTGGGCGAGCTCCGATGGTTTGGCGCGCACGCACCGGCCGGATGCCGAACTGCAGCTCGAGGGTCCGGTACAGCGAACCCGTGCGCTCCAGCTCGGTGGTAGAGAGCGTGATGAGCTGCGTAGGCAGGTGCGCTTCCTGCAGCGCAAGCGGCTCGCCGTCTGCCGTACGCAGGCGGGTTACGCGCAAGACCATGGCGCCAGGCTGCAGCTCGAGCGCGGCGCTCGTGGGCTCGTCCGCCACGACGCGCTCGACCCGCACGATGCGCGCGCCTGCTTTGAGGCCCAAGTTGCGGGCCTCCTCAGTGAAGCCGAGCACGCGGTCGATGATCTGCTCGAGCGGCTGTCCCTTCACGTACGTGCCTGAACCCTGGCGCTGCTCGACACGGCCAGCTTTCGAGAGCTCCTCGAACGCGCGCCTCACCGTCATGCGAGACAAGCCAAGCCCGATGGCTAGGCCGCGTTCAGATGGCAGCGCGCTACCGGGGCTCATGTGGCCAAGCTCGATGGCGCGAACCAGCTGATCCTTCAGCTGCAGGTACGCGGGTGTTGGCAGCGCTTTGTCGATCCGGATCTCGCTGAGCCTCATGACTTGCCGTGGTCCCTTCCAGTAGCGCGGGGGCGCCCGAACGGGTGAGTGAATTGCCTTGGAGCGTACCACTGCTATACCATCAGTCAACCTCCGCGGTTCTCGTTAGCGTCTATGGTGACGCTGCGGGGCAAGAGTGGCTGCTCCCTGACTACTGATCGGCGCCCGGGCAGCGCTTCAGTGGTCTCTAAGTGGCCTATCTTGGAGGTAGTACTTCTGGCTCGTAGGAACAAGGAGGCATGAATGCCACGCAAGACGTTCACCACGCTTCTTCTCGCCCTGACACTCGTCGCGGGCGGAGCCGCGTTCGCGCAACCGAAGGTAGTCGACTACCCCGGCCTCGGCATGACGCCAGGCAACGTGGGCGGCACCATCACCCTCGGTCTCGCAGACTCGCCGCCCACTTTCCTCTACTACGCCCAGATCGACAACAACACCCAGACCCTGACGGGAGTCGTGTTCGACTCGCTCGTCGAGTTCAACCTCGAGACCTACGCCATCGAGCCTGGCCTCGCCGCCAGCTGGGACGTCAGCCCGGACGGCACCGTGTACACCTTCCACCTGCGTCAGGGCGTCACCTGGCACGACGGCACGCCGTTCACCGCGGCGGACGTCATCTTCACGTACACGCAGATCATCGCCAACCCGGAGGCGCGCGCCGGCGACGCCGCCGCGTTCGTGTTCACGGTTGACGGCGAACAGCGCCCCGTCACGTTCGACGCCCCAGACGACGCCACCGTCGTCATGACGCTCCCGGCGCCAGCGGCGGCGTTCCTGCTGCAGCAGCGCTTCCCGATCATGCCGAAGCACAAGCTCGTCAAGTTCTCGGTCGAGGGCGGCGCAGCGCAGGCAGACATCAACAACGGCTGGGCGACGGACACCCCCTTGTCCGAGATCGTCGGCACCGGGCCATTCATGTACGACACCTACGTTGCTGGCCAGAAGGTTGGCCTCGTGCGCAACCCGAACTACTGGAAGGTAGACGCGGCCGGCACTAGCCTCCCGTACGCCGAGCGCCTCGATTACCTCGTCGTGCGTGGCAACGAAGCGCAAGCTGCGCAGTTCCTCGCAGGCAACCTCGCCACGCTGAACATCTCTGGCGCCCAGTTCCCAGACTTCAAGAGCCGCGAAGTTGCCGGTGCGGACTTCCGCGTCGTCACCAGCCCGGCCCTCTTCGGCTCGCCGCCCCACATCGCCTTCAACTTCGACGACTCGCAGTTCGCAGCCGAGTTCTCCAACGTGGCCTTCCGTCGCGCCATGGAGCAGGCCGTGGACCGCCAGCGCATCATCGACGACGTCTACAACGGGCTCGCCGAGATCCCAGGCACCCCAACGGCGCCAGCAGACGGCACCTTCTACGAGGACACGAAGAGCCTCATGTTGCCGTTCGACCTGACCGCCGCCGCCGCCGCCCTTGACGCTCTCGGCATCAAGGACACCAACAATAACGGCGTGCGCAACGTTCCCTCCGGCGCCGAGCTCGAGTTCTCACTCACCTACAACTCCGACTCGAGCACCTTCACGGACATGGCCACCATCTTGCAGAACGACTTCGCCAAGATCGGCGTCAAGGCCAACCTCGTCGGCGTGCAGGGCTCTGCCCTGCTCTCCACTGGCCTCGCAGGCGACTACCAGGCCATCATCATCGCGCTAGGCAACCAGCCCGACCCGGAACTCCGCAAGCCGATCTGGCAGCCTGGCGGCTCGCTCTACTACTGGCACCGCTCCACGCAACCAGCAGTGCCGGGCGGACCCGCCAACTTCGCGGCCATGGCCGATTGGGAGAAGCGCATCTACGACATATTCGACCAGGGCACTACCCTCGTCGACCGCGACGCGCGCATAGCTCTCTACAAGGAATGGCAGCGCATCAACGCCGAGATGGTGCCCGTCATCATGATCGCCAAGCCGGCCAACATCGCCGCCGTGCACGCCAGCATCGGCAATTACGTCTACAACCTGGGTGTCATCCCCGGGTACAACCCCGTCCCGCTCTACTTCGTCGAATAACGACTGGCTAACCAACACCAAGCCGGGCCGACTACTAAGCCAGTCGGCCCGGCTCATCTAGAGTGGAGACCAGCTTATGTTCGCCTACCTGATCAGACGCGTGCTGATCATGCTCCCGACGATCCTCCTGGTGTCTGTCGTCTGCTTCATCGTCATCCAAGCGGCGCCCGGTTCGTTCACGGACCGCTACCTGGAGGACCCGCGCATGGGGCCAGAGGCCGTCGTGCGCATCAACGCGCAACTCGGCCTCGACAAGCCCCTCGCGCAGCAGTACCTCCGCTGGGTCAGCGGCATCGTCACGCGCCTCGACTTCGGTTACAGCTTCTTCGCGAACCGCCCAGTCTCGACCGTCATCGGCGAGCGGCTCTTCTGGACCGTCGTCGTGGCGGGCATAACCATGCTCTTCTCTTGGGTGGTCGCCGTTCCGCTCGGTATCTTCACGGCACTGCGGCGCAACGGCTTCACGGACGCCGTCGCGAGTTTCATCGGCTACGTCGGCCTCGCCGTGCCCGATTTTCTCATCGCGCTCCTGCTCATCGCCCTCGTGCTGCAAACGGGCGGCACGCAAGTCGGTGGGTTGTTCAGCCCCAAGTACATCGGCGCGCCATGGAGTTGGGACAAGTTCCTCGACTTCCTCAACCATATGTGGATCCCCATCCTCGCCATCGGCACCACCGGCGTGGCTTCCGTGATGCGGCAGATGCGCGCGAACCTACTAGACGTCCTCAATGCCGACTACGTGCGCACGGCGCGCTCGAAGGGCCTCCCGGAGCGCCGCGTCATCAACCGCCACGCAGTGCGCACCGCCATCAACCCCCTTATCTCCATGCTCGGCCTCAGCCTCCCGGAACTCATAAACGGCACCATCATCGCGAGTATCGTCCTCAACCTGCCGACCATCGGCCCGCTCCTGTACGACTCGCTCCTCGCGAAAGACCAGTACGTCGCGATGTCGCTCCTCCTCCTCGCCAGCGCGCTGCTCATGGTCGGCAACCTCCTCGCCGACCTGGCTCTCGCGTGGGTCGACCCGCGGATCCGCTATGACTGACGCCCAGGCGGCCGCGCCGGCAGCGGTCAAGACCGAGTTCGGGCCCAGCCAGCGCGTCCTCGCGTGGCGGCGCTTCACGCGCTCGCGCACGGGTGTCATCGGCGCCGTCATCCTCGTGCTCCTCTACCTGACGGCGGCAACGGCGCAGTTCCTCGCCCCGTACGAGGTCACCACGCAGCACCGCGCCGTTTACCAGCCGCCGCAACCCATCAGGGTGTGGCACGAGGGGCGGTTGACGTGGCCGTTCACGTACGCCATGCAGCAAGAGCGCGACCCCGTTACGTTCCGGCGCATCTTCGCCCCAAACTTGGAGGAACCGCTACCACTGCGCCTGTTCGTCAAGGGAGAGAAGTACACCTTCTTGGGGCTCTTCGCCACCGACCGTCACCTCTTCGGCGCCGTCGGCGGCGACTACTACCCGCTCGGCACGGACCGCTTCGGGCGCGACCTCTTCTCACGCATGCTCGTCGGGTCCCAAGTCTCGCTCACGGTGGGGCTCATCGGGATAATCATCTCGTTCGGAATCGGCATCCTCGTCGGTGGCCTGAGCGGTTACTACGGCGGCTGGGTCGATCAGGTGCTGCAACGCCTCGTCGAGGTGCTGCTCAGCTTCCCGCGTATACCCATCCTGCTAGCCTTGGCGACCGTCATCCCCACTACCTGGCCGTCTACTTACGTCTACCTTGGCATCGTCGTCGTGCTCGCCTCCATCGGGTGGGCCGGGCTCGCGCGCGTGGTGCGCGGGCAGGTGTTGGCCGTGCGCGAGACGGAGTTCGTGACGGCGGCAAGGGCGCTCGGCGTGCGCGACCTCACCATCGTCATCAAGCACGTCGTGCCGAACCTCGCCTCTTACCTCGTCGTGGCCGCCACCCTCGCGCTGCCCGGTTACATCCTGGGCGAGAGCGCGCTGTCGTTCCTCGGCCTCGGCGTCAAGGAGCCCATGACGTCGTGGGGCCTGCTCCTCAAGGACGCGCAGAACTTCGAGTCGCTGCGGCTATACCCCTGGCTGTTGGCGCCAGGCGCCCTCATCGTCATCTCGGTGCTGGCGTTCAACTTCGTTGGCGACGCCCTGCGCGACGCCGCCGACGTGAGATCGAGGTGACCAAGTGAACAAGCTGCCGCTGATGATCGACCTGTCCGCGCCCGCCCTCACCACGGCCGAGCGCGAGTTCCTCGCAGAGGGGCGCGTGGCAGGCATCTGCCTGTTCGGGCGCAACGTAATCGACCGCTATCAACTCGCGGACTACCTGGCGGAGGTGCGGCAGGTGGCTGGCGACGACCTGATCGTGGCCGTCGATCAGGAGGGCGGTGGTGTGCTGCGGCTGCTTGACGTGCCTTTCCCACCCCCGGCCATGGCGCTCGGCGCCGCAGACGACGTGTCGTTGACCGAGGCGGTCGCCGCCGCCACCGGCCGAGCGTTGGCGGCCGTTGGCATCAACCTCGACTTCGCGCCCGTCGCAGACGTCAACTCCAACCCACTCAACCCCGTGATCGCCGACCGGTCGTTCGGTGCAGACCCGGCCCTCGTCGCGCGCCACGTGGCCGCCTTCGTGCGCGGCCTGCAGTCAGCCGGGGTGGGCGCCACCCTCAAGCACTTCCCTGGGCACGGAGACACGAACCTCGACTCTCACCTCGCGCTGCCCGTAGTGGACCGCTCGCTACCTGAGCTGCGGGCAACCGAGTTCGTGCCCTTCCGCGCTGGCATAGCTGCTGGCGCCGCCGCCGTCATGAGCGCCCACATCGTGCTCCCAAGCCTCGACCCTGACCTGCCTGCCACCCTCTCGCGCCGCGCGATGTACGGGCTACTGAGGAACGAGCTCAGCTTCGACGGGCTAAGCGTCACGGACGCCCTCGACATGCAAGCCATAGCCCAGCGCTACGACGCCGGCCGCGCCAGCGTCATGGCGTTGGCCGCGGGGGTCGACCTGCCCCTCACGCTCGGACCGATCGAGCAGCACCGGGCGACCGTCACAGCGATCGAGGCGGCCGTGGCATCCGGCACGCTCGACGCAGGCGAGGTGGCCGCCGCCAATGGGCGCATCGCTGCCTTCGTCAGCGCCTACCCAGCTAGTCCGAGTGGCGGCAACCTGGGCCCCGTCGAGGTCGCCGACCGCGCCACCATGGCCACCGCGACGAAGCGCGGGCTCGTCAGCATCGGCGCCTTGCCGCGCTTGCGGCCAGGTGACCGGGTAGCGTTGCTCGCTATGTCGGCCGTGCGCGCCAACGCCGCCAGCCAACTGAGCGCCAGGCCAGCGGACGCCCTCGTCGACGAGCTAACGCGCCGGGGCGCGCAGGTGCTACGCCACGACCTCGTCTGGGGCGAGGCGAACGACCCAACGCCGTGGCTAGGTGGGCTCGGCCTCGTGCCAGACGCCGTCATCTACGTCTCGACGAGCCGCACCCGCGTCGCACCAGGCGAAGTGGCTGCCGCGCGCGCGGCGGCGGCGTGGGCGCGCCACGCGGGCGTGCCCTTCGGTCACGTTGCGCTCTGGAACCCGTACTCGACCGAACTAGTGCCTGGCCCTGCCCTGCTGGC
>CALCHY010000139.1 GCA_937907415.1 uncultured Trueperaceae bacterium
AGGGGCAACTCATCCGAGTCGTGAGGGGAGCGCTGCGTTCGCCTCACGACCCGCCCGCGTCGACAGTGATCAGGGAGAGCTTTGGCCTGTGCCTACGTCTACTTGCGCGCGGCTGCCGCAATCCTCGCAGGCGCCGGCGAAGCCTTTAGGGGCTCGCTCCAGTCGGATCTTCTTACCGCACGAGGGGCAGTTGGCTTTGGCTGCGGTGTTCTTGCCGCAGGAGGCGCACTCGCCGTACGGTCCGTAGGGTCCGATCTTGGGTGTTAGGTTGGTGCTTCCGCAAGCACTGCAAGTGAGTCTGACGGGTTTCTCCGTTTCGGCGCTGGCAGAGGTGGGTTCGATGGTTACGTGTTGGTCCTCGTTCAATTCTGTGGTACGAGGCGTGTGGCGCGTGCGCAGGAAGTGCGCGATTCGCAACATCTCGCGTTCGTTGAAGTCGCGTGGGGCCTCCGCGAAGCTGCGCAGGTTGGGGCTCAGCAGGCTGGTGGCCTTCCTGTAGCCGGCCACGAGCTCCTCAACGGCGGGTGGGATGGCGTCGGCCTTCATCGCTTTGGGCGCCTGATTGACCCGCGCCCGCGAGATCGTCCCCTGATCACTGATGGCTGCGAAGGCATCGATCGCCATATGGTGGAACGTTCCCTGAATGAACCCAAGCGCGATCTTATCGAGCAAGGCTTCCGTGTTCGCCGTCAGGAGGCGCTTGAGCACCATTCCCTGTCGATCACCCTGAAGCAACGGATTGGGCATGCCTTGCCAAGTCTTGCCGGAGCGGCGTTCCCATTCGCCGGCACGGGTAATCCTCACCGAAGTCGATACGCTCTTGCTTTCCACGATCGCCACACCGAAGGAATGTACGACTAAATGGTCGATTTGGGCGACCTCGCCATCGTGATTTAAGCGCAGGTCGTGCAGAAGCAGATGCCGTTTGCTGTCGCGGAAGTAGCGGTCGAGGTAGTGCGCCATCTGGCGTTCCGCTTGTACGCCGGCGGCGTTCCTGGGGTCGCTTGCTGCGCGTGGGGTGAAGGGCTTGATGATCATCAGGACGCTGACCTTGTGCGGGGCGAAGGGATGGTGCGAGGACGCCAGCGGGCTACTTTGCCTTGCGCTGCGGTTATCGGCCCAGCCTAACGCCCCGACTCGTGCGCTGGCGTGGAAGTACTCGCCTAGAACCGCAGCTTACTGCGTAGATGGGTGGGCGGTTCGGTTCGTCTGACGCCCGCCCGAATACCCGCGCGCCATGCAACCAGCCTTCCCCCGCACCGAAGCTTGAACTAGCGAACGGTCAACAGGAACGGGTCGATGCCAATGGGAGCGTCACCTTCACGCCTCTCCCTCCGGATCCCAGTCCGCCCCCAACCACTCCCGCGCTACCTCTACGACCTCATCCTTCACTCCCCACCAGACGTGCATTTCAAAAAGATCGGTGACCGTTCTCAGGTTGGGCTCGAGGGTGCGGCCGAGGACCTCTAGTTCACCGAAGTGGCCGTGCTTGCCATCGTCGTTGTACACGAACACGCTGTCGCCTTCGTGATCCAAGAGTTCGGGTGGCTGCTCCAGGTATCGTCCGGACGCAATATCGAGGAACCGGCGCAGATAGAGCACCGCGCGGTCGTCACGTTCATTCCAGTAGAGAAGTTGACCACGGTGCTCGCCGCTGATAACACCCACTTTGTAGCGCCGCTCGCCATCCGCTTTAAGCGAAAGATGTGCCCCGACTGCTCCAAGGTAGGAGCCGTCGATTGGCTCGAAATAGTCTGTGACCCGCGCCCCGGCGGCCCCGGGCACCCACGCGACGCCACCTGCCTGCAACTGCGTAACCACCCACGCCTGACACGCGACCAACTCGGGATCTGAGGTGGTGCGCCGCAAGCGGACTTCACGGGTCCAACCCAAGTGACGTACGGCATTGGAGCGGCCCTTGCGCCGCAAAGGGTCGGCGGCGGGCGCCAAGCGCTGGATTACGTCCAGCCGGACCACTTCCTGAGTGTCGCGTGCAACCAGTTCGAGCGCCTGCCGATAGCGCCCCGGCTCGTCTGGGTCACTCGACCAGTCCCCTGGGTCCATTGCGATTGGCAACTCGTAGCTGCCATCAAAATTGCGCCGATCGTGAATCATGAACCTGATCTCGGGTGCAACCCACAGCCGCTCACCACCCAGGTTCCACTCGTGGTCCGCCATCGCCCTACCAGTGGGAGACGCGTTCGGTCGCAATGCCGGCGCTACCCACAGTAGCGGCTGGCCGTGCTCGTCCAAGGGGAAAGCCCTCGCCCCGCGGCTGGTGGAGAGTAGGTAGCCAGCCCCGCACGCCACAACGCGCGGTCCCAGCCCCGCCGAGCGCCAAGCATCAAGCCACGCTAGTTCAGTCATGCCTGAGGATAGCGAACGGCGTTCGAGAACGTCAGCAGCAACCGGTCTTGTAATGACAACCCGCGTGCACTAGCATGTTGGCATCATGCTGCCTCGACTGTTGCCCGTGCGCTTCCCGTCCCATGACAACGGCTTCGACTTGCAGCTCGCGAATCTGAGGGTCCTGCTCGGTGACGTCGCTTCGTTCCTCGAACCCATCGATCTCGGGCAGCCCGCCCCGGAGTCGGAGGCAGTCGTCTTCCCCCAGATGCTCGGTGACGCCTTCCGGGAGGTCGAGGCGCTGCGGGCGCTGAACCGCCCTCGTCTAGTGATCACATCGGAGTTTGGAACGATGTCGATGTGGGACTGGGAGATCGGCCGCTACTTGACTGAGGCGGGCGTCGAAGTGATCGCTCCTTACAATCTGGAGCAGGCGCGGGTCGTATGCCGGGCCCTCGGCTTGAAGCGTGCCCTCAACGGTCAGCGGTTCGTGGTGTACCAAGACGATCCAGGCGAAGGCATGCAAGCGAGCATCTTCAAGCGCTTCTATTGGTGGGAGGATGAGTGCGCGTCGCGCATCCTCGATAAGTTCGGGTTAGTCATCGAGAAACGCAGCTTCAAGCAGCTTGGCGCCGACGCCAAGCTGCTGCCCGACAGCGCGGCCGATTCCGCCTGGGAAGCGATGCCTCACAAGCCGAACATGGAGCGCATGCCCGACCAGAGTCGACGGGCCGCGCTGAAGCTCTACCTGGCGTTGAAGGATTCCCTGGGCGACGATCCGCTCATCACCGGCGCCGGAATAAATTGCCTGAACGAATCCTTCTTCTCTGACTCCACGCCCTGCCTGGCATGGAACCTCCTGTACGAGGAGCGCGGGCTCACTTGGGGCTGCGAGGCCGACGTAGTTTCGATGCTCACACAGCATCTGCTTCACACCAGCCTGCAGGCCCCGCTGATGATGACGAACCTCTACCCGTTCCTGATGGGTCAGGCCGCGCTCAAGCATGAGCGCATTCCTGAGTTCCCCGTCGTCGGCGATCCCGAGAACCACATCTTGGTGGCACATTGTGGTTACCTCGGCGTGCTCCCGGAGTCGATGTCTACCAGTTGGGCGCTACGCCAGAAGGTCCTGGCGATCGTCGATGACGACGCAAGCGCCATCGACGCCCGCATGGCGGAAGGTGCCGTAAGCCTCATCAAACTCTCGCCATCACTTGGAACTCTGCAGGTGGTGGAGGCGGAGCTAGTGGGCTACGCGCAATATCCCGGCTCCGATTGCCTAAACGGCGGCGTCATCCGCGTACCTGACGGGCGCAAGTTGGTGGAGAACCTCAGCAGCCACCACACCGTCTTGATGGCCGGCCATCACGCCACGGAACTGCGGATGATAGGGAAACTGTTCGGCCTTAATATCGAAACTCTCGACTGACCGCGGCACCCGGTGGTCCTAAGCAGCGACCCCAGGTAGCCGACGGTGTCAGTAAACCCAGGCGTGTTCCGACTAGAACACGACCTTGGCCGTTCTTCCCTCGGCCAGCGAGGTTCGTGCGGCCAGGACCGCGGCCACAGCAGCTCTACCGTCAGGCCCGCCGACGCTCGGTGCGCGATCCTCCTCGATACACGCTATGAACTCCTCCGCCTCCAGCTCATAAGCCCGCTTGAAGCGCTCACGCCAACTTACGAAGTGACCGCGAACACCGCCGCCCTCCCGCGTGAAGCGGAGGCTTGACGTATCGCGCAACTCGCCCACCATCAGAACGCCTGCGGAGCCGACCACTTCAGCGCGGGCGTCGTAACCGTAATCGGCCGGACATACTCCATCGATGACGCCGAACGCGCCGTTGGCTAGTGTTGCCGTCACAACGGCAGTGTCGTAGAAGTCGGGTAGTTCCTTGCGCAGGTCGGGGCGCTTCAGTGCCGCTGCTACGGCATGAACCTCCACGATGTCCGCTCCACCTAACCAACGGACGGTGTCGAAGTCATGACTGTTCACTTCAGCCAACATACCGTTCGACGTACTGACATCGTTAGCCCACGCTGGCGGCAACCCTGGGCCACGGGTGAGTGAGCGGACAAGCAGTGGCTCGCCCACCAGGCCCGCGGTGAGATCGGCCTTCGCGCTCACGAACGGCGGATCGAAGCGCCGCATGAAGCCGATCTGCAACTTCACGCTATTGCTTTCGCAGGCGTTGATGATCGCGTCGCACTCGGCTAACGTCAGCGCCATGGGCTTCTCGCAGAACACATGGAGGCCGCTGTTGGCCGCCTCGACGGCTAGGGCGCGATGGGTGAACGTAGGCGTCGTGATTACCACGGCATCGATGTCGATAGCCGCGGTAGCGTCAGCAAGACTCGTGAAACCCATGCCGGGAAGGCCAAGGGCTGCGGCCGCCTCGGCGGCGCGTCCGGCGTCAGCGTCGACGACAGCGACAAGCTCGGCGTGCTTGACCCGCCAGCGGAAGTTCTCGGCATGCACCATTCCGGCCCTACCCGTCCCGATGACGCAAACGTTTACGGTCGTCACTTCGAGTCCTCCGTCGCCATGCCCAGTCTCCTGTTCTTAGCTTCCAACTAGTGGATCGCTGACCTGTAATGATAGGATAACATGTAGTTCAAGAGTTCAATTGGGCCGGTCTGAATCTGGTCTGGACCACCATCCATCTAGCGGTTGGTTCGCAAAGCCGAGGCTGCGCGATCGCGATCAGCAACCTCGGCAGAGCCATACCAGAGGACTATTCATGGCCAGGTACCGCATCGCAGTCAACATGGAGTTCGTTCGCAGCGCCGACCTTGACTTCCGCAACGGCGTCGAGGTAGCTGGGAAGCTCGGCTACAAGTTCGTCGAGCCGATGGTCCATACGGGTTGGGGTCTGCTGTCAGAGGTCGGTTACTTCCATTCCTGGTCGATGGAGGAAGATCCTCTGCTCATGAAAGAGATCTGCGATAACAATGGCGTGCGGGTCTCATCGATAAGCGGCCATAGTCCGTTGATGAAGCCCGAAGCGGCGGTCAGCCGGCTCACGAGGGCCATCGTTCAGGCCACGATGGTCGGAACTAACATCGTCAACTCCGACGAGATGCTTAAGCCGGACTGGATGAACGACGAAGAAGCCCATGAGGCTATGCATTACACCCTCAAGCGCATGAGCCACGTCGCTGCGCGGCATAAGGTCTACATCTGCATCGAGCCGCACGGTATCTACACTAAGTTCAGCGAGGGCCTGCTCCGCATCGTGAACCTCGCGCCGTCGCCCTGGATCCAAGTGAATTGGGACACCGGTAACTCCTACCTGGCCGGAGCCGAAGACCCATACGAATCGCTTTCGAACGTTAGAGATCACGTGTATCACGTGCACGCCAAAGACATCGCTTTCGACCAGTCCGAGCGCGAGCGGGGCAAAGTGACCGGCACGCCGGTAGGGTGCGCATGCGGCGAGGGCGTTGTCGACTGGGACAAGGTTCTTAGCATCCTCGACCCACTCGACCGAGACATCACCCTATCGGTGGAGTGCGGCACGATCGACGAAGCGGAGCGCAGCCTCCCCTTCATGAAGAAGCTCGTAGGTAACCGCCTGATCGCGGACTAGGAGAGCTCGGCCTCCGGTAGGCAGTGTGAACGCTAGTCCAGCGCCGCGGCGCCTTGACACCGATGCAAGTGGAACCTAGGATGTAATGACAGGACGTCAAGAAGCAGAACGGGACGAGAAGTGGATGGCGACCAACGTCGCTGGCGCTTTAGGGAGGCCTCATCCTTGACAGCAACGCCTGAGAAACCCCCGGAGGCCAGCTCCGCGCCGCCGCCCACGGCCCTGCGCATGCAGGGCACCAGCAAGCGCTTCGGCGCCTTCACGGCGCTGAGCAAAGTCGACTTCTCTTGCCAGGTAGGCGAAGTGCACGCCTTGATCGGCGAGAACGGTGCCGGCAAATCGACGCTGATGAAGATCCTCGGCGGGGCGCAGTCGCCGGACGAGGGTCAGATCGAGCTTTTTGGGCGGCGCGTGACGTTCAGGCACCCAGTTGAAGCGCAAACCGCGGGCGTTAGCGTCATCCACCAGGAGTTCAATCTCCTACCGCACCGCACCGTGGCGCAGAACATCTTCCTCGGACGTGAACCCCACCGCTTCGGCGTGATCGACCGGCGCGCCCAGAATGCAGCCGTCACCGCGCTGCTTACACGCCTCGGCATCTCAGCCAGCATCCACCCTGATGACTTGATTGCCGACCTTTCCGTCGCGCAACAACAGATGGTGGAGATCGCGAAGGCCTTGTCGTACGACGCCCGCCTCCTGATCATGGACGAGCCCACTGCCGCCCTAGCCAATCAAGAGGTCGACGCGCTCCTAAGCCTCATCGCCAACCTCAAAGAGCAAGGCATGACCATCATCTACATCTCGCATCGGTTCCCCGAGATCTTCTCAGTAGCCGACCGCGTGACGGTACTAAAAGACGGCGCGATCATCACCACGCGCGATGTGGGCGAGGTGACGGTCGCCGACTTGGTGCGCCTGATGGTCGGCCGGGACCTTTCCGAGTACTACCCCCCACGCGCCAATCCTGGAGACCTGGGCGAAGTCGTGCTCTCAGTCAAATCCGCGGGGAACGCGAAGCTGCGGAACATCAGCTTCCAGGTCAGGGCCGGCGAGGTGTTGGGCATCGCCGGATTACAGGGGGCGGGCCGAAGTGAGCTGGCGCAAGCGCTTTTCGGTGTCGACCCGTTCACTTACGGCGAGGTCCAATTACATGGTCGCCGCGTCCACTCACGTTCCCCTCGCCAGGCAATAGGCCACGGCCTCGGCTTCGTTACCGAAGACCGCAAGGGGCTCGGACTCGCCTTACGGCAGCCCATCGCCGACAACGTAGCTCTGGCCCGCAGAGGCCGGCGCCCATTACTTAGTCTGGTTAGTAGCAGCGGCAGTCGCTCCGGGACAAGCGTGGAGGAACTCACGAAGTCCGTTGACCTCAGGTCCGCCGGGCTGCACCAGGAAGCCCAGTTCCTCTCGGGGGGCAACCAGCAAAAGGTAGTGCTGGCTAAGTGGCTGGCGCTAGACGGAAGCCTGACTATCTACGATGAGCCGACGCGCGGCATCGACGTCAACGGAAAAGCCAGTATCCACCAACTGATCAGAGATTCCGCCCGCAGAGGTAAGGCCGTGATCATGATCTCCTCCGACCTACTCGAGGTCATTGGGATGAGCGACCGCATACTCGTGATGCGATTCGGCGAGGTGGCCGGTGAACTAGCGGCGGGCGCCACGGAAGAGCAAATCATGTTACTAGCCACACACGGCGGTGAAGCATGAGCGTGACGACCCCCGCTACGAGCGCGAAACCACGGGCGAGCAGGTTCAGGCTTCCGATCATCTGGGTCTTGTTGCTAGGGATATTCGCGATTGCCTGGCTGCTCGTGTCGTTGTTCGGCCGCGGCGATTTCGTGTCCGCCAACAACCTCGGCAACATCCTCGAACGAGCGACGGCTCTCGGCATCGTGGCAATCGGCCAGACCTTCGCTATTCTGGTCGCCTCGATCGACCTGTCCGTTGCCTACCTGATCAGTGTCGCGGCCGTCATGGCTTCTTTCATCATGCAGGGCGACCCTGCCAAGGTGCCGCTGGCCATACTGGTGGTGCTTGGCATCGGTGCAGTAGTTGGCGCCATCAACGGTCTGCTAATCACCAAGGCGCGCATCAATCCACTCATCGCCACACTCGGGGTTGGCCTCATCCTGCGCGGCGTCCTGAACGCGAGTTTCCAGAACTTCACGGGCTCGGTTCCAGCAAGCTTCCAGTTCCTCGCCTACGGTTCGGTCGGACCCATCCCCGTACCGGTAATCATCCTGGCCGGGCTGACGCTACTCTCCGCCCTGCTGCTTGCCCGGACGCGTTTCGGCGCCCACATCTACGCTGTCGGCGGCAACCGCATCACGGCACGACTATCGGGAATCCGCGACCACCGTGTGGTCATCGGAGCGCACGTCATCACCAGCATCACCGCGGTGATAACCGGGTTGTACTTGTCGAGTCGGCTGCGGTCGGGCGCTCCATGGATCGGCACCGATGGAGTCTATGACCTGGAATCCATCGCCGCCGTTGTGGTGGGGGGCACCGTGTTAGCGGGCGGTCGCGGTGGCGTGCTTGGCACGGTGGCGGGGGTGTTGATCTTCGCGGTTCTCGACACCATGTTCAACCAACTCGGCGTCAACTCCTACCTCAAGCAGGTGTTGCGTGGCCTGATAATCATCGGCGCGGTCGCCATCTACGCGGCGCGCTCGCGTGAGGTTGTGGGCTGATGGCGCCGAACGTCTCCACGGAGCAGGCGGCCGCCGGCGTCATGCGCGGACGGTCCTGGCACCCCGCCATCGCGGGCGTCATCAAAGTGCTGCCGATCTTCCTTATCCTGGCTGGGATCCTGGTTTGGATTGCATTCCTCAACCCACGCTTCTTGGAGCCAGCACAGTTCCTTAACTTCATCAGGCGCTCGGCCCCGCTCATGATCTTGGCGGGCGGCCAACTCTTCGTGATCGTAGTTGGCGGCTTCGACCTCTCCCAGGGTTCCCTCGTCACGCTCACCGTGCTGTTGGGCGCCCTTCTGGCGTCCGGCGACCCCAGCACGACCTGGTGGGTAATCCTCCTGCTCTACGGCATCGCGCTGGCGGTTGGCGTTTTCAACGGCGCCGTCACGAGCTACTTGCGAGTGCCCTCCTTCATCACGACCCTTGGCATGCTGCTCACCCTCAAAGGAGCCGCCTTGCTGGCGACCGGCGGAGCACCACGGGGCGCCTTGCCCACGAATTTCAGGGCGTTCGGGCGTGCTTACATCGAAGGCGTGCCCCTTCTGGGCCGTGTTCCTTGGGCCGTGATCGTGCTGCTGGTGATCGGCGGTGTCCTGATCTTCTTGTTCCACTACACCCAGTTCGGCAAGCAGGCACTAGCCGTCGGCGACAACCAGCATGCGGCTCGCCTCTCAGGTGTCAACGTGGGTCTAGTGCGGATCGCTGCTTTCGTGGTGTCAGCACTTTCCGCCGTCACGGCCGGCATCATGCTCGGGGGCTTCTCCGGCGTTTCACTGAACGTGGGTGACGGCCTTGAACTTGAATCCATCTCAGCGGTTGTCCTTGGTGGTGCAGCACTGCTCGGCGGACGCGGCAACATGCTGGCGGCTCTCGCCGGCGCGCTGACACTCCAAGCGCTGTTCACTCTCCTCAACTTCCTCGGCTTGCCCTCGCCGATTCGGGTGGCAGTGCAGGGAGTGATCATCATCGGCGCGGTCGGTTTCGCGTCATGGCGAGCTGCGCGCGGTGGCCAGGAAACGGAGGCTTGAACTATTGGCTCAGTGAAGCAACCGGCAATAGCCCGGGTGTCTGCCCGGGTCGCGCATCATCACACTTTGGAGGTTAGAACGTTGAAGTTAATCAAACCGATCCTCGTACTATTTGCTCTGGCAGGGATGACGGTCGCCTTAAGCCAAGCATCGGAGTTCTTCGACGCAAAGGAACTCGCCTTCCAACGAGCGGCCATGACGACGACCCCCGAAGGTCCCGCCGATCAACCATGGCTGCAGGCCATTAACCCCAACTACATCGACACCACCCAGTACGCCACTGAGGCGCCCTGGACGATTTGCTTCTCGAACGCCGGCGTAAACAACGCTTGGCGCGTGGTTGGCTGGACGACGATGCAAGCCGAGGTAGACCTTCACCCCGAGATCGCCAACTTCATTCACGTTGACGCCGAAGGTAGCGACGACAAGCAGATCAGTGACATCAACGGCCTGCTCGCCAGCGGCAACTGTGACGCCCTAATCGTGTCCCCCAACACGACCGCCGCCTTGACCCCCGTCGTGGAGTCCGCCTGCAAGCAGCTGCCCGTCATCATCTTCGACCGCGGCGTGAACACCGACTGCCCGGTGGCCTTCGTGGGCCCCATCGGCGGCTACGCGTTCGGCATCGCCGGCGCTGAGTTCATCGTCGATAACCTCCCCAAGGGTGGCAACGTTCTGGCTCTGCGCATTCTGCCTGGTGTAGACGTGCTCGAGACCCGCTGGAGCGGCGCCGAACAGATCTTCAAGGAAGCAGGCGTGAACGTAGTAGGCGCCGAGTTCACCGAAGGCTCCACCGCGACCACCAAAGCCATCGTTGAGGACTACCTCCAGCGCGGCAACATCGACGCCGTGTGGATGGACGCTGGCGCCACCTCCGTGGCCGCCCTCGAAGCGTTCGAGGACGCCGGTGCGCCCTATCCGATCATCATCGGCGAGGACCAGCAGGACTTCCTCATCAAGTGGAAGGAAGAAGGCCTAACCGCCATAGCTCCGACCTACCCGACCTTCCAGTGGCGCTCCGCGATCATCGCTACCGTCAAGACCCTAAAGGGAGAATCGATCCCATCCCCGTGGGTCCTGCCCCAACTCGTCATCACCGCCGACACGCTCGATGACTACATCGAGCCGAACATGCCGCCGCTCTTCTACGCCATGTGCGGCTGCCAGACCATGCCCAACTTCCCCCAACGCTGGGGCGGTCGCTAATCACCAAGCAAGCCGAAGGGAGGGGCCTCATCGCCCCTCCCAAACATCCAGGCATCACCGGTTCGGTTCAGTGCGCAACTACAGATTGGAGGCCAAGCAGGCCGTGAAGATCGGAATCGACAGCTATTGCTTCCACCGCTACTTCGGTGAGGTTTACCCGGAGCAGCAAGCGCCCGACTTTCAGATGAACATGGATGACTTCCTCGATCTCGCCAAGGAACTCGAGGTCGACGGCGTTTCGCTCGAGTCATGCTTCTTCCCCAGCTACGAACCCGCTTTCCTTAAGGACCTGAAGGCGAAACTCGACGACTACGGCTTCGATCGCGTGTACGCCTGGGGACACCCCGATGGCCTCGAACGCGGCCAGAACCCCGCCGCCTACGAGGACATGGCGGCCTCCATAGATCGCGCCCTGCTCATCGGCGCCGACACCATGCGCGTCGTGGCCTCCAGCCTCATGTTCCGACATGAACCACATCAGCCTCAGATCGAGGCACTGGTGAAGCAGTTCCGCCGCGTCATGCCACAGGCGGAGGCGGCCGGCATGAAGATCGCCGTCGAGAACCACATCGACTTCACCTCTGACGAGATGGTGCAGATGATCGAAGCCGTTGCGTCACCCAACTTCGGCATCAACTTCGACACGGGGAACTTCCTACGACTGCTCGACGATCCGCTGAAGGGCATGGATAAGCTAGCGAAGTACACGTTCGCAACTCACATCAAGGACCTAAAACTCAACCGCTCAGCCGCCCCTGACGATTGGTTCTTCTTCTCGAGCACGCCCGTTGGTGACGGGTTGGTTGACAACCAAGCGCTCGCCCAGAAACTCAAAGACAGCGGCTACAACGGCTTCCTCGCCGTGGAGACCGACTTCCTCCACCCCGACTACGCCGGCGAAGAGCACGCTGTCGTCCGTAAGAGCGTGGCGAACCTCAAGCGCATCGCCGCGAGTTTGACCTGATGCGGAAGGGCGAGAAACCGTGAAGGAACTAAACGTAGCTATCATCGGGCAGAACTTCATGGGCAAGGCCCACTCGAACGCATGGCGCAACGCGGGCAAGTTCTTCGACCTACCGGCGACGCCTGTGCTGAAGGTGGCGTGCGGCCGAAATCAGGAGTCCCTGAAGGAGTTCGCGGCCGGCTGGGGCTGGCAAGAAACCGCCACTGACTGGCGGGAAGTAGTTAAGCGCGAGGACGTCGATATCATCGACATTTGCACGCCAACCGACCTCCACGCCGAGATTGCCATCGCGGCAGCAGAGAACGGCAAACACATCTTCTGCGAGAAACCCCTAGCGATCAACACGGCGCAAGCGAAAGCGATGTTAAACGCCGCCAGATCGACCGGGGTAACTCACTATTTGAACCACAACTACCGGCGCGTACCCGCCATAGCTCTAGCCAGGCGCCTCATTGATGAGGGGTTCGTGGGGAACATCTTTCATTGGCGAAGCGCTTATCTTCAGGATTGGATCGTCGATCCGAACTTCCCGCTCACCTGGCACCTCATCAGGGACAGGGCTGGCTCCGGTCCCCATCACGACCTGAACAGCCACTTGATCGACCTGGCGCGTTATCTGGTCGGCGAAGTGAAGACCGTCAGCGCGACCAGCGCCACCTTCGTGAAAGAGCGACCACTGCCAGGCGCCGGCGCGGCCACCTTCTCTGCCGGGACCGCGGAAGGCAACGCCGTGGGCCAAGTCAACGTCGACGACGCCACCTTCATGATCGTCGAGTTCGAAGACGGCGCCATCGGATCGTTCGACGCGTCGCGCTTCGCCCCAGGTCGCAAGAACCACAACACGTTCGAGATCTACGGTTCCGAAGGCAGCATCGTCTTCGACTTGGAACGCATGAACGAGCTACAGATCTTCTCCCGCAACGACCCCAGCCATATCCAAGGCTTCAAGACGGTCCTGGCAACCGAGGCGGAGCACCCGTATGTCAGCGCGTGGTGGCCTCCTGGCCACATGATCGGCTACGAACACACCTTTCATCACGCCGTGGCAGACTTCGTGACGGCAGTGGTGCGCGGTGAGCGCATCCGGCCCGACTTCGAGGATGGCGTCCGCGAGACGCAAGTGCTCGATGCTGCCCTGACCGCGGCCAGTAAGGGCTGTCGCGAGAAGGTCCGTTACGACTGAGGATGCGGTGAACAAGGAACAAGGAGTGACAGATTCTATGCAAGACGAGGCGGCCGTCGCACTCGAACTGAGGTGCGATGACGGGCTCGGCACCATCGATCGCGAGGGCGCGCTGCCCTATTACCACCAGCTGAAAGCGATCATGTCACGGCAGATCGCCAGCGGTCGCTGGCAGCCTGGCGTGCAGATCCCCTCCGAGCCGGAGTTGTGTCGCCTTTTCGGGGTGAGCCGCACGGTCGTAAGGCAAACCCTCGGGGAACTCGAGAATGAACGCGTCCTGATCAGGCGGAAAGGGCGTGGCACCTTCGTGGCCGAACGGAAGGTGAGCGGCCGCTTGTTCCAGTCTCTCACGGGGTTCCACGACGACATGCTCAGCCAAGGGCGCGTGCCGCGCACGCAAGTTCTCGCGATGAGCGTCGAGCCAGCCAACGACTTAGTTGCGACCGAGCTCGAGATCGAGCCAGGCGAGAAGGTCGTGCGCATCGACCGCCTGCGCTCCGTGGACACGGAGCCCATGTTGTTGGTCACTACCTGGTTGCCTCATGACCTCTGTCATGAGCTGGCCGTTGTCGATCTCACCGATCGCTCCCTGTATCAGGAGCTGGCGAAGCTGGGCCTGCACATCCAGCACGGTCGCCGAACGGTCGAGGCGATCCAAGCGACAGCTGCGGACGCTGCCGAGTTGGCCGTGAAACGAGGCGACCCTCTACTATTCATCCGGAGCGTTACCTATCTCCCGAACGGTCGAGCCGTAGAGTATTACGAGGCCAAACACCGTGGTGATCGGACATCCCTAGAGGTAGACCTGGTCAGGTCAGGAGATCCCGTTTCCGGGGCGAGGCCGGGATGACGAAGCCGCGAACGGCGCCGTTGATGCTGGCAACCAGGGCACACGGGCCCGACGACCTGAGGGTCGAGCGTGTCCCGATCCCCGTGCCGCAAGACGGCGACGTTCTATTGCGGATAGCGGCCGCCGGGATATGCGCCACCGACCGTAAGATCGCCGCACGCGGGTCCGCTAGCGGCGAACCCTTGACGCTTGGTCACGAGATCGTGGGCATCGCCAACGGTTCACGCCGCGTTGTCGTCGCCCCGAACGTCGGTTGCGGTCATTGCCGCGCCTGTAAGCGCGGGCAGTCGAACTACTGCCTGGAGCACGAGGCGTTCGGCATTCACGTCGACGGCGGCATGGCGGAGTACCTGCTCGTGCCTGAACGTGCGGTGGCGGCCGGACACCTCCTCAACCTGCCCGACACGTTGGACACGGCGCAAGCCACCCTAGTTGAGCCTATCGGGTGCGCCGTCGAGAGCCTAGCCGCTTGCCAGCTAGGGCCGGGCGAATCAGTCCTGATCATCGGTGACGGGGTGATGGGGCGCCTGCACGTCCCACTTGCCAAGGCGTTGGGAGCCGGCAAGGTAACGCTCGTTGGCCGCCACCAAGCGCGCCTGCGCCACGCAGCTGCGTTAGGCGCCGACGTGTGCCTGGATGATGCCGATCCACACCTCGAGCTGTCGTTATCTGACGCTCATGGCGGCGACGGTTTCGACGTGATCGTCGTGACGATCGGTCAATCACTGGCGGTGACTCGCTCACAGGGTCACTTGGCCGTCGGCGGTCGGTTGAACTTGTTCGCGGGCCTGCCGAAGACGGAGTCGACTTTGGCGTTCGATGGCAACCTCGTCCACTACCGGAACCAGTCGATACTCGGCACGACGGGCGCTTCGCTCTCTTCGCTCCGCAAGACCATCGAACTCCTAGAGGAAGGCCGACTTGTCACCGAGGGGTTGATAAGCAGCACGTTCCAGCTTGATGAGGCTTTGGACGCATTCGAGGCCGCCGGTTCGGTCGACCAAGCGCGAGTGGTTCTGGTAGCGCCGTGAACGGATCGTCGGAAGCCAGCTCGCGCGTCGCAATTGTTCGCCGTCATGTCGAGGGTCGCACGTGAGCACCAAGTTGCTGCTTGGCCTCGACGTTGGAACCGGCGGTACGAAGGCAGCGCTTTACGACGTTGCCGGCGAACTTCATGGGGAAGCCACCGTCAAGTCGCGCCTCCATCGACGAGGTGACGCGACCGTCGAACAGTACCCAGGGGAGATGGAAGAGGAGCTGCACGCTGCCATTCGCGGCGCCCTGCGGCAAGCGCGTGCCAGTGGCAACGACGTGGCCGCCCTGTCTGTCGACGGTCAGATGGCAGGCGTCATGTTCGTTGACGCCGCCGGGGCTGCTATCGGACCCTACGATTCCTGGCTGGACACACGTTGCGAACCACAGGTGGCCGCCATGAGGACCGAAGCCGACCGGATCATCTCTTTCACTGGAGGTTTCCCGACTTATTCGCACGGCCCCAAGCTCCTGTGGTGGCTTGAACACCGTACAGCTGAGCTTACGCGTGCTGCCGCAATGGTGATGCCCGCCTCGTACCTGGCTGGGCGCCTGTCCGGCATCGACGGCGCGAACGCCTTCATCGACCCCACCTACCTCCACTTCTCGTGCCTGGCGGATACAAGGAACGAGCGCTGGTCGGAGGAACTGATCGCCACTTTCGAAGTCCCCGAGAGGCTGTTGCCGCGCATCGTGCAACCATGGGAAACGATCGGGGAAGTGTGCCGGGAGGCTTCGGCGGCAACGGGGTTACGCGTAGGCACGCCCGTTGCCGCTGGCTGTGGGGACACCGCCGCCGGTCTGTTAGGGGCAGGCGTTGTGCGGCCCGGGGATGCCCTCGATGTGGCGGGGAGCGCATCCGTCCTTGCAGCGAGCGTCCCCAGCTTCGTTCCCGATAACGGCGCCACCCTCTTCACGGCCCGAGCTGTGCTCCCCGATAGCTATTACTCATTGGCGTACGTACAGGGCGGGGGGCTGAACCTCGATTGGTTCCGCACCACGTTCGCGCGCGACTTGGCACACCTGAGTCCAGATGAGGCATTCGCCGAGCTGGAGGCCGCAGCGGCTTCGGTGCCGCCCCGCGCTGCAGGCGTGAGGTTCGCACCTCACCTGGGTGGGCGCGTAACGCCGAACGATCCGCGCCAACGTGGGCTCCTTGCCGGGTTCACCTGGAGCCATGAGCGCGCCCACGTATATCGAGCGATGCTGGAGTCCGTCGCTTACGAGTACGCCTTGTACCTGAGGCAAGTTCGGGCGCTTCACCCCGAACTTGGCGAGGTCGTGGTCCGCGGGGTAGGCGGAGGTAGCGGTTCCGCGCTCTGGGGGCGTCTCAAGGCCGATGTGATGGGCGTGAGCTACCGCCCGCTGGCACGGCAAGAGGGCGGAGCCTTGGGCAGCGCCTTGATAGCCGGGCGGGCCGTGGGGCTGATCGAGGACATGGCCGCGAGCGCCGACCGTTTCAACGACCTGATGACGGGCTACGAGCCCTCAGACCCGGATTCGAATCCATATGACGGCGCAGTCGACGAATACGCGCGCCTGCTCGATATCGCAGGGCATCTCGGTGCGCGCGGAACAGGTACGGCGTCATGAACCGATCTTCAAAGGGCAAGGTGGTCGCAACCGCGCGGAGCTTCTGCCGTTACGAGGGCTTGCATAAGCGCCTGATTACCGACGCAGGCTATGAGTTGCTCCTGCATGCACGCCCCACGCCGATGGGGCCGGACGAACTCAGTGAGTTGGCTGCCGAGGCCGACGCGCTCATCCTGGGTTTGGACATCTGCGACGCGAGCGTCTTCGCAAGGGCGCCCCGCCTCAAAGTAGTTGCTCGACAGGGAGTCGGCGTTGACGCGGTCGATCTGGCGGCCGCAGCCCGGCACGGCGTAGTTGTCACCAACACGCCAGGGGCCAACACCATCGGTGTGGCGGAGTTGGTGTTCGGGCTGATCCTTTCGTTGTCTAGGCGCCTAACAGAAGCGAACGCCGAAGTGAAGAGCGGCGGATGGCCACACCTGATGGGCTGGGAGCTCCACGGCCGCACCCTTGGCCTCATCGGCCTTGGTCAGATCGGGCGCGCGGTGGCGTCCCGAGCGATCGCCTTCGGGATGAACGTGCAAGCTTACGACCCGTTCATATCCGAACATGCCGCGATCAGGCTGGTAACGCTTGATGCGCTACTTGAAACTAGCAACATCATCAGTCTGCATGCACCCTTGACCGCCGCGAATCACCACCTCCTTGACAGTAGCGCGTTCGACAAGATGCTGCCGGGTACCGTCGTGATAAACACCGCTAGGGGCGGGCTCATTGACGAGAGCGCGCTGGCTAGGGCGCTAGAGGACGGGCGACTTGCCGGCGCTGCGTGCGACGCCTTCGAGAACGAACCCCCGGCCGGGGCACCCTTCCTGAGGCTGCCGAACTTCATTGCCACGCCTCACCTGGGTGCCGCCACGCTTGAGTCGGCCCTGCGGATGGCCGAAGCAGCCTCTCGCAACGCCCTGAAGGTGCTCGCGGGCGAGGAAGGCGCCAACGTGGTCGCGCTGAGAACCGGTGGAAGTTGATCGCTAACGACTCCCTGATCCGACGTGAACACCGTCCGGCGAGCCGGACAGAGCCAAGGAGGGCCTAGTGGACTATTTCGAGCCTTTGACCCGCTTCGTCGACCTGAAGGACGGCACCATCCCAACCGCCCACGCGGTGCAGAGCCGCCACCTGAGCGATCTCAAGGGACTCTTCAATGACGCAACAGCTGAGGCGGCACTACTGACCGATGACCCTCTGCTTTACGAAGTGTTCGAAGCGGCCGACATCCCCAGGGAGGATGGCCATCTTCTGTTCTCCACCACCGTGCTGCGGCCCGGAGTGGTCGGCAACGAATACTTCATGACCAAAGGTCACTATCACGCCAGGGCTGATCGATCGGAGCTCTACTACGGGCTGGCGGGTGAGGGACTGCTCCTCATGCAGACTCCCGAGGGTCGGATCAACGTCCAGCCGATGCGAGCTGGCTCCGCCTGTTACGTGCCGCCCTACTGGGGGCATAGAAGCATCAATGTCGGCACGGACAACCTGGTGTTCTTGGCCGCCTACCCAGCCGACGCAGGTTACAGGTATGGACCGATCGCTGAAGGCGGCTTCGCCGAGATCGTCGTGGCGGGCTCGAATGGACCGGAGCTGGTCCGAAATCCTAGGTACCGCGAGATGCCGGGTCGTGGCTGAACCCGCCCTCAATCCAGGACGCGTTCCGACCGTATTCGGCGCCCCGATTCAGGTCGCCGCCAGTAACCTGGTCGACGGCCACGAACACGCATGGATCGCCCCACAACCAGGCACGGCGCCCGACCGCGCCATAGATCTCTCAGACGTAGAACTGCAGGCCGCATCACTGAAGGACTTCGCCAAGGCAGCGTCGAAGTGGTGGGGCCACCCCACCTCAGGGGTCGTGGATCCCCTGGACGACCGGCGAGTTGGGCTCGTCGATTGCCAGCCTCCGTTCGCCGGCAGGGAAGCTCGACGCCTGGCCGAACTGAGCCAGCGCTCCGGAGTTGCCATCGCGTGCGTGACGGGCTTTCACCTCGCGCGCTATTACCCAGACGGGAAGCGCCCCTGGGGAGATGAGGCTGCTGCGGCCGACCTGTTCGAGCGCGAGATCGAGTTGGGACTGACAGAAATGCCAACGCAGCGAGCAGCAGCGATCAAGGCTGCTCACTCAGGCACTACCTTCGACGACCTGGCCATGTGGGAGGCCGCAACGGAGGCGCAGCGGCGTACGGACGCGTGCCTGCTGGTCCACACGGAGCGTGGGGCTGGCGTCACCGAGCTCCTTGCTTGGCTGGTCGACCAGGGCGTCGATACTCGTCGCGTGTACTTGTGCCACATGGATAAGCGTCCCGACATCGGCCTGCACCGAGAACTTGCTCAGTCCGGGGTCTTACTCGGCTACGACACCTTCCTGAGGGCGAAGTATGAGCCGGACAAGCACGTGTGGCCGCTCCTGTTGAAGATGCTGGAGCTCGGCTTCGGAGATTACGTGGCGCTAGGTCTGGACCTCGCAGGCGCCGATCTGTGGCGCTCCCCGTGCGGCGGACCCTCCGAGTTCGTTACCAACGTCGCGACTCGCGTGGAACTTGAAGTCTCTGAAGTGTCCGTCAGGAGCGGGATCCTCGGGGCGAACGTGGTCCGGAGGCTAGCCCGAGGACTCGAAGAAGGGTGACAATGGCTACTATCCCCGCCTGCAACCGACCAACGCTCTACTTCATCGGCGTCACGACGGGCAGATCATCCATCATGAACGTGTTCCCGCGTTGGGCCGAAGTCCTAGGTCTTGACGCCGAGATCAGGGGGTTCGACGTTCCTCTGCGGGCGCCCAGGGACGAATACCGGCGCATCGTCGAGCACATCCACCAAGACCCACTAGCACTGGGAGCGTTGGTTACGACTCACAAGATCGATCTGCTTGTCGCTTGCCGGGACATGTTCGACTCCCTCGACCCCCATGCTGTGGTCACGGGCGAGGTGTCGTGCATCTCGAAACGAGAAGGCCGCCTGATAGGCCACGCTAAAGACCCGATAAGTTCGGCGGCCGCGTGGCGCGCTTTCGTGCCCTCAGGACACTTCCGCTTGGGTGCGGAGGTTCTCTGCTTCGGTGGCGGCGGTTCGGCCATCGCGATAAGCGTCGCGCTAGCTTCCTTCGGTGATCCGGGGGACCGGCCTGGGCGCATGACTATCGTTAACCGCTCACACCACCGAGTCGGGCACCTCAAGGAAGTACATGCTCAGCTCCAGACCGACATCGTTTTCCGCTACCTAGTTCATGAGCAACCCGAGCAGAATGACGAGGCCATGGAGCACCTGCCACTTGGCTCCGTAGTCATCAACGCCACGGGCATGGGGAAGGACATCCCCGGGTCGCCCATAACCGACCGTGGACGCTTCCCCCAGGCCGGACTAGCGTGGGAGCTGAACTACCGTGGCGAGCTTGACTTCCTGCACCAAGCCCGCAAGCAAGCGGCAACCCGAAACCTGCACGTCGAGGACGGTTGGGTTTACTTCTTGCACGGCTGGACCAGCGTGATTGCCGAGGTGTTCGATATCACGATCGATGACCGAACGTTCGAAGCTCTAGATGTCGCGGCACGGGATGCGAGGCCGTCGTGACTCCCCCAGGGAAGGGCAGCGGGGCTCCCGCACGCTTCGGAGTGAACACGTTCATCTGGCGCTCTCCCTTCGCTACGGCTTCCGACCTCGACCTGGTCGGGCATGCTGCGCGGTTGGGTGCTGAGGTTTTCGAGGTCGCGGTTGAAGAACTCGAGCTCGTCGATGACGCGAGCCTACGTGAGGAACTTGACCATCATGGCCTCCGCTCGGTCGTTTGTGGAGCGTTCGGTCCCGGCCGCGATGTCGGCAGCACCGACTCGGCGGTAGCGGAACGCACGAAGGCGTACGTGGTCGGGCTCATGGACTTGGCCGTCGCTCTCGATGCCAAAGTCATCTGCGGGCCGATCTACGGCTCGGTGGGACTTGCTCGACCGCTGCCGGCGGCGGAGCGCAGGGCTGAGCTCGACCGAGTTGCCGGCAGTATGCGGGAGTTGGGGGCAGAAGCTGAACGTCGCGGCGTGAAGTTGGCTCTAGAGACGCTGAACCGCTTCGAGACCGACAGGCTCAACACCGCCGAACAGGGGCTACGCATCTGCGATCAAGTTGGCAGCGACGCCGTGGGCCTGCATCTTGATACGTTCCACATGCATCTCGAGGAGAAGGACAGTGCCGCGGCCATTCGCGCTGCGGGCGGGAGGGTGTTCCACTTCCATGCGTGCGAGAACGACCGTGGAGTACCGGGTACCGGCCAAGTCGCCTGGCGCTCAGCGTTGGGAGCCCTCAAAGACATCAACTACTCAGGATCTATCGTCATCGAGTCGTTCACGCCGGCGGTGGCTTCCATAGCGGCGGCCGTGTGCATCTGGCGGGAAATCGCGCCGGATCAGGACACGATCGCGCGTGAGGGGTTGGAGTTCCTGCGGGGGGTGTGGGGGGCTGAGTGATTAGGCTTGTGTCCAAGGCGCTGGATAATAGCGTCAGGAAGCGCTCCCACTCCGGCTTGGCGGAGCAGCAAGGTCGGGCGATCGGCACCTAGGACGAAGTTAACGCCGCCAGAGCCGATCCTCAGCGGTGTGCCTCGCCCGCCGTTTGTATGCCGACGGCGTTTCGGAAGGCACAGGCCAAGGCTACCGAGATGAATGCAGACACCAGAGAGGAGGCGAGCCAGACGGCGGGGGCTACCACGACCGCGAGGACGCTCGGCAGGAACTCGCTCGCGACGAGTAACGGCACGCTCAGCAGTGCGCCCAATAGTGCCGCGGTCAGTAGTATCAGTGCCGTCTGCACCAGGTTGTCCCTGACGATGTTCAGGCTTCCCTGCAACGCCTCGAACACGCCAGCATCGCGGTCGACCACGAATAGGTCGGCGAATGTGAAGGCTACCGTTCCCACCAGGGTTCCTAGCAGGGCGACCATTGGCCCGAGGAGCGCCAGCACCGTCGCGGCGCCTAACGCCAGCAGCGCTAGGGCGAGGAACTTCGGGAAGAAGCGCACGTAGTCCAGCAGCATGGCGTAGCGCACCGGCAATCCGCTTGCGCGTCTCAGCGCGTACGCGGCGAACGCACCCGCGAAGAGGGCGGAGATGGCCGCGGAAACGATGCGCTGCACCCACGGGTAGGCGGTCGCGGCTGGGAAGAGGAACCACGAACTGCCACCTGGTAGGTCGACGACCGTGTTCGAACCGGGCGAGTGTGGCGCAACCTGGCCGTCGGGGAGAGTCACCGTCGGCGGCTCGGCCGCTGGCAGCGCCCAGCCAAGCAACAGGCTCCCTATCAACCAGGCAACGATGCCGGCGGTAGCGGCCATGTAGAGGTACGTCCGCCTGGCGCCAATCAGCCTGGTCCAGGCCTCCCTCAGGGCCGCGCCGGCGATGAACCTGCCGGAATCTGGCTCGTAGTGCATGCCTGCAGCCTACCGGTAACTACTGGCGCGTTCGCATCGTTGATTGCTCGTGATTACACTCGTTACCCGCACAATGGTCGCGGCCGCTGGCGTGGCCTAACTCAGACTTCGCTTGAGAGCTACCTAAGCGGAGCGGGGCGCGCGGTGCCGAATGCCTGCTGCAGTAAGTATGCGGCTACAGCCAACGACCCTAAGGTATCGATGTAGTGCGTTGCCGGGTGGGTCGGGATGAGCGCCACGCTGAGTAGCGCGGCGGTGACGACCAAGTCCACCACTGTCTTGGCGCGGTAGAGCGTTCGCTGCGCCGCGATGACTGCGTCTCGGGTATGGCTTAGGAGTCGGGTGTACCGCGCCCAGAAGGTCGCGTTGACGCCGAGGCCAAGGAACGCTACTGCCAGGCCGACGCTGACGTTCCCGCCTGGCTCGTACTTGAAGAAGCGGTAAGCGCCGACGATGAGCATCGCCACGCCGGAGCACGCCATGGCTACGGTAACGCTCGTTTCGGCCCGCCGCTCGAGCACGCGTCTGGCGGTCTCGTCGGGAACGCCCTTACGGGCCCTGAAAACCCACCAGCCGGTTACTAGCGCGCCGAACTCCACGGTGCGGCGGATGGCGTCGGCGATCTGCGTGGCAGACGAACTCATGGCGACCGCGACGGCCGTTACCACCGGCCCTGGTGCGCTCAGTAGCCATGACACGAGTAGCGTTCGCTCGCTCTTCGCAGAGTGCGCGTCTGCAGTCAACTGCGTCGGGCGTGGCTCTTGCATAGTGCTACGACCGCCGCTCACACGACGCCCATCAGTGCGAGGGCCTGCGTTACGACCAGCAGTGCCGCGAAGGTGGCGAACGGCACGGTGATGGTGTCGAGCCCATCACGCGTGACGAGTTCTGTGAAGGCAGCTACCGGGGCGACGAGCACGGCCACGGTTAGGTCGACGTACCACGGCCACGCCGTGTAGCCGATGAGCGTGACGA
Source organism: uncultured Trueperaceae bacterium (assembly GCA_937907415.1). The sequence goes on from CALCHY010000139.1 coordinate 22,873, forward strand.
GGATGGCGGCCGCCGCGAACGCGAACATGGCCCAGGTGCCCTCCGCCGTCTTCTTGTTATCGACCCAGCGGCCACGGAGGTGGCGCCGGCCCCAGCGTTTGCCGACAAGGGCGGCCGCGGCGTCACCGAAGCCCCACGCCATGATGGGCACGATGACCATGTACTTTGATGTTGGGCCGAGCCAACCCCAGCCGAGGGCGATGAGTGCCGCGATCGTGAAGAACATCAGTAGCAGGCTCGAGCGCACCTCTCCCGGCTTGCGCTCCTCGAGCGCCCTCATGATGGAGGGGTAGCGCTCAGCGAACCCCATGACGAAGTAGACGACCACCCCGAAGCCGAGGGCGGCGAGCGCGGCCAGGTACCAGGTCTGGAACATGTGCAGGAGCACGAAGACCGAGGCTGCCACGCTGATGTGGAAGAGTTTGCGGAAAAGTTCGCCGGACAAACGAAACATGCGCCTGACCGTGAAGAGCAACACGACCATGATGACGTAGTAGGCAAGGAAGGCCACCCTGCCATGTAGCGCTTCGCGTAGCAACTCGACCCCCTAACACACGAAGGTTGACGTCAGGCGCGGCTAGTGTGCCGCCGCATATTCAGGTTACGCCGGGACTTGGCGCTAGCGCATGGGTCGTTTGTGCCGCTGGTGAGTGCGTCCCCTACCCGTCCCCCGCCAACGCATGCAACGCTCCGGGCGCCATGGTCACCCGCGTGCCCGGCGCCAGCAAGCCCGCCTCGGCGGGGCTGGCCACGTCCACCTGCAGGTCGGGCAGCCCCTCGACGGCCACCATGTAGCGAGCGATCGTGCCGAGGAAAGTCGTGCGCCTCACGGTGCCAAGAAGGGTGCCCGTGGGGCGCGCTTCCTGGTCGGCGGCGCGCGCCAGGTTCATGGCCTCTGGACGCGCCACGACGACCACGCTCGCGCCCGGCTGCTCCTGGAGGGGGTCCGCCAGCGTCAGGGTCGCGCCAGCTATGCGCACGGTGCGCGTGTCAAGCAGGACGCCGGGCAGGAAGTTGGCGTCGCCGATGAAGTCGGCCACGAAACGCGACTCTGGCCGCGCGTATATCTCACGGGGGCTGCCCACCTGCTCTACGCGTCCGGCGTTCATGACCACCACCACGTCCGACATGGCCATGGCCTCGATCTGGTCGTGGGTCACGTAGACGCTAGTGATGCCGAGGCGCTGCTGCAGGTCGCGGATCTCGACGCGCATCTGCTCGCGCAGCTTGGCGTCGAGGTTGGAGAGCGGCTCGTCGAACAGGAGGAGCTTGGGCTGCATGACGATGCAGCGGGCGAGGGCAACGCGCTGCTGCTGACCGCCCGAGAGTTGGCTCGGGGCGCGCTTCGCCAGCTGGCCTAAGCCAACGAGCTCGAGGACCTGCCCGACGCGCTCCGCCAGCTCGCCCTTGCTCACGCCGTGCATGCGCAAGCCGAACGCCACGTTCTCGTACACGTTGAGGTGCGGGAAGATCGCGTAGGACTGGAAGACCATGGCGGTGTCGCGGACGTTCGGCGCCAGCTCGTCAACGCGCCTGTCGCCGAAGTAGATCTTGCCGGAGGTTGGCTCCTCGAAGCCGGCGATCATGCGCAGGAGCGTCGTCTTGCCGCAGCCGGAGGGTCCGAGCAGCGTCACGAGCGCGCCCTTCTCGACCTCGAGAGTTACGTCGTCGACGGCGACTACTGTCGCGCCTTCCGGGGAGGCGAACTCTTTGCGGAGCTTCTCTAGGCGCAGGTCGGCTGGCATCACAACTCCTTGGACTGGCGGCCGCTAGAACCGCACCGAGGTGGCATCCTCGGCGCCGCGGCCGACGATGAGGTTGATCACCCCGAACGCGACGAGGACGATGGCGAGGAGCACCATGCTGTACGCGGCCGCCACCCCGAGCCTGCCGGAACCGACCTCGTTGAGGATCTGCACCGTCATGAGGTTCCAGTTGGCCGAGACGAGGAAGATGGCGGCGCTGATGGCCGTCATGGCGCGCACGAACGCGAACACGAGGCCAGAGAAGAAGGCGGGCGCGATGAGGGGCAGCGTGATGCGCCTGAAGGTGGTGAGGGCGTTAGCGCCGAGGTTCTGCGCGGCCTCCTCGATGGCGGGATCTATCTGCCGCAGCACCGCGATCCCCGACTGGATGCCGACGGGCACGTAGCGGAACACGAAGTTGAGCACGAGGATGGCCAGCGTGCCCGTGAGGATGAGGGGCGGGCCGTTGAACGCGAGGATGTAGCCGATGCCTGCCACGGTGCCAGGCACCGCGAAGTTCAGTATCGACATGAACTCCATGGCGGCGCGGCCGGGAAAGCGCCTGCGCACTACGAGGAAGGCGATGAGCATGCCAAGCAGGCCGCTGATGGGCGTAGTGACCACGGCCACGACGATGGTGTCCTTGACCGTGTCCCACCCGACCGCGAAGACGTAGCGGAAGTGCCGCAGGTCGAGCGTGTAGTCGAAGCCCCACACGCGCGTGACGGCGCCGAGAAGGATGACGGCGTAGAACGCGATCACCACGACCGCGAACGCCACCACCACCGCGTACAGGAACCACTTGGCGCCTGGCGAGACGATCTTGCTCGTCGAGGCGGTCGGCTTGCCCGTGACCGTGACGTACTGCCGCTTGGCCAGGTAGTAGCGCTGGATGGCGAAGGCAGTGATCGACGGCAGGAGTAGCACCCCGGCGAGCATGGCGCCGCGCGCCAGGTTGAACGAGCCGGTGATCTCGAGATAGGCCTGGGTGGCGAGCATGGGGAAGGAGGCGCCCCCAAGCACGAGGGGGTTGCCGAAGTCGGCCATCGACTCGATGAGCACGACGAGGAACGCGCTCGCCACGCCAGGCAGCGACAGTGGAAACACGATGCGCCAGAAGACCTGCCAGCGGCTGGCGCCGACGTTGAGCGCGGCGTCCTCGAGGGTCGGGTTGAGGCCCGCGAGAACGCCGCGTAGGTTGAGATAGGCGATGGGCGCGAACGTGAACACTTGAGATAGGACGACGCCATGCATGCCGTAGATGCTGAAGTCGGTGAGCCCTAGGAGCCTGCGCGTGATCAGGCCGTTGAACCCGAACAGGAAGAGGATCGAGATGGCGCCCGCGAACGGCGGCGAGATGATCGGGAGCATGACGAGCGTGTGCAGCACGCGCTTGAACGGCACGTTGGTGCGCGTGAGCACGAACGCCGCTATGTAACCGATGACGACGCCGATCAGGCCAACGAGGCCGCCCACCACGAGGCTGTTGCGCAGTGCGTTCCGGTAGAGGCGGCGCTGGCCGAGCAGCTCGAAGTTGGCGAGTGAGAAGCTGCCGTCGGGCGCCTGGAAGGCCTTGAGCAGCACGCGCGCGAGCGGCCACACGACGAACACGAGTAGAGACGCGATGATGAGCACGACCAGCACCAGCAGGATGGGGTCGCGCGCGATGATGCGGAGTTCTTGCCAGCCTCGCTTGAGCATCGGGTCTCGGGGACGGCTAGAGTGCGAGACTCGCGCCGGGCACGGGGCCAGGTGCGAGTCTCGACGACTCTACTTGCGGACTACTGTCCGAGTACTTCTTCGACCCAGCGGTCGACGAGGCGCTGCCGGTTGTCTGCTGCGTAGGTCGGGTCCCAGCTCACGAGTTTGATGTCGGAGAGCGACGGGACGCCAGGGCCCGCGCTGACGTCGGCGCGGATGGGCATGAAGTAGGTCTTCTGCGCCGACAGGGCAGCTTGGCCCTTCTCCGAGGTCATCCAGTCGACGAGCTGCTCCGCGCCCCCGAGGTTAGCGGCGCCCTTGAGGATCGACATGGCCGCGACCTCATAACCGACGCCCTCGCTGGGGAACACGACCTGGACGGGGAAGCCTTCGTCGATGAGTTTGAGGAAGCCTGGGCTGAACTGGATGGCGACGGCCGTCTCGCCCACACCGAGTGCGCCGGACGGGGCCGTGCCACTCTGGGTGTACGTCTGCACGTTCGCGTTGAGGGCCTTCATGTAATCGAAGGCCGCGTCCTCGCCCATGATGTTCACGAGCGTCAGGACGAGGTTGTAACTCGTGCCAGACGACTGCGGCGACGGCATCTGGATGAGGCCCTTGTAGCTCGGGTCGAGGAGGTCTGCCCAGCTGGTGGGCACTGCAACGCCGCGACTCGCGAGCGTGTCGGTGCGCACGCCGATGGCGAGAGGGTTCGTGTAGATGGCGTGCCAGTAGCCGTCTGCGTCTTTGAAGGAGTCGGGAAGTGCGTCGGCGTTGGCGGACACGTACGGCTGGGTGAGGCCGCGGTCCTTGGCGATGATGTGGTTCTCGCTAGGCGCGCCGAACCAGACGTCGGCCTGCGGGCGGTTCTTCTCGGCCTCGATGCGCGATAGCGCCGGGCCCGCCGAGAGGAACACCATCTGGACCTGCACGCCGGTGTCGGCGGTGAAGGCAGCCAGGATGTGACGGGCGTTCTCCTCGTCGACGCTCGAATAGACGGTCAGCGTCTGGGCGGAAGCGAGACTCAGCAGCGCGGCTGCCAGGAGCGTCATGAAGATGTGCTTGAAACGCATGTTCCCTCCGGTACGCGAGGCGACGGCCCGAACGGTCGGCGAGAGCGACGCGCCACGTGCGTGACGAACGACCGACCTGGTCGACTGACCGCGGCTTGCTGGGTGATTCTACCGTGCAAGCGAAAAGTGGCCGTGACGGAAAAGGACCGTTCCGAGGCCCTGACCGCGCGACGGCCGCCAAGTGTTCGTATGCGCCAGAAAGCAGTAGTCCCTCGTTCGCAAAATGATCAGGTCCGTGCGCTAAGTGGTAGCGTTTTCCGTTGGGAGAGGGGTCTAGGATGACGAGGAAACTTAGCTGGCCGCGTTGGGTTGCCGTCTGGCAAAGGCGTGTGGGGTGCACGGTAGGAGCAGCTCGATGATCTCTCGCTTGCCGTACATCGAGGGCTCGACGACGAGCGTCAGCGCTCAGAACCTGCTGGAGCGGGTGGGGGTCAGACCGCCTTACTTCGCGTTGACCGACATCAGCGTAGCGGGCCTCGGGCTGCAGGCTACCGCCGCAGCCGAATCGCCGAGCTACCTCGAACTCGGTCCCATGCCTGCGGCCGAGCTTGGCAGGCACGCCGCCATCGTCGGTCTGGCAAGCGCGGCGGCCCAGCAGGGCGACGACAGGCGCCGTTACTACCTCGCGCGCCGCGCCGAGTGCCTTTACCTACCTAACGATGCGCCTTACGGCGCGCCGGTTCGCTTCCACGGGCGCATCCTCGACCTCGACAAACGTAGCGCGAGGGCGTCGATAGAAGCCACGGCCAAAGGTGCGCCGCTTGCGTCGTTCAAGGTCGATTACACGGTGCTCACGGACTCGGCCTTCGAGCGACTGTTCCGCATCAGGGGCACGCCAACGCCCAACGCTCCGAGCCCGTACGGTTCGCTGCTCACCACGAGTTGGCACGGAACGATAGACATGGCCGAGCAAGTAGTGGAGTCGTTGCCTGTCGGTGCTTGCGTGGGCCACTTCGACGGCTACCCGGCGCTGCCCGTCGCCGTTCTCATGGGCCAGCTCTCGTACCTAGCTGGCCGCCTTCACGACGTGCCCTACCGCGTAGTGCGCGGCGAGGTCGAGGCCAGCGACCTCGTGTGGGCAGGCGAGCGGGCTGTCTTCCGCGTTGCGCGTGACGGTTTCGGCGATACCCAAGCCACACGCGGCGCTCAACGTTATCGCTGCGAGGCGTGGGCCGGCGACCGGTCCGTGGCGTCCATGACCTTGTGGCTCGAATCAGTTGACTAAGGTCTTGGTCACGACGTGAGTGTGGCTCGGAGCTAGCTGTAGGAACGGCCGCACTTCCGACGCCTTCACGGGCCGCGAGAACAGGTAACCCTGCCCGAGGTGACAGCCAAGGTCGCGTAGCACCTGGCGCTGCGCTGCGGTCTCGATACCCTCCGCCACGATCTGGAGATCCAGGTGCTTCGCGACGTGCGTGATGGCCTCGACGAGAGCCAACGCGAACTGCGGCGCCTGCAGCGGCGAACCGAGGTCCTTGACGAAGCTGCGGTCGATCTTGACGGTGTCGATAGGCAGGTCACGCAGGTAGGCGAAGGACGAGTAGCCGGTGCCGAAGTCGTCGATGGCGATCCTCACGCCGAGTCGCTGCAAGCGCTGAAGCGTCTCTACTACGTGGTCGACCCCGTGCATGACGATGCCTTCGGTCAGCTCGATCTCGAGGAGCTCCGGCAGTAGCGCGTGGTCTTCGAGGGCAGCCTCAACGGTGCGGTAGAAGCCAGGATGAGCGAACTGCATGGCCGAGACGTTGACCGAAACGACCAACCCGTGGCCGGAGAGCGCCTCCCAAGCCTTCGCCTGGCGGCAGGCTTCACGCAGCACCCACTCGCCAAGTGAGACGATGAGCCCGCTGCGCTCGGCGATCGGGATGAACTCGGTCGGGCCGACATGACCCCACTTAGGGTGGTGCCAACGAGCAAGCGCCTCGACCTTCACCATGTCGCCGGTGCCGAGGTCGTGGATGCCCTGGTAGACCAAGGACAACTGGTCGCGATCGCTGCTTAGCGCCGCCCGAAGTTCGCGTTCGAGGTTGCGCTGACGCTCGACCTGCGCGTCCGAGTCGTCGCGGTAGCGTTGGACGCCGTTCTTGCCAGAGCGCTTGACGCGGTACATGGCCGAATCGGCATGGCGAAGCAGCGTAGGGCCGTCGGAGGCGTCGTCTGGGTAGAGGCAGATGCCGATGCTGGCGCTCACGTGGTGTGACATGCCGTGCAGCTCGAACGGCGTCACCAACGCGGCCTGAAGCTTGCGGGCGCTGAACATGGCGGCCTGGGCGCTCTGCACATCGTCGAGCACGATGACGAACTCGTCGCCACTCATGCGCGCCATGAGGTGGGCCTGGTCGAGTTCATTCCGTATCCGTCCAGCCACGGAGGTTAGCAACTCGTCTCCCGCCTCATGGCCGAGGGTGTCGTTGACGACCTTGAAGCCGTCGATGTCTAGATACATGACTGCCACGCGGCTATCTTTGGCGGTAGCTCTTTCGAGCAACTTGCCGAGTTCGTTGTCGAGATGAACACGGTTGGCGAGGCCCGTCAGCGCGTCCCGATAGGCGTGCTTCTCGGCCTCTTCCATGCGCGCCCTTGTAAGCGTCTGCTGCTCCTTGTAGCGAATGAACGCCGACGTGAGCGCTAGGAACACCGTGTTGGCGAGGTTGAGCTCGATGAGGGTGTAGACGACACCCCAGTTGACGTCGCCCGCCAGCAGGCCAGGCAGCGTGTAGGCGGTCGCCAGCGCTAGCATGCCCGCGGTGAACGCTCGCACGATGATCTGCCCGAGCCGCGCCTCGGTCAAGATGAACGACAACAAGTACACCACGGGGATCCAGAACAGCGTCTCCGTGAACTGCGCGTGCAACGCCGTCTCGCTCGGCGAGAAGAACAGCAGCCACCCGAGCTTCGCGAAGAAGAACGTGCTGGCGCCGCCGATGATCGCCAGCACGACGAGCGCCAGCGACCGGGGTTTGAACGCCAAGAGGCCTTCGAGGGCAAGGAGCAGGAACCCCATGACCGGGTAGACGATCATGTCGAAGGTGGTCGCCTGCCCGCTCGGGTTCTCCAGCGCCCAGCCGATGAAGTAGGCCAGGGCGCCGAAGGGAATGAAAGCAAGTAGCGTCTTGCGCCACTCCTGGTTGTAGCGAGTGCCGATCGGCTTGACGTGCTGGTTGGCGCGTTGGCTCACCGAAGTCACGGGTGAACAGTAGCCGCAGGCGCATAACGGGAACCTTACGCAAGGCTACCTACCTGCTGCTTCAAGGCAGCGCCGCAACGCTTGGCGATTACCCCCTCGAGCTTGTGGCTTCGGGGCTCCCGGCGATCCGAGACGCGCCCACTCGACCTCGAAGAGCTGGGCAGGAAGAAGCCAACGGATCTCAACCTCCCCTAAGCGGCGGCCCGACGATGGTCATGCCGTGCGCCTCGAACAGCGGCCGGAGCTCGTCGGAGGTAGGCATGGCAGGCAGCTTCGATGCCGCCTCGAAGAACGCCTCCATCGTGAGGGCAGGCTGGAGCGCGATCAATATCCTCCCGGCGGCCGCGCCATCCAGCGCCCAGGTGTGGGGCACGCCGCTTGGGGCCAGGATGGAGTCGCCCGGCCCGAGGCGGTGGAGGTTCCCTCCCACCTCGACAAGGTAGTCGCCATGGACTACGTAGAACCACTCATCCTGTTCGAGGTGCTGATGTCGCGGTGGGCCACCCTGGTAGGCGTTGTGCTGTTCGATGACGAGAAGGCCGCCGCCGGTGTCTCTCGAAGAGACCTTGATGCTGAACGGCATGACGCCGAACACGCTGCGTTGTTGGCCGAACCGATCACCCCCCGCAGGCACGTAGGCACCCTGGTTCGCATTGGGCCGTGACATGGCTCTCCTCGTCGATTGCGCCGCGCCGTTGAGCGGTTCGGCGCCTGGATTGTAGAGGGCGGCACGGCCCCTCACCCAGACTCACGCTACCCCCGCGGCCCGCGTCGACGTACGTCCGCCCCGGCCCCCTCGCCCGCTGGCAGTACCCTGAGGGATGGACCCGAGCCCGCCGGCCTTGAGCGATCTGCCATTGACAGAGCTCGTCGGAACGCTCGAGCACTACGCGGTTTTCACGATCGACAAGGCCGGCATCATCCTCTCGTGGAACGCGGGCGTGCGCCGCCTGCTTGGGTACGAGTCGCACGAGTTCATCGGGCAGCACGTCGAGATAATCTTCACGCTCGAGGGTAGGGCGTACCACGCGGTCGAGAGCGAGATGCGCCGGGCGCGCGTGACGAGCGACGCGAAAGATGACCGCTGGCACCTGCGCAAGGACGGGTCGCGCATCTGGGTGAACGGCATCATGCATGCCGTGCGCGACGAGTCTGGCGAGCTCCTCGGCTACCTCAAGATCATGCGCGACCGCACCTCACAGCTTCACTCGCAGAAGCTCCTCGAGGAGAGCGAGGAGCGCTTCCAGACGGCGTTCAAGGCCAACCCAGTACCCACCGCCATCCTCAGGCGGCCAGACGGCTGGATCGTCGAGGTCAACGCCGCCTTCACGCGTGCCTTCCGGCTCGAGAGGCATGGGGCGATCGGCCGGACGGTGGCGGACATCGACATCGTGCCAGCCGGTGAGCAGTTGGCTAGGATCCTCTCTGGCGTGGAGCACGGAGACAGGTTGAGCTTTGAGGCGCCGTTCTGCCGGGCCGGCGCCGCGCCGGGGTACGGCGTCTTCACGCTCGCGCCGATCGACCTGGGCGGCGACCCTCACATGCTCCTGCTGCTCCAGGACATCACTGAGCTGCACGCTGCCAACGAGGCGCTCGAGCGGCAGGCGCAGGAGGAGTCGGCGTTGGCGCAGATCTCGTCAGCCACCATCGCGGGCATCGAGCTGCCCGCCATCCTCGAGCTGGCGGTGCGCAGCGTGGCGGCAACGCTGCCAGCTGACTCCGTCAGGATCCTGGAGGCGCGCGAAGGCGGTGGGGTAGACGTGCGGGCCGAGTACCCAACCGCCGCGACGCCCGCCCCCGCACTCCCGTTCCCATTGCGCGACGACCTGCCGCAGGACGGGGGCGGCAGGCTGACGCAGGGTGAGCTGGCGTCGTCCGGCTTCGCCAGCGGGATCTACTACCCCATCCGTGGCTACAAGCACTCCTATGGCGTGATCACGGCGCTGGCCGTGCGCTCGGCCGCCTTCACCGGCCCCGACGAGCGCCTGTTGCAGTCGGTGGCCCTGCTGCTCGCTGGCGCCATCGAGCAGCAGCGGCTCAACCACGAGCTGGCATACAGGGCCGAGCACGACGACCTCACGGGCCTGCCGACGAGGACGATGTTCGAGCGTCACTTGCACGCGGTGCTCGAGCAGGCCAAGCGGCGCGGGACCATGCTGGCCGTCTTGTTCCTCGACCTGGACCGCTTCAAGCTGATCAACGACTCGCTCGGCCACCAGGCGGGTGACGAGGTCTTGAGGAGCGTGGCCAAGCGCGTGGTTGGGACGCTGCGCCCGCAGGACATGGTGGCGCGGCACGGCGGCGACGAGTTCGTCATGCTGCTGCCTGAGGTCGAGTCCGGGACGGAGGTCGCTCACATCGCCGCGCGCCTGGTGAAGACGTTCGGTCCGCCCTTCGCCGTCGGCGGCCATGAGCTGAAGGTCTCCACTACCATCGGCATCGCCACCTACCCAGACGACGGCCAAGACGCGGAGACCTTGCTGCGGGCGGCAGATACGGCCCTCTACGAGGGCAAGTCGCGGGGTAGGAGCAGCTTCCGGTTCTTCACGAAAGAGCAGGGCAAGCGCGTAACCGAGCGCCTCGAGCTCGAGGCCGACCTGCGCCGCGCGCTGGAGGCCGGGTCTTTCGATCTCGTCTACCAACCGCGCATCGACTTGGTGCGCGGTAGGCCCACCTCGGTGGAGGCCCTGGTCAGGTGGCAGCACCCCACGGCCGGACCTTTGCTACCCGGCGCGTTCATGCCGGTTGCGGCGGCCATCGGCCTCTCCGTCCCGCTCGGAGAGCTGGTGCTGCGCAAGGCGTTCGCTCAGTACGCCGCGTGGCGGGGCCAGCCGGGCGCGCCGCAGCGCGTCGCCGTGAACGTCGCCGCCCTGCACGTGATGCAGCCCGCGTTTCCCGAGGTCCTCGCCGACCTGTTCCGCGAGGCGGGCATCGGGCCGTCCGAGGTGGAGATCGAGATCCCAGCGGACGCGTTGCTGCGAGACGAGGAGATGATTGCCGCCAACCTGCACGGCCTGCGCGAGCTGGGCGTGCGCTCGCTCGTCAGCGACTTCGGCACGAACGCGGCGCCTTTGGCGCGGCTGTGGTCGCTGCCCATCGCCGGGATCAAGGTCGACGCCGTCTTCACGGCCCAGCTTGGCGAGCCGCACGGCAGGCAGTTGGTAGAGGCATTCGTGCACCTGGCCAAGAGCCTCGAGGTCGAGGCCATCGCCGAGGCGGTCGAGTCGCGAGTTCAGGACGAGGCCGTTCGCGAACTGGGCTTCGGTGCGGCCCAGGGCAACTGGTACTCGCCTCCGCTGGAAGCGGCGCGGCTACTTGACTACTTCGCGGCGAGCGCAGGCAAGGGGTGACCATGGCGGACCGCAGAACGCATGCGCGTGCGCCTCTGCCCCTGGCAAAACCCTCTCGCGGCGT
>CALCHY010000140.1 GCA_937907415.1 uncultured Trueperaceae bacterium
AAGGGCCCCGCCTCGAACTTCGAGGCGGGGCCCTTTATCCGAAAGGGGCGCTAGCGCTAGTTGGGAGCCACGATGTAGAGCGTGTAGTCCTCGGCAAAGCTACCGCGGCCGTTGTTGTAGTAGAGGGTCAGCACGGCGTACCAGCCCGTTGGTGACCCTGCCGCGGCGTTGGCGATCGCGATATCGGCGTTGAGGAGCTGATCGCCTAGCCCCGGGACGTCAACTGCCATGCCGGGCCCCGGCCGGGCGCCCGCCGAGAACGAGGTGCAGCCGACGACCGGGTTGGGCTCATCGCAAACGATCCCGGCTGGCACGGTGATGCTCAGGGATTGCGGCTCGAGGGTAGTGCTACCCACCAGGAAGTCGAACTGGTCGAAATACTCGATGCGGTAACCAGTGACGTTAGTTTGCGGCATGCCAGCCTTGGTGGAGAGCACCAGCTCTCGCGTCTCGATTGTTACGATCCCACTCGCGTCGATCTCGTAACCGAGCTCGTTGGTTGGGCTCAGTCCGAGCATCAACCTGTCGGGTGCCTCCGGCGTGAACATTGAACAGGCGGACAGGAAAGCTAGCGCGACCATGAGGCCTGCCACGCGCACGAGTTTGAAGTTCATCGAGCTCCTCCTAGAAGCGGCATGAAACTAATTGACGCTAACACGCGCTGGACGCGTAAACGGGGAGATTATGCACAGCAAAGACTGTGAGACGGTCCGCACCTGTTGGTGGCCGTTTCGGCCACAGCTGCTAGATCTCGCTAAGCAACCGCGCGCGCCCCTCGTCATACTCACTGCGGCTGATCGTCCCCGCGCGGTACAGCGCCTCGAGTTCCTGCAGCCGTTCGCTCAGACTGCGGTGCGGTCGCGGTTCGTGCGGCTCCGCGCCGAACGCGTCGGCCACCGTCCGGTGCACAGCGGCCTCGTCGTTCGGACTTAAGTCGACGCGTTCGCCGTTCACGTACACGCTGGCCGTCTGGGTTCGCTTGGCCCTAGTCGCCACCGCGCCCATGACGCTGGTGATGAGGTCACTTACGCTGGCGTCTGAGTCGGCGTCAGGTTTACCCGACGCAGCAAACGCACCTCCGGTGCGCAGCCGGTTGAAGAAGGCGGTCACGCGCGGCCAAAGCAACGCCCACACGACCAGCAACACGATCAGCGCGGCTGCACTGAAGCTCAGCCCGGCGTAAACGAACGTCGTCCCCGTGATATCGGTGGACGCCTGACCGGGGAGATCACAACGGAACACCTGAGACGTGCCCCGCTGGCCAGGCTTGTACGAGTAATCGTACGAGTTGTGTTGAACTCCTCCAGGGCAAGCCATGTCCGCCGCGAACATCACGGAACGCGGAGCCAGCGCTCCGATAATGGCGGCGCCAACGAAGCCGAAGAACAGGCTGGCGACGACCACGCCCGCCAACACGAACCCCATGATCGTCCGCCTGCGCGGAGCCCTGATGGCTGGCTCGCCACGCATGACTCGCGCCCTCACCCTGAAAACGAAGATGAACACGACAAGCGTGATGACGGGGCCGATTAGGAACGGCAACAAGGTTAAGAGTAGGGAGCCCATGCGTGACAGCAGTCTGACCACTCGCCCCGCTAACTGCGGATGATATCGGCCACAGTCGCACCCATCGTCGCCCCCGGCCGCGTGTTCGCCCCGCCATCACAGACCGCCGCGCACGGCAGGCTGTTACATGAACCTCGCTGCAGCGCCACTGTCTGGGCTACATGGATTGCGCCAGGAGCAGGGATGCTGGTACTAGCGCCTCACCGCAGCACTTGCCACCGAGGAGGTATCCAGATGATCGGAAGTAGCGTTAAGCTCGCCTTACTTGACAACATCGCCCCGCAACATGGGCCACTATTGTCGCTGTACCTAGACGTCAACCCAGCGAACCCTGATAGTACCGGCAAGGCGTACGTGCTCAGGGCCGCCAGCGCCCTGCGGGAGCTGAACCTCGACAAGGCCTACGTGGCGCAGGTAACGGAGAAGCTCCGCCAGGAGTTCTCGCGCGTGGAGGGCCGTAGCCTCGTCATCTTCGCGGGCCCAGACCTGAGCACCGCCTTCGACGCCTACTACCTGCAAACCGAATTGCCGTTCCTGGCGGCAGAAGGTGGCGCCATAGCGCACTGGGGCAAGCCGCTGGTGGCGCCCCTCTTGTTCGCCCTCGACCAGCGCGAGCGCCACGCAGCCATCTACGTAGCCGCCGACCGCGTGCGGGTCTTCGAGGTCTTCCTCGGGCAGATAGCAGAGATCGCAGACTACGTGCGCAGTGTCGATACGGACGAGTGGGTCTCGTACCGCCATGCGCGCCGCAGCCACGGCATCGGCATCGGGGTGGCTGGGCGTGGCGGCGCCGACGTGGACACGTTCCGCGCGCGGCTAGACGAGTCCACGGCGAGGCTTTACCGCACGCTGTTACCCGAGGTGGAGAAGACCCTCGAAGAGGGGCGCATAGACCGCGTAATCCTCCTCGGCCAGGACTCAACCCTGAGCACCTTCGAAGGCGTGCTGCCGGCCGCCATCAAGCAGCGGGTTATCGGCAAGCTCTCCGGCCCGGCCAACCCAGACGCCCCGGCGCACGAGTGGTTGCCTCTCGTTAAGGACCTGGTGGCCAGCGCCGAGGCGGCGCACGAGCAGGCGCTCCTCGACCGCATCAAGGAGAGCGGCGTGTGGGGCGTGCAGGAGGTGCTCACCTTGCTGCAGGCGAACCGCCTGCACACCCTGGTGGTGCCGTGGAGCGAGCTGGGCACGGGGTTCCTCACGGACGGCGGCCTCGTGACCGCCAGCATGGCCGAGGCCAACACTCTGCGACCCGACGAGACGGTGCAGGAGGTCAGCCTCATGGAGGTGCTCCCGGAGATCGTGCAGAGCAGCGGCACCATCCTCGAGTTCGCCGAGGGGGCCGCGGAGGCGCGGCTGATGGCAGAGTTCGGCGGCATGGCGGGCCTGCGGCGCTGGTGACGGCTGCACGAGAGTGGGCCGTGTGAGCCCGTTGATATGTGGTTAGGTGTCTGGGGCACGAGGGCGGGGTACCCTGCCATGGGCTAGCTTCTTCAGAAGCCTGTTCTGGAGTTCCAGTAGCCGGGCCTCCGGGACAGATGTGCCACGGCGAAGATGATAATACCGTCGTCATCGGGGCGGTATACTACTGCAAAAGGAAAATCTCTTACGAGAACCCGCCTCATGTCGCTTTGCATCGGCGTGCCAGCCAAAGGGAAATTCAGTGCGAGCAGAGTGGCCTCCTCAACGGCGGTGGCAAGTCGTCTGCCGAGGCCCGCTTCCTCGCCCTCGTAGAAACGCACGGCCCCGAGGAACTCCTGCTGGGCTGGCGCGATGAATCGCGCTTTTGTCACCTAGTAACTCGGCGTACCTCGGCGAACACATCCTCGGCGGGATGCGTGGTCAGTTCTCCACGATCGAAAGCCTCGACTCTTCGGTCGATCTCGATGGTCCACGCCTTTGCAGACTCGGCGTCGTCCGCGTGAAGGGACTCAAGGATGGTTTGGACAAGCCTCGCCCGGTCTGAGGTGCTCAGCGATATCGCCTCGTCTTCGATCTTCTTCAATAATCCGGGCATGTTCAACCTCCGACACCACGTGGCATAGTAGACGGCACTTGAACCAGCTACCACAATAGACGTAAGCCTAGCCTGGCCGCGTTGTGACGCCAACACTACACTGCTCGGCGACCAAGCACGCCCGAGCGTGCCTGCTAGAGCAAAGTTCGGCCCCTGCGGAGGTGCCGAGCACCGCAGGGGCCAACCGACTAACGTGCGCCCTCTAGCGCTTAAGGAACGAGCGCCGGGAACGCAGTGGCGATCCAACTCGGCACGTAAGTGCCTACCGTTGCCGCCGGGGAGAAGGAGTTGGCGCTCATGAGCGCGCTGAGGTCGTACGACCCGCTGTAGTCCGTGACGTACGAAGTGTGTCCCGCCCCGAAGGTGTTGCCGGTGACGGTGTTGCCTGCTGCGCCCAGCCCAAC
>CALCHY010000141.1 GCA_937907415.1 uncultured Trueperaceae bacterium
GCCCCAGTGGCCCGCAAGTACTCCTTGACCTGCCCCTTGTACTTCTCGATAGTCGAGGGGCGCGGGTTCACGTCCGTTTTCCAGTCGATCACTACTAGTGGTCGTCCGTCTTCCGACCACTGCACGGCGTCGGCCACGCCGGTCGTCACCTGTTCCACGCCGTCCGAGGTCCGGAGCGAGTAGACGGGGAGTTCGGGCTCGAGCCCAGCTCGCAGACTGGCTACTTCTGGTAGCGCCAGCGCCTGGATGACGCAATTGGCGAGTTCCGCGGGCGCTAGTCCACTGGTTGCGTCCTCCGACGGCACGAAGCCAAGGCTCCTCACCAGCTCCTCGGCGCGCGCCGCTATCTCGGCCTGCCGTTCGTCCAGCTCACCGGTCAGCACTTCTTCGAAGAGCTTGTGCATTATGGTGCCGCGGTGCCTGCCGCCTTGCGGAGGTGGGCTGGTTAGTGCCTCGCGGCCCTCGACGATTAGTTCGAGGAGTTCCTGGCGGTCTTCGGCCGTGGCCTCCGAATCTGACTCAGTGGTCACTTCCGCGCGGCTGGCCGCGCTCCACTTGCGCTTTATTGTGGCGGCTTCTATTGCGGCGCCTTCGGCGATGAACTGAGTGCGGGACTGCGGCCCTCCGCCGCTGGTGGTGTTGGGCGCCTGCCCGAGTTCCACCCGAGTAAGGCCGGCCGGAATCGCCAGCGAGAACGCCTCGGCGGCTTGTTCGAAGAGGGGGACGATGGTGTTCCACCGCGCTCGCTTGCTTTTGAGCCTGACCTTGGGCAGCACCAGTAGTTCGCGCGCGCGGGTGGTTGCTACGTACCAGAGGCGCTGGCGCTCGAAGTGGGACTGCCGCTCTTCGCGCTCGCTTGCTTCAGAGAAACCGAGCGGCTCGGCGCCTAACACCTTGCGATAGAGGGTGTTTTGGCTGCGGTCGACGAAGCTGCTCTCAGCGCTCTTGAGTCCGCTCGAGGTGTTCACCGGTATGACGATGGGCCACTCGAGGCCCTTCGCGGAGTGCATGGTCACGAGGGTTAGCACGTCCTCGTCCTTGTCTGCGCGGCCCTCCACCGCGCGTTCGTCGTCGTCCCAGCTAGTTGTTACGTTCAGCGCGAACGCCTGCAGTCCCCTAATGGAGTACGGTTTCGCCAACTCGAGGAACGCCGCCACGTTCGCCAGGGCGCGTTCCGGCTTGTGGTGCCGTTGCTTGAGCACGGGGCGCACCCGCAGCTGGTCCACCGCTTGGGAGAGCAGGTGGTGGGGCGTGGTCTGGTTGGCTCTGCGCCTGAGGGACTGAAGCCGGCGCAACGTGTCGCTGGCCAGGGCGTGGTCGATGAGTTCGGGGTCCGTGTTCATGCTCAAGTGAACGGTGCGAACCGCCTGGCTTGCCGCTTCGTCCGTTCCGGGCGCTTCCTCGACCGTTTGCTCCGCTGCTTGTTCCTTTTGGCGCAAGCTCCACTCGATGTCCAGGATCTCTTCGTCGGTCAGGCCAATAAGCGGGCCGCGCAGGAACGCCAGCAGCGCCAGGCGGTCGCGCGAGTCGGCTAGCAAACGCGTGAGCGCCACGAGGTCTTGGACCTCCTGCCGCTTCCAAAAGCTCTTGCCGGCTTGGCTAGCCACCGGAATGCCGCGGCTCTCGAGCGCCGCCTCGTAGATGTGGAGTTCCGTGCCGGTGGGGGCTAGCAATGCAATATCGCGCGGCTCCACTGGTCGGGTTCCGCCGCGACCGTCGGGTACTTCGTGCCTCGATAGGAGGTTAGAGCATAGTTCCGCAACGGCGTCGGCTTCGGCCAGGCGGATCTCCTCACTACTTGGGTCAGGCGCGTCGGGGTCCTCGTTCACCTCGATGGGCAACAGGGCTACCGCGGAGCCGGGCGCGGCATCGGCACGCCCCGTGTCGAGGGGCGTGAACCCCGGCTGCCCGTCCACCGTCAGGGCTTCCTCGAAGCAGCCGTTCACGAACTGCAGCACCCCGGACCGCGACCTGAAGTTCATGGAGATGCTTTGCACCGCCGTGGCGTCCACGGCGACCAACGCGTCCCTGGCCTGCAGGTACGTTTCCACGTCCGCCCCGCGGAACCGGTAAACGGCCTGCTTTGGGTCGCCGACGAGGAAAAGCGAGCCAGGCCGCAGGGCGCGCTTGGTCCAGTCGTGCGGCGCAGCCGGGTTCTCGCTTCCGCAGAGGCGCCACAGTATCTCGGCCTGCAGTGGGTCGGTGTCTTGGAACTCGTCGACGAGCACGTACCTGTAACGGTCGCTGAGGGCCCGCCGGATCGTCTCGTGGTCGGCGAGGAGGTCCCTCGCGGCGTGCAGGAGATCGTCGAAGTCAAGCAGTGCCGAGCGGCGCTTCAGGCGCTCGTAGCGCTTTGCGGCTTCTCCGGCCTCGCGCATGAGGCCAGCCAGAACGACGCTGGCGCAGACGGCCCTTACCTTCAGCCACTCTGCGGCGGCGGCATCGTACGCGCCCTTGATGGTCTCGAACTCTTCGTTGGCCTGGGCTTTCGAAACGCCGTGGGCTGCGGCGGCGTCCTCGAACTTGCCCTTGAACCTGAACTGCTTGAACCGTCCCTCGGTCAAGAGGGCGTTCCGCTCGAGGCTGAGTAACGCTATGAGCTTGGCCGGGTCTTCGAGGTCGACGAGGTGCAGCAGTTCAAGCAGCGCGGTTGCGACTTCCTCAGCTTCAGGAACGCTCACCACGCTGGTGCGCATCCTCGCGAGGTACGCCTTAGCCGCCTCGGTGAAGGGGAGCACCACGGCGCCGCTTTGCGGTACTGCTGGAGGCTGCAGGTTGCGATACTCGGAGTGCTTCTTGGCGATCTCGTTGGTCTCCCTGACGGCGTGTTTGGGGTCATGGCGCACTAGTTCGACCAGGTACCCCTCGCTCTGACCGCCCAAGTGCTCGCGCAACCAGTCGTCGATGCTCTCCTGCAGCAAGAGTTTTGCCTCTACCGGGTCGAGGAGCCTGGCGCCGGGATCCATGTCGGTTTCTACCGGGTAGGGGCGGATGAGCCGTTGGCAGAACCCGTGGATGGTCGTGCAGGTGAGGTCGTCGAGGCGGCTCTCGGCGCTGTGCAGCGTGCTGAGCTGGGTTGCGCTCAGCCCGGTTGGCAACGCTGCGGCAAGCTGCAGTGGGACTCTACCGGCGGACAGTTCGGCAACGTACGCCCTTATTCGGACGACCAGCTCGCTGGCCGCCGGCTCGGTGAACGTTATGGCGACGATCTCGCTAGCGGCGATGCCAGCAGCGAGCATGAGCGTCACGCGGCCAGCCATGACGGCGGTCTTGCCTGACCCCGCACCCGCTTCGAGCAAGATGGTGCGGTCGAAGGTCGTGAGCGCTTCGGTGCGCGCGCTTTGGTCGGTGAGGTTGCTCATCTCTCATCCCATATCGCGGCAGCCAAGCCCAGTGCTTGCGTGACAGCTTCGGATTTCCTACCCCAATAGCTCTTCGGGAACGCCGGCAACGCCAACGCGTGCGCCTCGTAAGAGGCGTCCGTGTCCGCTCCAGGAACCGCCCGCCCGCGCTCAAGGCTGTTGCGGGCCGCGACCAGGTACCCGGTCAGTTTCTTGATGACTTGGTCTCCGTTCTCAAGGGTAAGGGTGGTGGCGGCCCGTGGGTAGACGAGCGCGGCGCTTACAGCTGTGTTAGCGCCCAGGAGTTGGCGCACCGCGAAGGTGTAGAGGCTGCGCTGCAACTCCTTGCCGCCGTCCAGAACGTATTCGCCCGGCTTGCTTGGCAGCTTCCCTGTCTTGTAGTCGATGACGCGGGCGTGAGCGCCTTCGGCATCCAGGTCGAGCCGGTCGATGCGGCCGCCGATCGTGAAGCCCGTCCCTGGTATCTCAACCGCCGCGTCCATGTCCCACGGGGCTGCGTTCGTGGGGCTGGTGGTCTGCTCGCCGCCGAACGACAACTCCGTCCAGTAGTTAGTGAGGGGCGGCTGCGCCTTGGTCAGCTCGAGGGCCGCCTCGGAGTCCTGTACCAGGTCGTGCAGTTGGCTCTCCCAAATCTGTTTCGGGGGCGTGTGCTGGTTAAGGAGCCACTCCTCGGCCACCTCGCCGAGGGCAGCGCTGACCGCCTCGTTCAGGGCTTTCCCGGGGTCATCTCTGAGTGTGGCCAAGGCGCGGTTCACCGTCTGGTGCAAGATGTCACCTATCGCTAGCGGTGTGAGAACCAGCGCTTCGTCGTCCTCGTCCGATTCTCTTATGCCTAGGGCGTAACGCCACACGAAGCCGATCGGTTGCCGCAGGAGGAGGCGCAGCGAGCTGGCCGACTGGCGCCGCTCCAGGCTCTGTAGCACGAGCGGGTGGTTGGGCCTCACCAGCCCGTCGTGGGGAGTGAGCTCGGTGGCATGCCAGGCGGCCCAGCACGCCTCGGCGCCTCGCGATTGGGCGCTCAACGCGAAGTCTTCAAGCCTGGCGCTCAGTCGGTCGTTCTCGCTGAACGCGTGCTCTGGCACTCGGTGCCGCTTCAGGCGCACTGCCGGGGCCAGGTTCTTGAGCGCAGGGTCGGCGAACAGGGGACTGGCCCCGAGTACCCGCCCTTCGCGGCCATGGCGCGCCTGCGACATGACGACGGCTTCCCGCGTGGTCTCCAGGATGGCTCTGAAGTGTCGGCGGTCTAGTTCGGCTGCCGGCAAGGGGTCGAGGATATCGGTTGGGATCACGTGGTTGGGGAGAAGCGGATCTTCACTCCGTGAGCGCGGCCAGGAGCCGGAGTTGAGGCCGAGCAGCCGAGTGTGCGCGCGCGGCGCCGCCGCGACCTGGCTGGCTGCTCCCCAGGCCACCGAGCTGGTTGGCTCGTAGTCGTCCGCCTGCCGCATGTTGCCCAGCGTCTGGTCGATCAAGGCGGCCGGCCCCAGCGCTAGCGCTTGGCGCCAGATCTGTAGGGCGGGGCCGCTGAGGAACGCTTCGCCGGCGGCTTCCGCGCCGTGCAGGCCGGGCTCAAGGACGCTCACCACTTGCTTGAGCAGCTCGGTGCCATCTTGCCCTTCCGGCCAGCTGGCGGGCGTCAGCTGGTTCAAGAAGCGCGTCCAGGCCTCTGGTCGGTCCAGGGGAGAAGAGGGCGGCAGTACCGTGGTCCACCGTTCAGGCAAAGCGCCAAGGAGGCCCTCTTGGGTGCCCTGGAACCTAGCGAGGCGCTTGAGCCGCGTCTGCGACGGCCCGCGCGCCAGCACGTCGGCCAGAGCCGCCGCCGTCTGGCCAGCCCACGTGGTGGTGATAGGAATGCCGTGCACGAAGTGGATGGGCAAGGCCGAGTCGTCGCGCAGCGCCAGCACGTATGGGTCGAAGTCCTCAACCCCTGCGGCAGCCAGCGCTATCTCGTGCGGCCTGGCTTTGCCAGACGCCATGAGCTCGCGCGCCCAACGCAGCGCCTCGATGACCTCGTCGTTGGCAGTGGCGGCACTTACCGCCGTGAGGGTCGGCGACCGCACCGGTTCGGCGATTACCTCTATGTTGGTGCCTTGCAGCCAGACCGGTACGCCCGATCCGACCGCGTTCCACGTCACGTGCACTCTGTTGCTCAACTCCAACAGGAGGGGCCGCCACACGGGCACCAGGTCGATTACGCCGACCACGGTCACTGCGCCAAGTACGCGCGGTGCGTGCCGAGCCCGTTCCAGCGCTCGAGCGACCAAGTCGGGCGGCGCCAGTTGGTTTCCCGGTAACAGCCCTTTAGTGGCGACCTCGAGCCGATAAACTTGGGCGACCCGTTGTTGCGCTTGCGGTGTGGGCGCCACGTACGTCTTCAAGTTCATGCCCGCGAGCCAAACCTTGGTAAGTGTGCTCAGGGCGGCGCCTGTGGCCCCTGGAAGCTCGGCCAGCACGTTGAGTTCGCCAAGGTCGGTAGTGCGCAGGGCCCCGAAGACGGCCTCGCGTAGTTCGGTGACGCCCGCGCGGGTGATGAAGCCGCCGGCTAGACGCTCAGCAACGTGAGCGATGGTGGTCACATGCAGTCCACTCGTAGATCCGGCGGCCGCAGCAGCCAGGAGCTCCTTGGCCCTAATGCCGCCGGGAGTGATGAGCGTTCGGCGGTGTACCCTCATGGACGTTGCGCCCTTACCTCGGCGCCGCCGTCGCGCTGTGCGGCATTGCACCCAACTCGTCTTCCCGACATAGGGCCGACCATCCCCTCTCACGCTACCGAAACTGGTTCAATTGCCAGAGTAACCTGTGGCCGGAAGCCTACTCAGGACTTGGGAACGTGGCTACCTGATACTCGATTCCGATGAGGTCGAAGTTCTGCATGACCGCGTTGAGGTGATTGATGAGGGTGCCCACGGCGGCGTCGAAGGCCAAGCACCAGTCCTGCTCACTCGTCTTGTCAAAGAGTTCGATGCCGTACATGAGTCGTAGATTCGCCAGTGCCGTTGGGAGGCCCGTGCCGTCGCGGATGTCGAGTAGGGAGATCTCGCGCGTGGCGCTGTCCATGCTTTCGCCCTCATCTACAAGGGCGTAACTGACTAGCGGTGACGTGTGGTACATGGCGTTGAAGAGCAGTAGGGCCTTTAGGGCGGCCCCCGGAGTTCGTCGTTCGTCGATGAGAATTGGGGTGAGGAACTCGACCTGGAAGAGGCTGAGGTCGGCAACTTCGATGCTTAGCCTGAAGATGCTGGATTCGTACTGGAATGCAATTGCGAATCTGCCGCCGCCGACGCGCTCAATGTCGACAAGTCCGAAGGACCGGTCGGAAAACATATCCAAGATGGCCTTTGTATAGCTTTCGACAATACTCATTTCGTTCACGATCCGTGCCTCCTTCTATCTCTTCGACGAAACCTTCAATTCTCGCCTGGGCGATCAACGTCTTCAGCCACCAAGCTTTCTGGTCGCGTAACAGTGTCCTCCAGATCCTGGGTCTCAGGACCCTGTGCGAGGGCGCTCGCCGCTGCGGTATCGCCGAGCTCACCTCCGGTACTGGCATGCTTCTCTCCTAGCGACATACTGAGTAGGCCACGCTTTAGCGGAAGGTACGCCTTCGGTAATGTGGATAGGTCGATAGTCTCAACAATATCACTTGGGTAAGACGACAAGAATAGTGCTACGAGAATCGACAGCGCGAATAGACCTGTGATGTACTCACCATTCTTTAGTGTTTCCGACGCCTTTTCATAAAGGGGGCGAAGTGCCACGGCTTGGTCTATTACGAAGGGAGCGTCCCTAAGTTCTGCCGGGTCTGGGTTGGCCGCTGCCTCGTTTAGGGACAATGAGATGCGGAACAACTGCCAATAGACAAGGAAGCTGAACTCTGAGTAGTCGGTCACGCGTATAGAGGATAGGGCCTCCTCAAAGGACTTTTCGCCCTCGAGGACGGCCTGCACATGTCTGAATAATGGGGCATACGCATCCACCCCAAGGTAGTCCGTGACGGAATTGCAGAGAGAGAACATTCCGAACAGGTTAAAGAGCATAATCAGTTCCCCCCTTCAAAGCATTGGGTAGAGCCCTTGGCCGCAGCCTGTTACTCGGGAAAATGTCCCGTGAGCGGTGCTTCAGCCCTTCCTTGGTGTCAACTCGCTTTGTCATCCGTAGCTCAATGACGCTCCTAGACAACTAGGAGGCCCCGGAGCGTGTGGTCGTGACTCACGAGCGCGCGGAACAAGAGGAATGTTGCGGCGACGTGTCCGACGATGAGTCCGAATTTGCAGCGTATTTCGGTGGAGTAGTGAATATCGCCCGCCACATCAATGAACGCTCTGACGGACTCGTAGTCTGCATTGAACTGATTGACGGCTGTGAGAAGTTCTTGTTCAGTCGCGTGCTTGGCGGCGCGGTAGGTCGATTCAATCTTAATTGCGGAGAAAGAATTCGCATTGTAGTAGACGAGGGCGCTTAACTCCGGGGCGATGACCCAAAGGAACTGCAACTCATGGTTGTAATGTGACGGGTACAAGCCGTCGAAGATTTTCTTGACTTGCAGAAGGCTGATTTCACTTTCCTCTAGAATCTCACTGTAGTCCTTAATTTGACGCATGGTTCCCGTTCCCTCCTACCAACTTAGGTTAGTGGGACGGAGCGACACGTAGTGACGCGCCTCAAACCCAAGTAGACCCCACGGAGCGCCCCAACTCCTGGTTGAAGCGCAGGACCAGGGTGGTTCTCTTCTTCTCGAACCGCAAAGCATGCCTGCGGTTGGTGACGGCGCTCAGCGTGGAGCAGTCCGAGGAGCGGCTTTCGGACCGGTGGTCCCTGGACATGTAACTGCACTATGGCGGCATGCCGCTAACGGCGAGCTACGAGAGCATGTGCATGGTTGTATTCTCCCTAGCCCCGCTGCTCACCTCAAAAGCGCGCCGCCTCCCAGGTCTCGCACC
>CALCHY010000142.1 GCA_937907415.1 uncultured Trueperaceae bacterium
GCGGCGCCGATCACGGCGGCCTCCGAGAGCGGCGAGTCTATTACGCGGTCGGGGCCGTACTTGGCGTAGAGCTTCTCCGTGGCGAGGAAGACGCCGCCGCGCTTGCCGACGTCCTCGCCAACGACTACGACGCGGTCGTCTCGCGCCATCTCCTCGTCAAGGGTCCGCGCGATGGCTTGGACCATGGTCATCTTGCTCACGCGAGAATCATCCTTCCGGCCTCAGCCGAGCAGGTCGGCGCGCTCTTGTTGGAGCCGCGCAGGGACCTGAGCGAACACGTCTTCGAACATGGCGGAGGTAGGCACGGGGCCAGCGGCCTCCGCTGCCTGCAGTGCGTCTGTGATAAGCGCATCGATCTCGGCCCTTGCCGCTTCTTCGGCCGCGTCGTTCCACTCGCCACGGCGCTCGAGGAAGCGCCGCATGCGGCCGAGCGGGTCGCGCTTACGCCACGCCTCGACTTCTGCACGTGGGCGGTAGACGGAGTCATCGTCTGCGGACGAGTGGCCGCCGTAGCGGTAGACGAGCATCTCCACGAGGGACGGGCCGATGCCGTCACGCGCGCGCTGCACGACGTCACGCATGACGTAGTAGCTGGCGAGGGCGTCCATGCCGTCGACGTAGTAGCCGGGCATGCCGTACGCATGCGCTTTCACGTGGACGTTGTCCGAGGCAGTTTGCTTCTCGAAACCGACCGAGATGGCGTAGCGGTTGTTCTGGCACACGAAGACGATCGGCGCGCCCTGCACCCCGGCGAAGTTTACGCCCGCGTGCCAGTCGCCCTCGCTGGTGGCGCCGTCACCGAAGGTGCAGATCGCCACCTCACCAGTGCCGCGCAGCTTCATGCTGATCGCCGCGCCGGCCGCTGGCGGGATGTGCGAAGCGATCGGGGACGCCACCGAGAAGATGTTCAGCTCCTTGGAGGCGGCGTGGTAAGGCATCTGCCGGCCGCGGCTCGGGTCGGCGAGCGTGCCCATCGCTTGGCCGATGAACTCAGCCGGCGGCATGCCGACGGCAAGGACGAGCGTTACGTCCCTGTAGTAGGGGAAGAGCCAATCGAAACCTGGCTTCATGGCGTGCGCGATGCCGACCTGCGCGGCTTCATGGCCCGCGCTTGGCGCGACGAAACTGATGCGCCCTTGGCGCTGGAGCCGGCCGAGGCGCTCGTCTAGCATGCGGCCAAGCAGCATCTGGCGATACATCTCTAACAACTGGTCCGTTGCGAGATCGAGATCGAACGGGGCAATCCACTCGCCGGCCTCGCTTATGACGGAGATCGGCTCATCCGTGAACGGCTGGAAGAGCTGGGACTCTAGGATCATACGGACCTCCCTTCGTTCGTGTTCTGCTCTTGCTCGTGCGCGTACGGCGAGCGCCTGCCGCAAGTGAACGCCCCGACACTAGCAGCCGGGGCGAACGCGCGCTTGGCGCGGTGCGGCATGACGATACCTAGTAGGACGCTAGTGGCGCCAGCGTTCCTGGCTTGTGCGTGGTGGCTGGTGGCTTGGTACTTGGCCATGTCCGGTTCCCGTTTGCGGCTTCCGTACGGCGACCGTTGCCTTGGCCGCCCGGCCCGGCTGACCGGCGGTCGCGCTCCGGTCGTTCCTTCGAGCGTTGACGGCACCATACCACCCGGTGCACGCCCTCGCCGTAGCAGACTTCCCACCGCGCGAACCACGCTGGCACCGCGCGGAACACTCCCAGTAGCTCATTAGAGTGGTATGAGAGGTGCATGCTGCGCGCGGTTCAGGCGCCACTCTCAGCCAGTCATCTTTCAGAGGCGCCCAGATGCCTCCCCTAGCCACTGCGCTCCTAGCCCTAGCCACGCTGGCCGGGCTCGTGGTCCTGGCAGCGCTAGTGTCGAGCAGCGCTTGGCTATGGCTGCTGCTAGCAGGCGTCATCTTCCTGTACTTCTACGCCCGCAACGGCACCTACGCGGCCCTCGTCGTCGGGGCGCCACTCGTCGGCGCGGCGGTCGGCATCCTGCTCGAAGTGGCGCTGCGCTGGGAGGGTGCGTTCCTCGTCAGCATCGGCGCGGCCGCGCTCATGATCGAGGCGACCGAGGAGCGGCCAAGCCACTGGGCCTTCATAGTCGGAGCCGCTTTCGTTGGCCTCGGCGCGGTCGTCACGTTGGCCGCCGCCGGTCCGCGCGGCTACTTGGCCGCCAGCCTCGTCGCCGCCGCCGCGACGGTGGCGCTGACGCTGCGCTGGCGCCGTTAGCCAACTAGCCGTCCTCGGCCCCCTTGTCGCCCGCGACTACCGGGTAGACTTACCCTCGACAGTAGACCGCGGAAGCGGTCGGTCGCGCGCGTGACCATCTCGGCTGGCGAAGCCACCTCACCACGCGATCACGGTGCCGGACACCCAACCGGAAGAAAGGCAACGGCGTAAACCGCCGCCGCTTCGACCGCACCGCCACCGTGTCACCCAACGATTAAGCGAAGGCGTCGCCCATGATCTCAGTCGAGCGGGCGCCTTCGGGAGAGACGGCGGAGGAAACATGGAGCAAACCATCAACAGGGGCCTCGACGGGGTCTACATCGACACGACGGGCGTCTGCTTCATAGACGGTGGCAAAGGGCAACTCGTCTACCGCGGTTACGACATCAACGAGCTGGCCGACAAGGCGAGCTACGAGGAGGTCGTCTACCTCCTGTGGTACGGCGCCTTGCCGAACAGCGAGCAACTGGCGGCGTTCAAGTCCGAGATCGCGCCGAATTATCACGTGCCTGAGGCCGTCTACGACCTCTACCGCACGCTGCCGCAGGGCCACTCGCCCATGCACGCCGTGCGCACGGCCGCCTCGATGCTCGGGTCGTACGACGAGAACCCAGACGGGGTCGATGACGCGAACGTGCGCCGTATCGGCACGCAACTCCTGGCGCAGTTCCCGACACTGACGGCGGCGTACGAGCGCGTGCGGCGCGGCCTTGAGCCGGTCCCCCCGCGCACGGACCTCAGCCTGGCAGGCAACTTCCTTTACACCCTTACCGGCGAGGTGCCGTCTGAGGCAGCGACGCGCGTCATGGACGTCGCCCTCGTGCTGCACGCCGAGCACGGCTCCAACGCCAGCACCTTCGTTGCTCGCGCCACCGCCTCGACCCTCACGGACGTCTACAGCGCGATCACCGCAGCCGTCGGCGCGCTCAAGGGCCCGCTGCATGGCGGCGCTAACACGGCAGTGATGGCCGCGTTGGAGGGCATCGGCTCCATCGAGGGCGTCGAGCCGTACGTCTTGAGCGTCCTCGCCAAGCCAGGCGGCCGCGTCATGGGCTTCGGGCACCGCGTTTACAAGGTCCTGGACCCGCGCGCGCAGGTCCTCAAGGAAGTGAGCCGCCAACTCGCTCAGGAGTCAGGCGACTCGAAGTGGTTCGACATGAGCCTCGAGATGGAGCGCGTCATGGACCGCGAGATGGTCAAGAAGGGCAAAGAGGTCAAGCCGAACGTCGACTTCTTCTCCGCGTCCGTCTACCGCATGCTCGGCTTCCCAGGCGACATGTACACCCCGATCTTCGCCGTGGCGCGCATCTCCGGCTGGATGGCGCACCTGTACGAGCAGTACGCGGACAACCGCATCATGCGTCCGCGGCTCGCGTACTCGGGCGGCATGGGACTCAAGTTCAAGCCGATCGCAGAGCGCTGACCAAGACTGCCGACCCAAGCACCGCAACGTCCCGGAACCTTCGCTGGCTCCGGGACGTTCGCCATCAGGCAGGCTTGGTGGCGGCCGGCTAGCTGGCGCTGGCCCTCACGGCAAGCGAGCTCAAGAACTCCCGCAGCCAACCAGCGTAGCGTTCAGGGTCGTGGTTCCACGCCTCGACGTGCTCGACGCCAGGTAAGCGCACGTAGGTCGCGAGGGGGCCGACTGCGGCGGCGAACTCGTCGATCGCGCCGATCGGCACGGTCGAGTCGTCCTCCCCCGCGATCAACAACAGCGGCACGCCGATGCCGGCCGCGCTTGACGCTTGCTCGAGGCTAGCGAAGTCGACGCCCGTCCTCAGGCGTGCGACGAACAGCGCAACGCGCGTGGCTTGCGCCGGCATGGGCAGACCAGCCTTGACCGCCCCCAACTCGACGACCGCGCGCGGGCTAACCAGCGGGGAGTCCAGGACCAGCCCGACGACCTCAGGGGCAGCAGCTGGCCAGCGCTCAAGGGCCTCGAGCGCGACGGCGCCGCCCATGGAGAGGCCGTAGAGGATCACGCGCTCGTGCCCGCGCTTCGCGAGTTCGAGCGCGCCGACGAGGGCGTCCTGCCACTCGCTTGCGCCGTAGTGGTAGTGACCGTCTGGGCTGGCGTCGCTGGCGTCGTGGTTGCGGTAAGAGAGCGCGAGCACCGGCAGCCCGAGCTCGTGAAGTGCCTCGGTGAAACGCAGGGTCTCGATGAGCTCCCCGCGGCGCCTGCCGTGCAGCATGAGCACCGCCGTGCGCTGCGCGCCAGGCACGTACCAGGCGCGCAACTTGCCAGTAGGGCCGCTCAGCTCGAGGTCCTCGAACTCCAAGCCCAGGTCCGCCTTGGGGTCGTTGCGGTAGTAGAAGTTGTCGAGCCGCGCAGGCGCCCCCGCCGTTGGCGGCGAGCCCGCCAGCAGGTCGACCGCCCGCGTTACGACCCCGCCGGCGTCGGCGATGATCTCACCCAAGGCGCCGTTGCCGCCCTCCCACAACAGCCCGTAAGTGCCGACTACCCGCACGTTAGCGTGCTGCAAAGGCGTGCCTGCCGGGGCCGGCATGCCGACCGCGTAGCGCCCTCCCCCTAGGTCCGCGACGTCAGCCAACTCGAACTCGGGCGCCAAAGAGTACGGGGCGGGCACGATGACCCTGCTCGACAACACCCAACCAAGGGCGAAGACGACGACGGCAGCGACGACTACCAGGATGACGAGGGTCCAGGCGATCACCCTGCCCGTCACCAAGTGACCGAGCCGTAGGTGTCTTCTCGATCTGGGCTCGTCGAGAAGATGGCGACGGGCACGCCGGTATGCTCCTCTATGAGGCCCAAGTAGTCGTGCACCTCGCGCGGTAACGCCTCGCGGCTGCCCAACCCGCGCAGTTCACCCCAACCGGGAAGCTCCTCGTACACCGCACCGTCGTCGCCGTGGTCCACAGCCACGCGCACCCGCTCAAGGCCGGAGAGGACGTCCAGCTTCGTGACCACGAGGGCGTCGAAGCCGTTGATGTCGCAGGCGTACTTAAGCTGCGGCAAGTCGAGCCAACCAACGCGGCGCGGCCTACCGGTGGTGGTGCCGTACTCGTCCCACTGGTTAGAGCCGGTGCCCCGCAGGCGCGTGCCCATCGGCTCATCCGTGATCTCGGTCGGGAACGGTCCGTGACCGACGCGGCTCGTGAACGCCTTGACGACCCCGTACACGCCGTCCAACGCCTTGTGGCTGACCCCAGCGCCGATCAAGATGCCGCCGACGGTCGGGTGGCTGGAGGTGACGTATGGGTAGGTACCGTAGGACAGGTCGAGCATGGTGCCCTGCCCACCCTCGAAGAGCACGCGTTCGCCGCGCGCCAACCCCTCGCGCACCATGGCGCCCGTATCGGCCACCAGCGGCGCGAGGCGCTCACGCACGCCAGCCAACTCGGCCATGGCGACGTTCACGCTCGTCCAGCCGACCCGCGCCGTCGAGTTCGGCTTCGCTTCGATGAGGCGCGCGAGGCGCTCGCGCAGCACCTCGTCGTCGAGCAGGTCGCCTGCGCGCACGCCGATGCGTCGAGCCTTGTCGGAGTAAGCCGGGCCGATGCCGCGGCCCGTCGTGCCGACGAAGCCACCGCCCTCGTCGTTCTTCATGTGGTGCGGCAGCACGAGGTGCGCTTCCGTCGACACGAGCACGCGGCCAGGGTCGCGGCGAGCGCTCAAACCGTCGAGTTCCTCTAGGAACGTCCACGGGTCGATGACCATGCCGCCGCCCAACACGGAGGTAGGCCGCTCGTGCAGCGTCCCGCAAGGCAGGTGGTGGAGCTTGAAGACGTCGCCACCAACGACGACCGTGTGGCCGGCGTTGGCGCCACCCGAGTAGCGCACCACCAAGTCAGCCTCGGCGGCGAGCGCGTCGACGACCTTACCCTTACCCTCGTCGCCCCACTGGGCGCCGATCATCGCGATTCCAGGCATTCACCCTCCCAGGCAGTGGCGCGAGGCAACCGCTTGCGTCGTCCACACCGCCGGAAGCGTACCAGAGGCGCACGCAGCGGGCCTCACCCCAAGGGCACCGCACGAGCGCTAGCGCCCGTTAGCGGCTGGGGGTACCCTAGTGGCGTGAACACCACGACTCGGCCACGCGTGCTCGTAAGTACCGGCATAAGCAACCGCACCACCGGCCTCATGCGCGAGGACGCGCTGACGGGCCGCAACTACTCGCAGGCGCTCGCCGCCGCGGGTGGCCTACCGACCATGGTGGCCGTCCTCGACCCGCAGCTGGCGGAGGCGTACGCGGCGAGCAGCGACGCGCTCCTCCTCACGGGCGGAGCCGACGTTGACCCGGAGCTCTTCGGCGCCGCTCCCCACCCCGACCTGGGCAGCGTCGACGAGCGCAGGGACGCCTTCGAGATCGCGCTCTACCGCGCCTTCCGCGCACGCGGCAAGCCAGTCCTTGGCATCTGCCGCGGCCACCAAGTCATCAACGTGGCCGAGGGCGGCACCCTGCACCAGCACATCCCCGCCCTGCCGGAGGCGTGGCAGCACGACCAGCACGACCTGCGCGGCACGCCGCTCCACACCATCTCGTTGGCGCCAGGCAGTCGCCTAGCCAACGCGTTCGGGGCCACCAAGGTGCGGGCGAACAGCTACCACCACCAGGCCATCGACGTCGTCGGCGCCGGGCTGATCGCCGTGGCGCACGCTGGCGACGGGCTCGTCGAGGCGGTCGAGGAGCGCAGCGGTTCGTGGGTGCTTGGCGTGCAGTGGCACCCGGAGATGGCGTACCGCGACCACCCTGAGCATGCGGCGCCTTTCAGGCTCCTGCTTGACGCCGTCGCCGCCGTCGATGCGAGGGCCGAGTCAGAGCTGGCCTAACCGTCGTTCAGTTGCGCGTCGCGGCCACCCAGTCGACACGCCCAACGATGTCGTTGACGATGGTCTCGAGGGCGCGACGGTCCTCGATGTCGAAGTTCGCGAGTTGAGCGCTGTCGAGGTCGAGCACCGCTACGACCTCACCAGCTACCATCACTGGAACGACGATCTCGGAGCGCGAGCGCGCGTCGCACGCGATGTGCCCAGGGAACGCCTGCACGTCAGGCACGACCTGCGTTCGGCGCTCGGCGACCGCCGCGCCGCATACCCCGCGGCCACTGGCGATGCGCACGCACGCCGGGCGCCCCTGGAACGGCCCAAGCACGAGCTCGCCGCCCTTCATGAGGTAGAAACCCGCCCAGTTGAGGCCAGGCACGTGGTCGTACACGGCGCTCGCTACGTTCGCCAGGTTGGCTAGCCAGTCCGGTTCGCCGTCCGTCAACGCGAGGACGTAGCGGCGCAGCTCGAGATAACGCTCAGTCTTGTCAGCTCCCGCCCCAAGGGGAGCGACGTAGTCGACTTCACGCGGTTCGGTGTGCTGCGTCATGGGTAAGAGGTTACTCCCTTCACCCGCTCGCGGATACTTCCGGAGGTCGCGGCCCAACCGCGTTGACAAGCGCCGCGCACCTGTTACACTCTCCGCCATGACTAACTTGCTACCGGGAGGTGGTGCCGTGGACGATGGCTATGACTATGGCTACGCGTATCCGCTCTACCTCACCCCCGTAGCAACAGCCTGCGCCTGACCACGAGTCAGGCCCCGCAGGCGGTCCCTATCCAAAACGAGCGTTAGTATCGGCAGCCCCCTGCCGTCACCCGTGCCGCCCCGCGGCAGAGGTGCGGCAGCTGGCCACACCTGAACAACACCGCGTCAAGCGCCACGGCAGCGCAGCCAGGAGTAACCACATGGTCATCGTCATGACCAAGAACGCACCTAAAGAGAACCTAGACCGCGTCCTCAGCGAGATCAAGTCGCTCGGGTTCACGCCGCACATCAGCGAGGGTGAGTCCCGCACGCTCATCGGCGCCATCGGGCCGGCCCCAACGGAGGAGGTGCGCGAGCACCTTGGCGCCCTGCCTGGCGTCGACACCGTCATGCGCATCACGCAGCCGTACAAGCTGGCGTCGCGCGAGTTCCGCCACGACGACTCCGCCGTGACCATCGGCAAGGCCGGGCCAGGGGCCGTAGTTACGGGCAACGGCACGTTCGTCGTCGCGGCAGGTCCTTGCGGTGTAGAAAGCGAAGCGCAGCTCCTAGACGCAGCTGCCATCGTCAAGAAGCACGGTGCGGCCATCTTGCGCGGTGGGGCGTACAAGCCGCGCACGAGCCCGTACGCCTTCCAAGGCCTCGGCCAGCAGGGACTGCGGCTCCTGGAGGAGGCGCGTGAGGCGACCGGTCTTCCCATCGTCACCGAAGTGACCGCGCCTGAACTCGTCGAGACCGTCGCCGCTACCGCAGACATGCTGCAGATCGGCGCCCGCAACACCCAGAACTTCGCGCTCCTGGCTGAGGTCGGCAAGTCGGGCAAGCCGGTGCTCTTCAAGCGCGGCATGAGCACGTCGATCTCCGAGTTCTTGCAGGCGGCGGAGTACGTCCTCAGCCAAGGCAACCCGAACGTCATCCTCTGCGAGCGCGGCATCAGGACGTTCGAGACGAGCACGCGCTTCACGCTCGACGTCAGCGCCGTTCCCGTCCTCAAGGAGCTCACGCACCTGCCCGTATGGGTCGACCCGAGCCACGCCGCCGGCCGCCGAGCGCTCGTGCCTTCCCTCGCCCTGGCCAGCGCGGCAGCTGGCGCCGACGGCCTCATCATCGAGGTGCACGCCAAGCCGGAGGAAGCGAAGTCGGACGCCGCGCAGCAGCTCAACGACGCCGAGTTCGGCGTGCTCATGGGCCGCCTGCGCGGGGTGGTCGCTGCGTTGGGCAAGAGCCTCTAGCCCGTGCGCCTCAGCCCCCTGTTCGGCACCGTCGTAGTCGCCGGCGTCGGCTTGATCGGCGGCTCCGTGGCGCTCGGCGCGCGGCAACGCTTCTTGGCTGAGAAGGTCATCGGCCTCGACCGCGACGCTACCGTGCTCGATGCGGCGCGGGGCCTCGGCGCCATCGACGAGGCGCAGCTCGAGGCCGGACCGTGGCTGCAGGAAGCCGACCTGGTGATCCTGGCCACGCCAGCTAGGGCGCTAGTGCCACTAGGTCAGGCGTTGCTGCCGCACTTGCGTCCCGACGCCATCGTCACCGACGTCGGCAGCACCAAGGGTGGAGTAGTGGCTGGCATGCAGGGGGCGCGCTTCGTTGGCGGCCACCCCATGGCGGGCAGCGAAAGGGGCGGGGTGCTGAACGCGGACCCCGCCCTGCTCGAGAACGCCGTCTGGGTGCTCACTCCCGAGGAGGGCGTGACGGACAAGGCGGCCCTCGCCCACGTTCGCGCCTTCGTCGAGGCGCTAGGGGCGCGGCCGATCGAGGTCAGCCCCACCCAGCACGACCGTCTCGTTGCGACCGTCAGCCACCTGCCGTACCTCGCAGCGGTGGCGCTGACCGCGTTGGTCGACGAGGGGGAGGAGCGCTCGCTCATGATGCTGCTGGCGGCAGGCGGCTTCCGCGACCTCACCCGCGTCGCCAGCGGCGACCCGCTGATGAGCCGCGACATGCTGGCGGGCAACCGCGAGGCGGTGCGCAGCGCGCTTAGCGCTTACCGGCGGCAACTAGAACGCCTCGAGGGGCTGCTGGAGGACCCGGAAGCCCTGATCAGCGCGGGCGAGGCGGCCAAGCGCACGCGTGACAGCATCCCGATCGTGCGGCGCAGTCTCCTCCCCGCGCGGCACGAGGTCGTGCTCGCCGTGCCTGACAGGCCCGGTGAGCTGGCGCGCATAACGAACGCGCTGGGCGACGCCAAC
The DNA here is from genome assembly GCA_937907415.1 of uncultured Trueperaceae bacterium. The sequence goes on from CALCHY010000142.1 coordinate 9,902, forward strand.
GTCAACGTCAAGGACATCGAAGTCCTCAGCATCCGCGAAGCCGGCGGCGCGATCCGCTTGGCGTTCGAGACCTCCGAGGAGCTAGCGCGCGGCACCGCCTCACTGCGCGAGGCTGGCTACGAGGTGCGCAGCCGCAACAACGGCGGCTAGCCACCGCAGTCCGGTTATCGTGCCCCTGGTGCAACGGGCCGAACTCTTCGACTTGGCCGTGACGCGAGCGGCGACCTACCTCGACCGGCTAAGGCCGGGGTGGCGCGCGGCGCCGCCGCCAGCGCCGGAGCTGGCCGCCATCTTGGAACTCTGGTACTTGCGCACGCGCTTCGCTTACCGCATACCGCTCGAGCAGGTCGTCGGGGCGCTGGAGGCCGCCGCGGCCACTAGCGGGAGCGACGACCCCCTCACACGAGGCTGAAGAGCGCCGCCATCCCCTGCCCGCCACCCACGCACATCGACACGATGCCGTGCTTGACGCCGCGGCGGTGCATCTCGGCGAACAGGTCAGCGGCTATGCGCGCCCCAGTCGCCCCGAGCGGGTGGCCGATGGCGATCGCCCCGCCGTTGACGTTGAGTTTCTCGTCCGGAATGCCCAACTCGTGCTGGCAGAAGTACGCCTGGCTGGCGAACGCCTCGTTGATCTCGATGAGGTCGATGTCGTCAAGCGTCATGCCGACCTTGTCGAGGAGCTTGCGGATGGCGGGCACCGGACCGATGCCCATCACTTCAGGCTCGACCCCAACTACGGCGGCTTGCACCAACTTCGCGAGTGGCTTCAGGCCAAGGGCGCTGGCTTCCTCTGCGCGCATGATGACGCTCATGGCAGCGCCGTCGTTCAGAGGGCTTGAGTTGCCTGCCGTTACGGTCGCGGCTTCGTCCTGAGCGAAGACGGTCGGTAAGGTCGCGAGCTTCTCCAGGCTGGAGCCAGCGCGCGGGCCTTCGTCGACCTCGAGCACGACGTCGTGCCAGGCGCCTGCCTCGTCAACGACGCGCGTTGCGACGGGCACGACCTGGTCCGCGAAGCGCCCAGCCGCCCGCGCCGCCAGGGCCTTCTCGTGGCTCGCGAGCGCGAACCGGTCCTGTTGCTCGCGGGTGATCCCGTAGCGCCGCGCGACCTCCTCCGCCGTCTGGCCCATGGTGTGGTAAGCGCCCGGCTTCTTCCTCACGAGTTCGCGGTTGAGCGATAGGTGGTGACCGCCCATCGGCACGCGGCTCGTGCAGTCGCTACCGCCGGCGAGCACGACCTCGTTCATGCCGTAGGCAACGGAGTGCACGCCCTGCACGATCGTCTGCAGGCCGGAGGCGCAGAAGCGGTTGACCGTGACGCCAGCCACGGCGTCCGGCAACCCGGCGATCTGAACGGCGATGCGCGCGAGGTTGTAGCCCGCCTCCCCTTCCGGGTGAGCGTTGCCGATGAGAACGTCATCGATGCGCCCATCAGCCAGCCCGGGAGTGCGCTCGAGCGCGGCGCGGATGACGAGTGCGGCCAAGTCGTCTGGGCGCGTGTCCTTGAGCATGCCCTTGTGGGCGCGCCCTACCGGAGTGCGGATTGCGGTAGTGATGACTACGTCTTGCACGCTGTTCCCCCTACTCGGCTTAGTTCGTGTTCCACGGCCGGATGACGATGGCGCCATCCTTGAGGTGCGCGACTTCTGGTCCATCTTCACTCTCGCCGCTGTTGCTGCCAGCCTGCGCGAGTGCGTTACCGATGCGCAGTTGCGGGCTCATGATGCGCTCGGCCCAGATCACGGCCTTCTCGTTGCCGCTCGCGCCCGCGTGCGCCAGCCCGCGCAGCGTGCCTACGACGATGATGTCGTCGTTCGCCAATATCTCAGCGCCGGCGTTCACGTCGCCGAGCACGACGACGGAGCCGGTCGAGTCGACCTTGCCGCCGCTCCTAACGGTGCGGGCGACGATGACCGTTTCGCCGCGCGCCTGCATGACCGAGATAGGGGGCCGCACGTCGACCAGTTCGCCACCAGCTGCGCTCACGCGCCCCGCGATGGCCGTGACGAGGGCGTAAGTGGTGCGTTCGCTGATCTCGACGAACACCTTGTCTTGTAGCAGCTCCGAGTGCGCGTCGAGGACGGCAGCCACGCTGCCTACATCGTCACCGGGTTCCAGGCTGAGCAGGATTCCGCCACGGGTCCCTCTGGCTTTCATGGTTGTTACGGCACCTCCACGCCATGCAGTCTCCAGTAACCCGCTAGAAAGTCCCGCGCGATGGGGATCGCAACGCGTGAACTGGAGCCGCCGTACTCGATGAATACCACGACGGCAACCTCGGGGGCCTCATAAGGTGAGAACCCCATGAACCAAGCGTGCGTGTAGTCGCCGCCGCGCGGCGTTTGGGCCGTGCCGGTCTTGCCTGCCACGCTGACGGGGAACGCGTTGGGGCCAAGGATGCTGCGGGACGGGAAGTCCGTAAGCATCATGCGCATGCCCTCCTTGAGGGTCGAGTAGTAGTCGCCGGGCACCTCGCGCGTCTCGGGCACCTGGACTTCGTCGCCGATCTTCGCGACCAGGTAAGGCTCGACCTCGTGACCGTTCATCGCCACGGTGGAGATGAGCTGCGCTATCTGCAGCGGCGTGCTGAGCACGTCGCCCTGCCCGATGATGGTGTTGAGCGTGAAGCCAGGCAGCCACCCGTGGTTGTACTGCGGTTGCGCCCGCACCCAAGCTTGGTCTGGGATGCGGCCAGCCTTCTCCTCCGGCAGCCCGATGTCGAGGCGCACGCCGAAGCCGAACTCGCGCGCGCGGTCGACGACGTCGCTGATGAGCGGCGCCCAGCCGACGCCGAAGTCGGGCGTTACGGCGGCGGCGTGCCAATAGTAGGTGTTGCAGCTGTCTGCGATGGCCTGCTTGACCGTGTAGCCGCCCTTGCCGTACGTGTCCCAGTTACGCCACGTCGTGCCGCCGAACGTGAAGCTCGCCGAGCATTGGTACTGCGTGTTGGGTCCGACGTAATGCTTCTCGAGCAGGGTGGACGAGGTGACGATCTTGAACGTCGAAGCCGGAGCGTACGCCTCGACGGCGCGGTTGGAGAGCGGCATGTGCCGCGAGTCGGTGAGGATGGCGGTCACGGCGTCCGGGTCTGACGGCCTGCGGGTGAAGACGTTCTGATCGAAGGAGGGGGCGCTTGCCATCGCGAGGATCTCACCCGTTCGCGGGTCGAGCGCGATGATGGCGCCACGCAATACCGTCTCCGTCGGTAGTTTCACGCGCACGCGGTCCGTGTTCACGTACTGCAGCGCACCTGCGAGCACGTCCTCGGCGAGGCGCTGCACTTGCGGGTCGAGGGTGAGGGTCACGTCCAGCCCGGGGTTGGCGCTCAGCACGACCTGCGACGCAAGCTCCGCCCCGCGGTTGTCTACCTCGACCTGGCGCGTGCCAGCAGCGCCGAAGAGGACGTCCTCCAGCCCCGCCTCGAGGCCCATGACGCCCACCAGGTCGTTGTTCGAGTAGCCAGGGTTGCGGGCGGGGTCGGCTTGCGAGGTGTAGCCGATGGTCTGCGCCGCGAGGTTAGTCGGGTAGGTGCGCTCGAGGCGCTCGCGGAGGTAGAGGTTAGGGCTGGCTGCCACGCGCTCCTCGACGGCGCTTACGAGCTGATCTGGGATGTTCCACGCCAGCACCGTGCCGTTCTGCGCCTCTTCCGCCTTGCTGCGGTCGGGTTGGCGCGGCTCGCCCGCCAGGTCGAGGAGGGCGGCCAAGTGCTCCCAGTCTGGAATGGGGCCGCCACGGTAGAGGAGGTCGTATGCCACGCGGTCGTCGGCGAGGACGGTGCCGTCGCGCGCCAGGATGCGGCCGCGCAGCGGCACGATGTGCCGTTGTTGGGTGGCGTTCTGCATGGAGCGCGCCGTGAACTCATCGACCATGACTAGTTGCAAGTACATGAGGCGAGCGGCAAGTAGCGCAAGCACCGTGAGCACGGCGGCGAGGAGGACCTTCATGCGCCCCTGCATCAGAGGAGTTCTTTCTGCAGCACCCTACTTCGCTCTAGGAGGGCAGCGCTCCACGGCAACACCAGCAGCCCAGCTGCCACGGTGAGGGCGCTCTCAACGAGCGCAACGGCTCCGGCGCGGCCGAACCCGCCCATGCTGCCTGACAACCACCAGATGACGCCGAGCATGACGGTCCACTTGCCAACGCTCGCGACGAACACGACGAGCATGCGCTCGAACATGCCAGCGTTGGATAGTTGCGCGCGCACCATCGAACCGGCCAAGGCGGCGGCGGCGAGCGCGAAGGCGTGCGTGCCGAGCACGCCGTTGCCCATGACGTCCTGTAGCAGGCCGGCGCCGTACGCCACGAGCACGAGCTGCCATGGCTGGACGCGCCACAGCAGCGTGAGCACGGCGAGGAGGAACAAGTCCGGCGCCGGAATGGGCGCTAGCAACGAGGATAGAAAGCCCTGCGCCACGATGAGAATGAGGTAGAACAGCACGAGGCGCACGGGCCAAGTGTAACCAACCAAGGCTGAGGTCTCGGTTAGTCGCCACCCCTATTTTCCGAAGATGTTCGGCAGCTCCTCGAACGGCACGAGTACGTCGCGCGGCTTGCTGCCCTGGTGCGGCCCCACCACGCCGAGCGCCTCCAGCGAGTCCATGAGCTTGCCTGCGCGCGCATGCCCAACGGACAGGCGGCGCTGCAGCCGCGACACGCTCGCCTGACCCTCGTTGATGACCAACTCTGCCGCGGTCCTCAACTTGTCGTCGTTCCAGTCGATGAGCCCGGTGGCCGTCGACTCGTCCGCTGGCGGCGGGTCGAAGTCCGCGCCGTACGCCTCGCCGAAGTCGTCGTCGAAGTACTGCCTGCGCAGGAAGTCGGCCAGGCGCCCGATCTCGTTCTCGCTGACGAACGGCCCCTGCAACCTGACGGCCTTCACGAGTCCGGGTTGGTAATAGAGCATGTCGCCCATGCCGATCAGCCGCTCCGCGCCCATGGAGTCGAGGATGGTGCGCGAGTCGTGGCTGCTCGACACGGCGAACGCCATGCGCGCAGGGACGTTGACCTTGATGAGGCTCGTAAGGATGTCGACGGACGGCCGCTGCGTCGCCAAGATCAGGTGCATGCCGGTGGCGCGCGCCATCTGGGCGAGCCGCATGATGGCGGACTCGACCTCCTTGGGGCTCGTGATCATCAGGTCGGCCAACTCGTCGATGATGACGGCGATGAACGGCAGTGGCGGCAAGTCGAGGCTGCGCGCCTTCTCGTTGTACTGGTCGAGGTTCTTGGCCCCGACCTTGGACATCATCTTGTAGCGCCGCTCCATGTGCTTAACGGTGCCGAGGAGCACGCCAGCCGCGTCCGACGGGTTAGTGACGACGGGCCGCAGCAAGTGAGGGATGCCGTCGTACGGCGTGAGCTCCACCATCTTGGGGTCGATCATCAGCAGGCGCATCTCGGTCGGCAAGAAGCGGTAAAGCAGCGAAGCGATCAGGGTGTTGACGGCAACGGACTTGCCAGACCCCGTCGATCCTGCGATGAGCAGGTGCGGCATGCGGGTGAGGTCGCCGATCATCATGTCGCCGTCGATGGAGCGGCCGAGCACGATGGGCATGCGCGCCTTCGAGCGGCGGTAACTACTGCTGGCGACGGCCTCGCGGAAGCGCACGAGTTCGCGGTGCGCGTTGGGCACCTCGAGGCCGATGACGCTCTTGCCTGGGATGGGCGCCTCGATGCGCACCGAACCAACGGCCATCGCGAGGGCGAGGTCGTCCGCCAGGTTGGAGAAGCGGCTGATCTTCTCGCCGGGCGCCGGCTCGACCTCGAAGCGCGTGACTGACGGGCCGCGCACGGACGAAGTCACGCGGCCACCAAGGCGGAAGCTGCCCAAGGTGTCGTCGATCTGGCGCACGCGCGCCAAGTTCTCGTTGGCTGTGGCGCGCGGGTCGAGGGCCGGCGCTTCCGGCTCGTCGAGGAGCTCGAGCGGTGGGATCTGGATGGGGATGGCGCCGACCTCTGGGAGTCCGGCCTCCGGCGCGGTCTCTGCCGCCGCCCCTTGCGCCGGCAACTCGGAATCGTCGATGAGCGCGCGTTCCAAGCGCGGGTCCCTGACTTGAACGGCCGAGTGGGAGCTGGACTGCGCGGTCGCTGCGACCGGCGCTGCGCCAGCCGCGCGCCCGGGAGCGCGCTCGTCCGGCGTCGCCGTGAACGCCTGTGGGGCGTTCTCGTCGGCGTAGGCGTCCTCTTCCCCGTACTGCGCCGCCTCGCGCCTCTCCAGCTCAACGGCCTCGGCGCGCTCAGCCGCGGCGCGTTCGGCTGCCGCGCGTTCCGCAGCGAGCAGTTCGGCCGCCTGCCGGTCTGCCGCCTCCTTGACCGCCGCTTCCTCCGCATCGGCGGCGGCGCGGCGCGCTACCGCCTCGAGGGCCTCGCGCACGTGGGCTACTTCGCCAAGGAGCCTGCGCCCCTTGGTGTCTAGCTCCGAGGCGAGCGTGGCGTGGAAGTCGAGCAGCAGCGGGTGCTCAGGGTAGCTAACCAACGCCTCCTGCAAGTCGGCCATGAGTGGACGCCAGCCATCGAAGCGCGCACTGGCAGCCTCGAGGCCCTCAGCCTCGGCCTCGAGTGCGCGCAGCTCCGCCAAGCGCTTGTGGTGCGCTTGGGAGGCGCCAGCCAGTTGGCGTGGTGACATGCCCTTGAGGGCGCGCTTGTCGACGTCGCGCTCGCGGGCCAAGCGCTTGTTGCGCTCGAGCAGCGCGGTGGTTTCCAACAGGAGCGTCTTACGCAGCCGGTCGAGCGCGTCGGCCGCGCGGCCGCGCTCGGTGACGGCGTCGCCAAGCAAGCGCTTCACGTCCGCGCCCCACACCTCGAAGGTGGCGGCGCGGGCGCCGAAGGGGTCACCGCCGTCTGGGGCGCGGCTCACTTCGGAGTCGACTTGCACCGCCAGGTCGGCGGCGCGGTCCTTGGCGAACCCGGCAACGGCGCCCTGCCACGCAGCCAGGTCGGCGCGCGCCTCGCGCAGCACAGGCAAGGTCGCGTCGCCGAGGCGCGCGCGCGAGGCCTTGACGTCGTCGCGCCAATGCTCGAGCTCCCGACTGCCTGGGTAGAGCTCCGCGAGCGCCTCCAAGTCGCGGCCTAGCTCGACTAGCGCGCGCCGCGCCTGCGCGACGTCGGCCTGGAAAGCCGCGCGGCGCTTCGCCGTCTCGCGCGTCGTGACTAGCCACCGCCATGCGCGTTTGATGCCGGTGACGGCGGCACCGAGCGCCACCCTGAGGAGCCTGGTCGGCGGCCAGCCAGCCAGCAGGTCGATGCCGACGCTGCCGACGACCACGGCGGGCACCGCTGCGAGCGCGCCCCAGGCGCCGCCAAGCGAGGCACGGAGTCCAGCCCCCCACGATCCGGCGGCGGCGGGCGCGACCGCGACGATCACACCCCACAGACCAGCCGCGGTCAGGAGGTACCCGCTGGTCGCGCGCGGCCACCAGCGCGGGTTGCGGCGCACGAGGAACAAGGCGCCGATGACGATGAGCGGCAACGGCAGCGCGTAGGCTCCAATGCCGAGGCGCCCTACTAGCGCGCCCCTCACCGTCTTGCCAAGCTCACCCGACGGAAGTTGCGGCACGAGCACCCCTGCCAGGAACGCTCCAGCTGTCAGGACTACGAGGCCGACGGCCTCGATGTCGAGGCGGTGGTTCTCACTTCGCTTGCGGTCCTGGCGGGCCTTCTTCTTCACGGTGCCTAGTGTACCGCCCGAGCAAGAAGCGGCCGGAGGTCATTTCCACGAAGCGCGCGGGCGCTGGAGTTACCAAGCGGCCAAGCGCGCCCCGCAACCATCCTGGCAGGCACGACAGCGCCCGATCGCGTCCTGGACGCCAACGCCGACGTCCAGGCGCCAGCGGCAGGGTAATAAAGTCGTAAGAGGCCGAGTGAGACAATCTGGTGCATGAGGACGCCTGTCCCCGAGGCCGCGCACACGTGGCGCCAAGCCCGCCTGAAGTCCGGACCCCTCTCCTGGGCCCTGGTGGCGGTCGTGCTGCTGTTCGCGTCGCTCCCCCTTGGGAACCTGAGGGTCTGGCACGGCATCCTCCTCGCCATCCCGTTCCTGCTGGCCACGGCCGGCCTCGGTTGGCGGGCTAGTGCCGCCCTCGCGCCAGCCGCCCTGCTCCTAGTGTGGCTGCGCACCCTCCTCGACGGTAGTCACCAGAGCGCCGCCGATTACCTCCTTATCGCGGGTGCGTTGGCGCTGGCGTCGGTTGGCGGCGACGGCCTCTACCGGGTCTGGCGCAGCGCTGAACAGCGTGCTAGGGACGCTGGCCGCCGGGCGACGCTGCTGCAAGAAGCGACGGTCGACCTGAACCACGCTACCGACATGGACGCGCTCTTCCGCTCCGCGCCGCGGCTCCTGTCCGACATCCTGCCGTTCGCGCACGCCGCCGTGTTCGTGCCGGACGGCCGCGGACTCAAGGTGCACACGACGTGGCGCTGGGGCGCAGACCCAGACTTCGACGTTCCGCTCTCGAGCGTCATGGGCAGGGCCTTCAAGACACAAGAACCGCAGTACGTCGCGGACTGTCACTTGGATAGGGACTTCATTCAGGCGCCAGGCGCAGAGTTCACCCGCAGCGAACTCGCCATCCCCGTGATGACCGGTAAGCGCGTTCGGGCCATCGTCAACCTCGAGCACCGCGACACCAACGCTTTCGGGCCGGCGGACCGCGCCACCTTGGTCGCGTTCGTGCGCATGATGGAGGAGGTGCTAGCCAGGCTGGACGCCTTGGCGGCGTTGAGCGAAACCACTGCCCATCAGGAGTTCATGGCGCGCCTCAACAGGCGCCTCCTACTCGCGGACGGCGTGACCGAAGCCGCAGAAGCCGCGCTTGACGAGATCCTGGCGATGTTCGACCTCGACATTGGGGCGGTTCTCGAGCTGCACTACGCGCGACTGCGTCCCATCGCCGTTCACGGTTCGCCTCCCCCGGCACTTGCCGCACTAGTTCGCGACGGCTTCCCCTTCACTGGTCTCCTGCGGCACGCTTGGGAGGCTCGCGAGCTAGTCCTGGTCGACGACCTCGCATCTGACGCCGACTGGACGACGTCGACCGAGGCGCGCGCGGTAGCTGCCGTGCCCATCGTTGACCTTAACGGCCAGGTGCAGGCGCTGCTCGTCGTCACGCGTTTCCGGGAACCGCTGCCGACGTGGAGCGAACGCACGCGCGAGCTACTTGGGGAGTTGTCCGTGCCGCTTGGCGCCGCCTTCGCTCGCGCCGCCCTCAACAGGCAACTGTTCGCCACGCTCGAGGCGATCAAGCAACTCAAGTCCACCTCCAGCCCAGAGACGCTCTACCGCCACGCGGCCATGGCGGCGGCTGACCTCGTGCCCAACGCCGAGGCCGTCTCCATCCTCGTGAGGCACGGCGAGAGCTTCCACTACGAGGCGGCGGTCGGTTATGACCTCGACCGCCTCCAGGCCGAGGCCGGACCGTTCAGTTACGGCGAGCAACTGACCTGGTACCGCGGCGACGTGGCGTCGTTCGAGGGCGGGGTCGGCCGCATCATGCACGGCAGCGACTCGTTGACGATGAGCGCCAGTTCGGGGCAGATGCTGGTGGCACCCGCTGAGGCGCGCCTCAACGACTTGCGGTGCCAGCTCGCCGTGCCGATCGTCGACCGCGACGGGGTAGTCGCGTTCCTGAACGTCGACAACTTCTCGACGGACGACGCCTTCGGGCCCGCTGCGTTGCGCATAGCTGAGGCGTTCGCACAGCACCTCACGATCGTCGTGCGGCAAGCGGAACGGGTGCTCGAGCTCGAAAGGTCCGCGATAACGGACCCGTTGACTGGGCTTGGCAACCGCGAGGGGTTCAACCGTGCGTTCAAGTTGGAGCTGGCACGGGCGCGGCGCTACGAGCACCACCTCAGCCTCATGCTCCTCGACCTCAATGACTTCAAGGAGATCAACGATCGCTTCGGGCACGCGGAGGGCGACAAGGCGTTGGTTGCCGTTGCCGACGCACTGGCCGGCGCGGCCCGCGGCTCCGATCAGGTGTTCCGCTGGGGCGGCGACGAGTTCGCCATCGTGATGCCAGAGGTGCGGCCCGCCGACGCGCAGGCCGCCGCTGAGCGGCTCGGGCGCGTGGTGGCGAGTCTGGCCGCCAACGGCGTTGGACTCACCATCAGCATCGGGGTGGCCAACTACCCTGTCGACGGACTGGACCGCGAAACGCTGCTCGAGGTCTCAGATCACCGCATGTACGTAAGCAAGCGTGCTGATGACGTGAGGGCCGCGCGTCACTCGAGACGCTCTGGCCCCTCAACCGGGCCGTCGAGCGCGGCCGCGCTTGCAGGCACGCCACCGGCTGGTGGACGGGGCACGCCAGTGAACGCCGGCCGCGACAGCAAGTAGTCCTCCGCGACGACCTTGACAAGGGCCACGATCGGCACGGCAAGCAGCGCGCCTAGCAACCCCATCAGGCCAACACCAGCCATGATCGCCAACATCACGGTCAGGGGGTGAAGGTTGGTGTTGCGCGACAAGATGAGCGGCGAGAGGACGTGCGCCTCGATCTGGTTGGCCACCAGGAACACTAGCGCCGCGAAGACGGCGGCCCACGGACTGACGGTGAAGGCGAGCAGGATGGCCGGCGTGACGCCCAGGATCGGCCCGAGGTAAGGCACTAGGTTGAACACGGCGGCGAGGAAGCCTATCGCCGTGGCTAGCGGAACCCCGATTATGCTGAGCCCGGCCCACACGAAGATGCCAAGCAAGGTCGTTATGAGGAGCTGCCCACGGAGGTAGCCGCCAACGGCCAGGTCGGCCTTGGCGCTGAGGTCGTCAGCGATCTCGCGGTAGCGCAGCGGCACGAAGCGCCGGAAGTTGGCAACGAAGCGCGGGAAGTCGTAGAGGAAGTAGGCCCCCGCCAAGAAGATGAGGAAGACCTGGAACGTGGTCGAGATGACGGCCGTCGCGCCAGTCAGGAGGAGGCCGGGCCCGCCCGCGATGAGGCCCTCGAGAAGCCGTTTCAGGCTCTCCCCTAGCTGCTGGAAGAAGTCAGCCACTTGCGCCCTGACTTGAATGCTGATGGCTCCGGTATCGTCAGCCACCCCGAAGCGATCCGACAGGAAAGCTGGCAGGCGGTCTCCGAACGTGGCCAGCCACTCCTGGAACTGCCCGGTCCAGGCCGTTACCTGCTCCAACGCCGTCGGGACCAACTGCACGAACTTGCCCATCTCCGTGACGACCTGGCTGACCACCACGGAGCCGAGCGCTAGTACGAGCAAGAGCAGCGCATAGACGACGATCACGGCCAGGCCGCGTTTGAAGCGAAGGCGCATGAGCCAACTGACCACGGGGTTGAGGATGTAAGCGATCAGGAAGCCGATGAGGCCGACCTGCAGCGCGAAGGCGTAGCCGCCCCGCAGGCGCCAGAGCACGAGCACGAGGAGGACGGTGAGGGCCACGTAGCTGAAGGCCCGCACCCAGACGTTGCCCCATACCGTTTCGATGGCGGTCGCCTCCGGCTTGAGCGGGGCAGGTGCATCCTTACGTTCCACGTGTCGGTTGGCCTCCTCGCGCTTCATGGTCCCACGAACAAGGAAGCCGCGGCCATGCGAACTGCCTCAGGCTCCATGCCCGCCCCGAAGAAGTTCTCTGCGTCCGGCCAGATCTCGAAGCGCAAGCGCGTCTGGTCCTTGCGGCCAGCCACGGCCACGTCGGTGCCTGAGTTGCCAGCGAAGCCGATGACCTGGCCGCGGTACACGTTCATGCCGGTGCGTACGCCGTCGCGTACGGCCGAGAGGTGGCCGTAGCGCAAGACCGTGCCGTCGGTAGTGCGCAGCCAGATCTGGCGTCCCCTCAGGCGGTCGAGTTGGTCCTCGGTTGCCCCCGACTCGGCCACGTCTGCCATGAGGACCTCCCAGGCGCGCGGGTCGATCTCGGTGTACGCAACGTCCGCCCTGACGATCTGGCCGGACTGCGCCGCCACGACGGGCGTGCCGCTCACGATCGGGACCGACGCGTCCTCGGCGTAGAAGTCGAAGCCTTGGCTAACGCCGTGGCGGTAGGCGCGCGGGGCGCCAGGCAGGTTGTCGTCCGAAGTCGGGAGGCGGGCGCCCGGTATGGGGAACCACAACCCCTGCGGCCCGAGCCCGGAGTCTGCCGCGACGGCGGGGGCGCTCGTTGGCGTGGTGGGGTCTGCTGCTGTCGACGCCTGTCCGGACGGGCGGGCGATCAGCAGCCCAGTCACCACCGCGGCGTACACGACTAGCGCGCCAAGCACGTACCAGCCGGGCTTCACATCGGCCAGTAGCGGCTTTTGCGCCTTGGGTTCTTGGCGGTTCACGCGCCGCAGTCTAGCATGGGCTAGTTAGCGGCCAGGACGTCACTCTTGGCCCTTGGCGAGGAGTAGTAGGAGGGGGTTGTGGCCTCCGTGCGCGACCTGCAACTCGCGCTCGACGCGCCACTCGGACTGCGCCGCCACGACGCTCCGCAGGAGCTTGACCTCATGGCTTAGCACGCAGAACTTGGCTTTCGGCCGCGCCAGCGCGGCGGCCGCCGTCAGGAGTCGCGGATAGAGCTTACGGTTGAGGGCGTGCGCCCCGACGGCGTCGCCCCACGGGGCATCGGCGGTAAGAGCGTCGAAGCCGCCGCTCGCGCCGACTCGTGCGATGAACTGCTCATCCGTCACGTCACCAACTAGCCACTCGACCCGGCCGGACACGCGCGCCGCACTGGCGTTGGCGCCCGCGCACGCCACGGCCTCAGGTTCGATGTCGAACCCAACGAGCCGCGCGGCTGGCGCCCGCAAGGCCCTCTCGATAAGGAGCGTGCCAGAGCCAGACAGCAAGTTGAGATAAGAGTCGCGGTGCCCTAACCCGACGAGCTCGTTCATGGCAGCTGCGACGGGGGCGTTGAGGCCCCCCGGCCGGTTGCACACGCGCCATTGGCGCGTGGACGCTGGGCGTGGCGTGAGGCGCACTAGCACCTCCCAACCGGCGCCGACCGGGTCAGGCCGGAGCCGCACGAGGAGCTCGCCATCCTCCTGGTCAAGTCGCAGGCCCGTCACTTTCGCGAGCTCGCCAGCTAAGCGTGTGAGCGTCGGCGAGTCCGCCCCGGCGGCCGAGAGGCGCAGGCCGCTGAACTTGGCGCCGGCCATGACTTCCTTGAGAGCAGCCACTAGTTCACGGAAGGCCGCGTCGCCCAACAACCCCTTCGGCCGCGGAACGTCGAACGTGATCGACAGGTAAGCGGCGGCCGATGTACGGATGGCGTTGGCCTTCGCCAAGGCGGCCGCGTCGGCGAGGCGGAAACCGCCAGGCACGCTCTGCGGGCGCGTCAGCCCTAGACGTTTGAGCTCACCACGCGTGATGACCTCGATACCGGCAGGGACTTCAAGTAGGTAACGGCGAGACGACACGGCTCAATGCTAACAGCGCTCTGCTCCTTCACGTAGGCCTCATAAGCGGGTTGGCAGCGAGGGTCGTCCGCTATAGTTAAGTAGTGATTGCAACCGAGGCCGGTCCACTCACTCATCCGTTGGCCGCCCCCTGACGATGGGCGCGTACCGTGGCGCAACGCCAAGCGAGCCACCTCGGCGCCGTACTGGACTACGGTACGAGCGCCGCGACTGGTTAACTGCCTACTTGTTCGTACTCCCTGCCACGGTGCTCATCGGCATCTTCGGGCTCTTCCCCATCGTCTACTCCGTGTACATGAGCCTCCACACCTGGCGCGTGCGCAAGGGCGCGTTCATCGGCCTGAGCAACTACCGCGCCACGCTAGGCGACTGGTGGGGTGCGCTCGCGTTCTTCGGCGGCTTGGTGCTCATCATCGTTGCGCACTGGTTATGGACCGACGCCTTCAAACGCGACCTGGCGCGCCCGCCAGCGATCGCGCGGCTCTTCGGGGCGCTCGTCCTGCTCGGCGCGGGTATCTCCATCTCTCTCGGCTGGAGCATGATGCTGGACGCAGGCAACAAGGTCTACCTCAAGAGCCTAGTGAGGACCGTGTATTACGGATTCGGGTCGGTGCCTGTCCAGATCATCCTCGCGCTCGTGCTCGCCACGCTCCTGTTTCAGAAGATCCGCGGCCAGGAGCTGTTCCGCATGATCTACTTCCTGCCTTACATCACGCCTGCCGTGGCTGGCGCAGCCATCTTCCGCAACTTGTTCTCACCGCGCGAGGAGCGCCTCGCGAACCAAGTCCTCGGCCTCGTCGGCATCCCGCCGCAGCGCTGGCTGTTCGAGACCAAGCCAGTCACGCAACTCCTTTTCGGGAGCTGGTTCCCTAACGCGGACTGGTCGAGTTTCTGGGCCGGGCCGTCCTTGGCGCTTGTGACCATCATCATCTTCGGCATCTGGACGTTCACGGGCTACAACGTCGTCATCTTCCTCGCCGGGCTCGGCGGCATCTCGAAGGAGCTTTACGACGCCGCCGCCGTCGATGGCGCGAACCGCCGGCAGCAGTTCCGCTTCATCACCGTGCCGCTCCTCTCGCCGGTCACCTTCTACCTCACGGTGCTAGGGTTCATCGGCACCTTCCAGGCCTTCACCCACATCTACGTGATGCGCGCGCCCGCCACGCGCGACGCCGTAGACACCGCCAGCATCGTCATCTTCGACACGTTCTACAAGCTCGGCAACTTCAGCCTGGCTGCCGCGCAGTCCGTGATCCTGTTCGTCATAATCCTGCTCCTCACCCTCGCGCAGAACCGGCTGTTCGGAAGGCGGGTCTTCGGTGGCTGAAACCAAGGCAGCTCGCAGGCAGGCCACCCCTACCACCGAGGTCATCGGCGAAGTCGAACGCGTCGTTCGGCCCCGCTTGCGCGAGCCGTACCACTTCGAGTTCACCCACATCCCCATCTACTTCGTGCTGTTGGTCGGGGCCGTCGTCAGCATCACGCCGTTCTTCTACATGGTCTCGACTTCGCTCATGACCCTCGGCGAGACCATCAACCGCGTGATCCTCCCAGCCAAGCCGCAGTTCGTGAACTACGAGATCGCTTGGACGGAGTCGAACTTCGCACTCTATTTTCGCAATAGCGTCATCATCACGGCGCTCGTCATCGCCGGCGTCCTCATCACCTGCACCCTCGCCGGTTACGCATTCGCGCGCATCAAGTTCCCCGGCCGCGAGGTCCTCTTCACGGTCCTCCTCGCCACCCTCATGATCCCTGGCACGGTGACGTTCATCCCGAACCTCCTCCTCATACGCGGGCAGGTCATCCCGTGGGGCTCCTGGATGAACAGCCTTCCCGCCCTAACCGTGCCGTTCATGGCGACGGCGTTCATCATCTTCCTCTTCCGCCAGTTCTTCGTCGGCATCCCCGGCGAACTCTTCGACGCCGCGCGCATCGACGGGGCTGGCCACCTGCGCTTCCTCGTCTCGGTCGTCGTGCCGATGTCGAGGCCCGTCATGATGACGGCGGCGCTCCTCTCGTTCGTCGGCACCTGGAACGAGTTCCTGTGGCCGCTCCTCGTGACGACGACCCCCAAGTGGCGACCGCTTGGCGTTGGCCTCTACACCTTCATCTCCGAGGCCGGGCCAGAGACTCAACTACTCATGGCTGGGACGGTCATCACGGTGATCCCCGTACTGGTGGTGTACTTCTTCACCCAGAGGCAGTTCACGGAAGGCATAGCCACCTCAGGATTGAAGGGCTGAGAATGGTGACGCCTGACTGCCACCCGCAAGGCGTTCACGGGCCACGAGCGCCCGTTCATGCCGTGGAGACCCCGGTCTTCACGTAACCCGCGCCACAGCGCACGTCCTGGACGGCGCACAGTTTAGTCAGCAGGTCGCTGGAAGGAGCGAAAACATGAAGAGAAGCTTGGTGATCCTAGGTGCGCTAATGGCCCTCCTGATGGCCGCACCCGCCTTCGCGCAAGACTGGGAGAACGTCGACCCAACGGGCCAGACCGTGACCTTCTGGCACCAGCACACTCGCGAGCGCGAGACGGCGCTGCAGAAGATCGTCAGCGAGTTCAACGCGAGCAACCCCTACGGCATCACCGTCGTCGCCGAGTATCAGGGCGGCTACAGCGACATCTACCAGAAGATGCTCGCGCTGCTCGGCACCTCTGACACTCCGAACATCGTCGTTGCTTACCAGAACCAAGCAGCTACCTACCAGCTCACCGGTGGCCTCGTCGACATGAACCCGCTCGTGAACTCGGCCAAGTGGGGCATCTCGGCCGCGGATCAGGCCGATTTCTTCCCGGGCTTCTGGAACTCCGACATCTTCCCGAGCTTCGACAACGAACGCCTCGGCCTCGCGCCGAACCGCTCGATGGAGATGCTCTACTACAACGCCGATTGGCTCAAGGAGCTCCGCGCGGCAGGCAAGATCGACTTCGATGGTCCGCCGGCCACGCCTGATCAGTTCAAGGCAGCCGCCTGCGCGGCGACCTCCTCGCCGTTCTCCAAGGCCACTGTTAGCGGGGCGCCGATCGGTTACGAGCTGGCGGTCGACGCTAGCCGCTTCGCGTCGTTCACCTTCGCGTTCGGTGGCGACGTCTACGATTCGACCACCAACCGCTACACCCTCGATTCAGATGCCGCCATCGCGGCCATGACCTGGCTGCAGGGCATGTTCGCGGACGGCTGCGCGCAGATGGTGAGCGAGGCGTACGGCGATCAGACGGACTTCGGCAACGGCCGCCTCCTCTTCGCCGTCTCATCAAGCTCCGGCCTGCCGTTCTACCAGGAAGCCACGAAGTCCGGCGCGGGCTTCGACTGGAGCGTCGCCGCCATCCCTCACACCACTCCAGAGCCCGTCATGAACATCTACGGCGCCAGCGTCAGCCTCCCGTCCGGCCACAGCCCGGAGTCGACCCTCGCGGCCTGGCTCTTCCTCGAGTACTACACCGGCACCAAAGCGCAAACGGAGTGGGCCATCGCCAGCCAGTACTTCCCCGTCAGGCAGAGCGTCGCGGCTGGCCTAACGGACTTCTTCAACTCCCTACCGCCATACAAGGCGGCGTTCGACTTGCTGCCTTACGGCATCTCTGAGCCGAACGTCCCCGGCTACGACCCCGTGCGCGAGAGCATCGCGGCCGAGATGTCGGCCATCACGGACGGCGCAGACGTCGCCGAGACCCTGCACGTGCTCAACGGCGAGGCCAACCTCATCCTCGACGACCAGCTTTCCCAACTCCCCGCCAACTAACGCGGAGGACGTTCGAGGCCGTGGGCGGCGTCAGCATCGACGCCGCCCACGGCCTGTTCATCACGCGCCGCCCGTACCGCACGAACCCCGCGCGCCGCTGCGGGTGACGTAGCCTGAGCTAGTGACCGTCTCAGCCCTCTACCTGCACGTCCCGTTCTGCCCGAGCATCTGCCCATACTGCGATTTCCACAAGATGCTAAGGAACGAGGGCCTGGTGGCGCGCTACCTGGATCGGCTCGAGGTGGAAACCGCCGAGCTCGCCGCCACCTACCCAGGCAAGCTAGACACCATCTACTTCGGCGGCGGCACCCCATCGCACCTCACCGATGAGGAACTAGGGCGCGTGTTCACCGCCCTGCACGAGGGCTGGGGCGCAGACGCCGGCAGCGTCGAAACTACCCTAGAAGCCGACCCCTTGACGTTCGACGAGGCTCGACTGGAGCGGTTCTTGGCCAACGGGGTCACGCGCTTGTCGATCGGCCTGCAGTCCGCCGACGACGTCACCCTGCAGTTCTTGGGACGCGTTCACGATGCCCGCCAAGGGTTGACGGCCGTCGCACAGGCCCTGGCGGCTGGCCTGCGCGTGAACGTCGACGTGATCATGGCCGTTCCTGGCCAAGACCTCGAGTCCGACCTGCGGCGCGTCATGGACCTCGGTGCGCGCCACGTGAGCGTCTATAGCCTCACCATCGAGGATGGTACGCCCTTCGCGCGCCGTGGGGTGCGCGTTGACCCGGAGGCGGACGCGGACGCCTTCGAGTTGGCTGGCAGGGTGCTGGCCGAGTACGGGCTCGAGCGTTATGAGGTAAGCAACTTCGCGCTGCCGGGCGAGGAGTCGCGCCACAACCTCGTGTACTGGCGCGGCGAACCGTACTTGGCGCTAGGGCCCTCGGCGGCCGCCTACTTGCCAGATGGCGGCTTCGGCAGGCGCAGCAAGAACCCGCCGATCAAGGACTGGCTGCTTGGCGCGCCGCCCGAACTGGAAGTCGTCGGCCCTGACGACTACGTGCTCGAGCGCCTCATGACGGGACTGCGAACGCGGGAGGGCGTCGATCTGACGGCCATCGAGGAGCGCGTCGGCGCTGACCTACAGGCGCTCGCTCCTGCCTGGCTGCACGACGTCACCCACCACGGGCTCCTCACCCTAGCTAGCGGGCGCCTACGCGCCACGCCCGTCGGGCTCGAACGCCTCGACGCCCTGCTGCGCGCTTTCGTTGGCAGCAGGGCGTCCGTGGCTAGCGTGGCCCCTTAGCTCTCTTGGGCCGCGCCGTGAGCGGTGGTGCGCGCCTGCTCCAAGATGCGCACGAGCACGGAGCCAGAGGCAAGGTCGAGTACGCCGGGCTCCTGGAGTTGGCTGAGGGCGAGGTCGTAGCGCTTGAACCCACCCGCTGTCTTGAGGAACTCGTCCAAGGCTGCAGGCACCCCGTCCGCCTCATCCGGCTTCGAGGCGAGGTAGGTAGCGGTCAGGCCGCGCTGCACGGAACGCAAGTCCATGACCAGCCCGACGAGCGCTACCTCCTCCCACTGACCGGAGCTGGGCAACGACTCTATGACGTCGCGCAGCGACGTGAGTTGGAGGCGCTCGCCGACGCGGTAGTAGCGCTCCGCGACGTGATCGAGGGGCGCCCCGACCTGGCGGGCGACGTCGATGATGCCGACGCTGTCTGCCAAGTAGTCGAAGCTGGACACCTGTACGGCGTCCTCGTGCTCGAAGCCGAGTTCCTCTAGGTCGGCAACGGCGGACTCGAAGCGCTCCCGTTCGCTGTCCGGGAGGTAGTTCTCGAGCGTGCTGCGCAGCTCATGAAGTGGGGTGCGGTAGGCGCTCACCACGGCCTCGAAGTCACCATGCCCGACGTCGTTGAAGAGCACCCACGCGACTAGGCCCTCGACGGCGCCGACGAGCTGCTCGATGGCAGCGTAGTAAGCGTCGGTTGGGATGGAGTTCGCGCGGGCGTCGAGGTGCTCACGCACGCTCTTCGCGTCGAGAAGCTCGAGGGCGATGAGCGTTGCGCGCACGACCTCGATCGGCGTCGCGCCGTTCTGCCGTGTTGCCCTGTGCACGAACGCGATGCCCAACTGGTCTACCAGCGTGTTCGTTATGACGGTGGCGACGATCTCGCGGTGCAGTCTGTGCTCGCTGATGGCGGCCGGGAAGCGTTCCTGTAAGGCCTTGGGGAAGTACTCGAGGAGGTAGTGCTGCATGTGCGGCTCTAACGGCAGGTCGGTCTCTAACAGGCGGCGGTAGAGGCCCATCTTCACGTACGCGAGCATGATGGCGAGTTCTGGGCGGGTGAGGCCCAGCCCGGCACGCCTGCGCTCGTCTATCTGGCGTGGGCCTGGGAGGTTCTCGACGCGCGGGTTGAGGCCAGCGGCCTCGACGAGGTAATCGAGCAGGGAAGCGTAGAGGCCGAGGTCGTCGCGGCTGGCGCGCTGAGCGAGGCTAAGCGCCAGGGCCTGCGCTTGGTTATGGCGCAGGACGAGGTCGGCTACCTCCGGCGTCATGGACTTGAGGAGCTCATCTCGCTCTGGGAGCGTTACCCTGCCGCTTGCCACGAGGGGTTGGAAGAGGATCTTGATGTTCACCTCGTGGTCGGAGGTGTCTACCCCGGCGCTGTTGTCGATGGCGTCGGTGTCGATGCGGCCGCCAGCGAGCGCGTACTCGATGCGGCCAAGCTGCGTGAAGCCGAGGTTGCCGCCCTCGCCTACGACCGTTGCCCGCAGCTCGGCGCCGTCCACCCGCACGCCGTCGTTGGCTGAGTCGCCGACCTCGGCGTTGCGTTCTGTGGTCGACTTCACGTAGGTGCCGATGCCGCCGTTCCACAGGAGGTCGACTTCCATGCGCAGCACGGCTTTGATGAGGTCCTGGCCGCTAAGCGCTTCGTCGTCGACGCCGAGCATGGCCCGCACTTCGGGGGACAGGGGTATCGACTTGGCCGAGCGCTCGAACACCCCGCCGCCGCGGCTGATCTTGCTGGCGTCGTAGTCCGCCCACGTCGAGCGCGGGAGGTTGAATAGTCGCTTGCGCTCCGCGAAGCTCGAGACGGGTTCGGGGTCCGGGTCCAGGAACACATGCATGTGATTGAAGGCCGCCTGAAGCCTGATGCGGTCGGTGTAGAGCATGCCGTTGCCGAACACGTCGCCCGACATGTCGCCGAGGCCGGCCACGGTGAAGGTGTCGCGGAAGGCGTCGAGGCCTATCTCGGCGAAGTGGCGCTTCACGGCCTCCCATGCGCCACGGGCGGTGATGCCCATGCCCTTGTGGTCGTAGCCCGCGCTGCCGCCTGACGCGAAGGCGTCGCCGAGCCAGTAACCGTACTCGGCGGCCGTAGCGTTGGCCAAGTCGGAGAAAGTAGCCGTGCCCTTGTCAGCAGCTACCACTAGGTACGGGTCGGCCTCGTCGTAGATGACCAGACCAGCAGGTTGCACGAGCTGGCCGTCCACGAGGTTGTCCGTGAGGTCCAACAGCCCGCGGATGTACGTCTGGTACTGCGTGCGCACGTAGTCGCGCAGTTGGTCGCGGTCGCTGGGTGCGCCCTTGATGACGAAGCCGCCCTTGGAGCCGACCGGCACGATGACGGCGTTCTTGGTCGTCTGTGTCTTGAGCAGCCCGAGGACCTCGGTGCGGAAGTCGTCCGGGCGGTCTGACCAGCGGATGCCGCCGCGGGCGACCTTGCCGCCGCGCAGGTGCGCTCCCTCTACGAGCGGAGCGGAGACGGCGATCTCGAAGAGTGGCCGCGGCTCCGGCATGCTGCCGACCTTGCCTGAGTCGAGCTTGAAGCTGATGCGCTCAAGGTCGAGGAAGTAGTTGGTGCGCACGCTGGCGGCCATGAGGTCGAGCAAGCCGCGTAGCACGCCGTCCTCCGCTAGGGAGGAGACGGTGGCGAGCGCGTCTATCACTGCCTGGTGCGCGCTCTCCAGCGCTCGAGCTCGAGTCGGTGAGTGCGCGCCCTCGCCCGACAGCGGGTCGAAGCGGGCTTCGAAGTACTTGACTAGCAGCGCAGCGAGCCTCGGGTTCGCGAGGAGTGCTGCCGTGACGAAGTTGCGGCTTGTGACGGCGTTCACTTGGGCGTAGTACATCTGGTACGCGCGCAACAGCGCGACTTGGCGGATGGTCAGCCCTGCGTGCAGCACGAGTCGGTTGAGGCGGTCGTTCTCGGCGGCCTGGGCGAGGAGCCCCTCGAGGCCCTCGACCATGCGCGCCCGGTTGGCGTCGACGTCCAGCGCTCCGCCGGCCGCGTTCGCGACCGTGTACACGTCGACGCCGCACTGCTCGCCCTCGACGGTGATGAGGTATGGGTACTGCTCGATGACCCGGAGGCCGACGTTCTCGAGAACAGGGAGCACGTCTGACAACGCCATGCCCCGCCCGCGGTAGTAAACGCGTAGCAGCGCCTGCGCGCCGTCCTGGGCGTCGGGGGCCGCCGGGCTCATGTCGACGACGCGCGGCATGGCGTCCAGTTGCTCGAGGTGCGCGACGTCTCGTGCTGCCTGTTCGGGGCTGACCGTCGCGCGGAAGCGCTCGTCGAAGCTTGCTAGGTAACGGTTGGCGAGACGCAGGCCGTCTTGCTCGCCATGCTCGGCGACGAGGCGTTCACGCAGCGCGTCCTGCCAACTGCGGGCGAGGAGCTGCACTTGGCGTTCGAGGGCGGCTAGGTCGACGTCCGCTAAACGCTTGTCCGTAACGAAGAAGAAGTGGAAGCGCGCGTGCCCTTCGTCCTCCCCAAGCGCCAGCCGCGAGTCCACGCGGCGCGCCGCCAGCGCCGAGGTGAGGTAGGCCTGAACGCTGCGCCGCACGTCGTCTGAGAAGCTCTCGTGCGGCATGACGACCATGGCGGCCAGCCCGCGGCCGAGGGGGTCGTCGTGAAGCGTGAGGCGCGCGACCGGTTCCTGGCCGAGCCGCATGACCGTGCGCACGTCCGCGTGGATCTGCTCGACGTCCATCCAGAAGAGTTCCTCACGCGGCATGCCGTTGAACGCCGCGACGATGGCCTTGTAATCGTGAGACCCAGGGATGGCCTGCTCGCGCTCCAGCACTTGCTTGAGTTTGCTGCGCAGGATGGGTACGTCTTCCACTGGCGCGGCGAGGCCCTTGGTCGTGAAGAGCCCAACGAAACGCCGCTCGCCTACCGACTGCCCGGTGGCGTCGAGCTTCTTGATGCCGATGTAGTCCATGCGCCTCGCCCGGTGCACCGTTGCCTCGGAGTTGGCCTTGGTGACGAGGAAGAGCCGCCCGCCCGTAACGCGCTCGCTGAGAGCCGCCGGTAGCTCCGCAAGTGGCACCGGTTGACGGTAGGCGCTGCCCGCGACCTTGCTGAGCATGCCGAGACCGCTTCCCTCCGCCAACCCGAGCGCCGGCTTGCCCGCTACGTCTACGACGTCGTACTCGCGGTAACCGAGGAACACGAAGTTGTCATCCTCGAGCCACTCGAGGAAGTCAGCGTCCTCCTTGATCTCTGCCGAGTTGACGCCTTCGATATGCGAGCTGGTTCGCGAGTCGAGGCCACGCAAGTACCCGGCCGCCTCGCGCGCCCGCCCGAGCATGGCGCGGTAATCGTCGGTTGCGAGGATGACGTCGCCAAGCACGCGGCGTACGCCAGCGGCGGCGGCGGTCAAGGCTGCGGGGTCGGCTGGCCTGACTAGGAAGAAGACCTCGAACGCTTCACGGGGCGCCCCCTCGTCCCCGAGCGAGACGACGGCGCCAGCCGCGTCACGCGTCACGGGGATGGTCGGGTGCAGGTGGTCGACGATCACGAGCCGTTGGCGGCGCAGTTCTGCCTGCACGGAGTCGACGATGAACGGCCTGTCCTTGAGCGCCAGCATCAGCACGGCGTTCGGTGAGTCCCAGCCGTTGACCTCGTACGTCGGTTCGAAGGCAGCTACGCTGAGTTGGTCGTTGCCGAGTTCCTCCAAGAAGTGGAGGCCGCTGCTCGCCAGCGCCGTTAGCCACTCTGGGCTGCGCCCGGCTAGCACGGACTCGTCCGCCTTCTCGTAGAGGGCCTCCGCGAAGCGCCTCAGGCGCGGGTCGGCGCCGTCCAAGGTGTCTAGGTAGTCGTTCACTTTCACCGCCATGCTTACGCTGCCTTCCGCGGGCGTGACCGTCAGTGCCGGAGGCCCGTAGTAGTCGTTCATTACGGCACAAGATACCGCCCGGCGGGACCGTATTCCGCGCCACGGGGGCGGTGGAGGGAACAACCGGCGTCTCTCACGCGTCGCGACCCTGGTGCGGGTATAGCCCGGCTTATACTGCGCCCGTGATGCTATTTCTCGCCGCCGCGCTGGTGGCCCTCGATCAGTTGAGTAAGGCCTGGGTGGTGGCCAACCTCCCGCGTGACGGCACAGAGATCCCGCTCCTCCTCGGGTTCGGCATCACGCACACCCGCAATGGCGGCGCCGCGTTCGGCATCTTGCGCGACCTCGAACTCACGGTGGCTGGCGTGACGATCGATGGCACCGTTCTCCTCGGCCTGCTCTCCGCCGCCGTATCGGTTGGCCTCGTCTACTACCTCGTGCGCAACCGGAAACGCTTGACGCTGCTCCCTGCGCTCGCCACCGCGCTAGTGTTGGCTGGCGCGGCCGGCAACATGATCGACCGCTTCCGCCTCGGTTACGTCATCGACTTCGTGCACTTCAAGGTAGGCAGCTTCGACTTCCCCGTCTTCAACGTTGCCGACGCCTGCGTCGTCATCGGTGCTGGCCTGTTGCTGCTCGCCAGCCTAACCAGCTCCGGTGAGGAAGGCGACGCTCACGTGAAGCGCGCGCCGCTCCCGAGGAACCATAAGCTCGACGACGTTCCTGAGCCACCGCCGCTCGGCGGCCGCCCGACGGACGGGCACTAGCTTAGTCCGCGCCCCTCACGAGCGGCCTGGCTTGCGCCACAACACGTCAGCGTCTGCCACGTCCTCGACGCCACTAGCTGGGTAAGGCTGAACTTCCGCCGTGTCATGATCGGCGTGCCACACCTGAGCGAAGAACGGCTCGCGCAGCGCGCGCTCGCCGCCGTTCCAGGTCGCGAGGCAGTCGGGGCACCAGTGACCACCCCTCAGCACCGTTGCCACGCGCGCCTCGAACTCGTGGCCCGCCGAGCAGCGCCATCTCAGTTGCGCGTACCACTCACCATCCCACTCGGCAGCTAGGCAAGCCCCACCGCGGAAGGCGGCCGCGGCCCGCAGCGCAGGCAGGTCGAGGGCGACTGCCTGCTCGTCGTGACCGTGGTCGAGGCGGCGCCACGGCCCGTCCGCGGCTGGCGCCACCACGAGCGCGTCCGGCGCTATGGCTTCGTATGCCGCGTAGCTCCCGAAGAACGCCCTCACCCGCGCGTCGTTCCTGTCGAGGTACCACCGCCTCGGACTGTTGCGGTGGCGTTCCGCCATGCGCTTGAAGGTCAGCCGCACGGCCCACTCCATGAGCCGGCGCATGGGCGCAACGCGCTGGTTGAGCCACCTCACACCCTTGAGCAGCGGCGTCATGCTCCCTTCAAGCGCCGCCTGGTGCGAGGCGTTGTCATCCGTCTGGTAGTGAAGGTAGGAGTTCGTGACGCCCGCGTCCTCGAAGTACTGCAGGTGGAAGTTGCGCAGCGCGAACCAGTTGGCGTCCATGCACACGCCAACGTCGAGCCCGATGAGCGAGTAGGCGCTCCGCAGGTAGTCGCGGGCGTTGGAGCGCATCTGCTCACCGCCGCCAACGTTGTAGGCGCGGCGCCAGAAGCTAGCGTCATCGCGCAACTCGAGGCAGTTGACCATTGCCAGCCCGGCGTTGCGGTCCGTGATGTTCTCCATGCGCGTGTCGAGCGGCATGTGGAACGCGATCGGGTCGAAGAGCGCCATCAGGTCGGCGTGGTCGCACGGCATGATGAACGACATGCGCAGCGACACCCAGTGCTTCAGGCCCGACTCCATCACGCGCCGCTCACCTGCGATCTTGGAGAGGGCGTACTCGTCGTAAACGGAGGGGTTCATAGGGTCACCGATGCGGCCGACGTAGGTGCCAGGTGCGCCAGCGACGCCACTGGCGGGGCGGTTGCCCGTCTGCGCCACCGAGCCAGTGTGCACATAGCAGATACGCTCAGCGCCGCCCGGCTCGGCCGCTATGGCCGTCAGCACGTTGCCTATCGCGGCGTCGTTGACGGCCCACGCCAGCGCTGGCCGGTAGTCCGCCTGCGGTGAGATGTACGCCATGGCGTTGAGCACCCAGTCGCTGCCAGCGACCGCGCTAGCTACGTCGTCCAGGCGGGTCGCGTCGCCCCACACCACGCGCAACCCACGTCCCTCGACCACGCCCGCCTCGACTTTCGGGTCGATGCCCGCAGCCTGGAGGTAGGGCGCTAGCTTCCGTGCACGGCGGTCGCCCGGCACTAGCAGGAGGGTGACGTCGTAGCGCTCGGCGCGACGCTGCAGCTCAAGGAACGCTTGGTAGCCCATGGTCCCGCTGGCGCCAAGCAAGGTAACGCGCTCCTTGTGCGCCGTCATCTGTATGCCACCAGGTACCGGGATCGACCCACCAAGTCGGGGTGCACTGCTACCCCCTGCCAGCCCGCTAGCTTGGCCGCGAGCTGGTGCACGTTTCGTGGGTCGAGTTCCAGGGCGAGGAGCGCGCCTGCGGGGAGCAGTTCCCACGCCTGAGCGACGAGCCTGGCGGCGAGCGCGGTGCCGTCGGGCCCGCCGAACAGCGCCGTGGTCGGGTCGGCGGCGGCTTCTGGTGCGAGCAGGGCGGCGTCCGCGTCTGGTAAGTACGGCAGGTTGGCGACGAGCACGCGCGCGCGCCGCGCCACCACTCGCGCTTCCTCGCCGACGAGGAGGTCGGATTCTATGAACTTCACGTCCGCGCCTAACCGCAGGGCGTTGGCCTTCGCCACCGCGAGAGCCGCCGGCGAGACGTCGGCTCCCCATACCTCCGCGTCCGGCAGCTCGCTCTTGACGGCCAGCGCTATCGCCCCGCTGCCAGCGCCGACGTCCAGCACCACCGGCTGAGGCGCAGAGGCCCCCTCCAGGTCGGCAAGGACGAGCTCGACGAGGCGCTCCGTCTCCGGCCGCGGCACGAGTACGCGCCCGTCGACCTGCAACTCCAGTCCGTAGAAGTGCGCGTAACCGACCACGTGCTGCAACGGTTCCCGCGCCTCACGCCTAGCGACCAACGCATCAAGCCGCTCGGCTTCGCTTCGGTCGAGGCGCCTTTTGCCTGCCAGGAGGAGTTCAGTGCGGCTGCACCCGAGGGCCGCCTCGAGGAGTTGAGCTGCGTCGGCCGCGGGACTGGGTACCGCAGCGGCCGTTAGGCGCTCTTCCGTCGCGACGCGCGCTTCGAAGACGGTCATGCCGGACGTCGTTCTCAGGCTGGCTTAACCACGACGCGTCTGTCACTACCCTCGCCGCTTGACTCGGTGATGACGCCAGCCTCGTCCGCCAGGCTCATGTGCACGACGCGGCGCTCGGCTGCCGACATCGGCTCGAGCTCGACCGCCAAGCCGCTCTTACGCACGCGGGCCGCGGCCTGCAAGGCTTCCTTGCGTAGCCGCTCGTCGCGCCTGCGCTTGTAACCGCCGACGTCGATGTTCACGCGCACGCGGCCGCTCTCCTCGCGGTTGACGACGGCGTTCGTGAGGTACTCGAGGGCAGACAGCGTGCGACCGTTGCGACCGATGATCTTGCCTGGGTCGCCGCCGTACACTTCCGCCTGGATCTCGTCAGGCGCGGACTGCTCGACCTCCACGGCGAACGCGGGGTCGATGTTGAGCAGCAGGTTGACTAGGAACGACTCGGCGCGCTCGAGCGGGTCGCCCTGCACGATAGGCCCGACCTCTGCGACTTGTTCGTACTCTTCGATCTCCGTGATGCGCACTACTTGACCGTCGTCTGCTGCCACGCTGTCGACGTCAATGCCGATGCCCTCTAGGTACTTATCGAGATCCGAGTCACTCATCCGTAGGCCCTCACTTTGAGCGCTTGGCGATAGCTGCGACGGGGGGCGTCGGCGGCTGGCCTCGGCTCAGTAACCAGTACTGGAAGACTTGCACCAACATGGATACCACATAGTAAACGAGGACCCCTGCAGGGAAGCCGACGATGATGAACACGAAAACGACGTTGATGATGAGGGACTGGCGCAGCATCTGCGGGTTGCCGCGAGCAGAGAAGTAAGACGTTGCGACCATGACCGCTACGTAGAGCACGGGCAGGATGAAGAACGGGTCGGCCTGACCGAGGTCGGGCAGCCACAGGAAGCCCTCGTTGAACTCGAAATTGACGAACACGCGCCACAGGATGATGAACAGCGGCATCTGCACGATGATCGGCAGACAGCCACCCGCTGGGTTGACGCCTGCCTCGCGGTACAGCGCCATGGTCTCCTGCGTGAGTTTCTCGCGGTCGTCCTTGTACTTGCGCTGCAACTCCTGCAGTTTGGGTTGCAAGCGCTGCATGCCGAACATCGACTTCGTCTGGGTGCTGATCAGCGGCCAGATGAGCGCGCGGAACATCAGCGTCAACACGATGATCGAAAGGCCCCAGCTCGGCACGTACTGGTGCACGAACTCGAGGATGCGCACGACGATCAATGACAGGCGGCCGAGGATGTTGGGGTTGAACAGACCTGGCAGCTCGAGGTAGGTCTCTTGGCTGTAGCGCACGAGTTCGTTGTGGCCTGGATACATGCCAGTGTCGAACGTATAGCTCGAGCCGGCCGCAGCGCCAAGTTCGGCCTGCAGCGCAACGCGGTTCGGGCGCATGTAGGTGGCGGAGAGCCCCGTGCTGCCCGGCGCCGGACGCATGATGAGCGCGAAGTCGCGGTTGTTGTTGTTGTTCTGAAGAGCAACGTAGGTCGGGTCGGGGAACGCTTGCTCCGCCGGGTTGAGGGTGAACGACTCGCCGTGGCCGATCTTCACGGTCGGAGAGGTGGTGCGGCCGATGCCTGGCATGGCGAGCTGGATCTGTTCGCTCGCGTCCGCTGCTGCGGTGCGCGTGACCGTCAGTTCCACTCCGAAGGTGTCGACGCCGCTGTGCAACGTGAGGCGGCGCGTGACCTCGAGGCCGCCGATGCGTTGCTCGAAGGTGCCGACCAACACTCCGTCACCGCTCGCCTGCCAGTCGGAAGCCACGACCTCCGGCTGCACGTACTCGCCGTTGACCAGGAGTGCCAGGGCCGGGATGCTCGAGTCGAACGGTATGAGGTTCGTTCGCGCGTCGATCGTGTAGTCCTTGAGCTTCTGGCCGCGCTGCTGCTTGCCGTAGGCCGCGACGAGCTGGCCTGCCTCGTCGAAGAAGTAGTCGACGCCCTTGCTCGTGATGCGCGTGAGCTCGGTTTCACCCGTGTTACAGAAGAACGATGGGGACGCGGTGCCGCAGGTGGCATCTATCTTGTCTCCGCCACCGAAGCTCGAGACGCTGAACGCCGTAGCCTCTAGTTCGATCCGCGCGAATGCGGGCGCGGTGAGGGCAAGCGCTGCCAGTGTGGCTACCAGCAGCTGCAGTAGGCGGTTGCGTTTCAAGGGGCCTCCGTGTGTGCGTCGGGCTTCGCCGACGGCTGAGGGTCGTGACGGTGCGCCCTCGAGCGCCCGCGCGGCGGTACGGGATCGTAGCCGCCAGGGTGGAACGGGTGGCACCTCAGCACACGCATGAGGCCCATCCAACTGCCGCGCAGCACGCCGTGAACCTCGATGGCTTCGATGGCATAGCTACTGCAGGTAGGGTGAAAACGGCAAGATGGCGCCCCCTTGAGGGGCGACAAGTAACGCTGGTACGCCTTGAGGGGCCAGATGGCCGCGTCCTTGAGCGCACGCCGCACGCCGCCACCGCCAGAGGCGCCACTGCTCATTGGAGCTTCGCGCGCGTGAAGGCGTTGACGAGCGACCGCTTGAGGTCGGCGTAATCGGCTTCGGCCGCGGATGGCCGTGCGATGACGAGGAGGTCGAAAGAGGGTCGTGACGCGTCGTACGCACCCTCGTGGAAGGGCTGCCGCGCTAGTTCGCGGATTCCCTCACGCAGGCGTCGCCTAACGCGGTTCCGCACCACGGCCTTGCCGACCTTCCGGCTAACCACGATGCCCACTCTGACCTCCCCTTGCCGCGAGAGCCGCCACCTGACGGTGACGTGTTTGCCGCTCCCGCTGTTGCCTTTGCGAAGCCGCTGAAACGCACGGTCGCCGCTCAGCGAGCGGATGACCGCCATGGAACTCAGTGATCCGCTACCGACAAGCGCTTACGGCCCTTGGCGCGGCGACGCCTGATCACGTTACGACCACCTGGCGTAGCCATACGCACGAGGAAGCCGTGCGTCTTGGCACGCTTGCGGCGGTTCGGCTGATAGGTCCGCTTCATGATGTCTCCTTCCAGTCTCTTACCGTCGGGTGGGAATGCCCAGGACAAGCTTCAAGCCGCACCACCACGCACTCTTCACTGATCGCGGAGTGGGCGACGAGCTACCGTCCGGGCAGGACAGTCAAGCCGGAGAATAGTACCACACCGGAGCTACTTACAGGTGGCGCGGCTAGGCAGCCGCGATCGCCGCTTCTAGCGCCTCGGCAAGGCCAAGGAGCGCACCGTCCGCACCAGCCTTGGCGACCAACTGCACGCCGAGTGGCAGCCCTGCCTCACCCGTGCCACACGGCACGCTTACGGCTGGGTAGCCAGCTAGGTTCGCGAGGCACGTCGCCACGTCACCGAGGTACATGGCGAGCGGGTCGCCCGCCGTTTCGCCGAGGCGGTAGGCCACCCCGGGCGCCGTCGGGGTGAGGAGAGCATCGACGTCGGCAAGGCCAAGCGCGAGCTCCTGCGCCAGGCGGTTCCTGACCTTCAGCGCCCGCCCGTAGTACGCCTCGTAGTGGCCTGCCGAGAGGGCGAACGAGCCGAGAAGCACGCGCCTCTTGACCTCGCGGCCGAAGAGTTCGCCGCGGGTGTGGCGCATGACGGCCTCCTGCCCTTCGCTCTCCTCGCCCACTCGCATGCCGTAGAGCATGCCAGCGTAGCGCGCGAGGTTGCTCGAGGCCTCTGCCGCCGCGATCACGTAGTAGCAGGCAACGGCGAGCCCGACGTTCGGCAGAGGCACCTCGACGACCTCGGCGCCACGCGCCTCTAGGGCGCCACGCGCGAGGGCGAGGCTCGCGAGAGCGTCTCCACCGAAGCCCTCGCCCGCGAGTTCGGGCACGACGCCGAAGCGCTTGCCTGCCAGGTCCTGCGCTTCGCCGCTGCCCAACTGCAGGTCGAAGCTAGTGGCGTCGAGCGGGTCGGCGCCGGCCATAACGCGCATGGCGAGCACAACGTCTGCAACCGTGCCGCCGAGCACTCCGAGCTGGTCGAGCGAGCTGGCGTACGCGAGCAGCCCATAGCGCGACGCGCCGCCGTAACTAGGTTTGAACCCGACTGTCCCGCAGAACGCGGCTGGCAGGCGGCTCGAACCCCCAGTGTCCGTCCCTAACGCCAGAGACACGACCCCCGACCCTACCGCCGCGGCCGAGCCGCTCGAGGAGCCGCCAGCCACGCGCGTGGCGTCGCGCGGGTTGCGGGTCGGCCCGTATGCGGAGTTCTCCCCCGTTGAACCCATGCCGAACTCGTCGAGGTTCGTCTTGCCGATCACTACGGCCCCGGCGGCCCGCAGGCGCGCGACGACGGTGGCGTCGAACGGTGAGGCGTAGCCCTCGAGGATGCGCGAACCGCCCGTCGTTGGCTGACCGAGGGTGGCGATGTTGTCCTTCACGGCGATGGGCACGCCAGCGAGCGGCCCCAACTGGTGACCGGCGGCCACTTTCGCGTCGAGGTTCGCCGCGGCGGTCATGGCACCGACCACGTCTATGTGGGTGAAGGCGTTGAGGTCCGCCTGCGCGCGCGCCGCGCGGTCGAGGGCCGCCGCCACCACTGCCGTGGCGGTTAGCTCACCGCTGCGGACGGCAGTGGCAGTAGCCCTAGCAGTGCTGTGCCCGTCGGTCATGCGGCGAAGCATAACAGGTGCTTTGGAGGGTCTCGGGCGGGCGGCGTGCGCTGCAGCCACGCGCCGGCCCAGCGCGGGCGCAGCATGCTACATCCGCCTCACACCGCGGCAGCGGTATCATGCCCGCACATGACCGAGCCGGTCACGCCGCTCTCTGACGCTCGCACCGGTCGCTCACCGCGCCCGGCCGCCGTCGTCGCGGCACCGCCAACGAAGCCAGGAAGCAGCGTCACTCACATCAGCAGCAGCGGCATCAGCGAAGCTGGCCGCGTGCGCAGCGTCAACCAGGACTGGTTCTTCGCTGGGAGCGTTGGGCGTAACGGGCACCTTGGCGTCGTGGCAGACGGCATGGGCGGCCACACTGCCGGTGAGGTCGCTAGTCGCCGCGCCATCGAGACGCTCGTGGCCGCGCTGCGCCAGAGCCGCACTCAGCCCCCAGTCAGCCTCGCAAGAGCTGCGCAGGCCGCCAACGTCGAGGTGTACAATCTCGCCCTCGACCAGCCCGAACTGAAGGGCATGGGCACGACGCTAACCGCCGTGCTACTCGACGATCAGATCGGCCTCGTTGGGCACGTAGGCGACTCCCGCGCTTACCTCGTCCGCGGCACGCGGGCCCAACGGTTGACCGTCGACCATAGTTGGGTAGCCGACCGCGTGCGCCAGGGCCTCCTCAGCGAGGAGGAAGCGCGCAAGCATCGGTGGCGCAACGTCATCACCAACGCCATAGGGGCAACGCCGACTTTTCGGTTGGACGTCCTCTACTTCGACGTGCTGCCAGGTGACGTCATCGTCATCGTAAGCGACGGCGTCAGCATGCTCCTAGACGAGGATTCGATCGTCCAGAACGTGATCGGGCTAGCTCCGAACGAGGCCGCAGCCCGGCTCGTCGAGGCGGCTAACGACCGCGGCAGCCCGGACAACGTGACGGCGGTGGTGTTGCGCGTCGATGAAGTGGGCTTGCGCCCTAAACGCTACGACTTGCCCGGTACGCCGCTCGAGGCTGCTTCTGTCGATATCGGCGAGACCCTCTCCGGCATCAAGCGCGTAGAAGAAGGTTTTCCTAGCAACGGGCCGTGGCAGAAACTCCGTAGGCATCCCCTGTTCCCGTACCGCTATTGGCTGATGGGTTGCGCCTACTTGTTGGTGCTGTTGGTGCTGTTCTTGTTGTGGCGCGGTTGATAGGCTGCGGCATGACCGAGAGAGTTGCAACCGAGTCCGCACCTAAGGCCATTGGGCCTTACTCCCAAGCCGTCAAGGTAGGCGGTTTCTTGTTCAGCGCCGGACAGATCGCGCTCAAACCAGACGGTTCGTGGTTGGGTGGCGACATCACCGCCCAAACGCACCAAGTCATGCAGAACCTCAAGGCCGTGTTGGCAGCGGCTGGCTGCAGCGTTCAGGACATCGTAAAGACGACCTGCTTCCTGGCCAGCATGGACGACTTCGCAGCCTTCAACGAGGTCTACGGCAGCTACTTGGAAGGTAACCTGCCTGCGCGCAGCACGGTGCAGGTCGCGCGGCTGCCGAAAGATGGGCTGGTAGAGGTAGAGGTCGTAGCCCGCCTTCCCTGAGTCAGGTAAGCGTAGGTCTAGGCTCAAACGACGAGCGTGGCCCGAACGGTCGCAGACCGCGGGCCACGCCCCAAGTACCTGTTAACTCAGGCGCGTTGCCAGATCAGTTCGCGCTTCGTCTGCTCGATCACCTTCGTGATGGGAATACCGCGTGGGCACGCCTCCGTGCAGTTGTAGGCCGTGCGGCAGCGCCATAGTCCGTTCACGCCGTTGAGCACGCGTAGGCGCTCGGCGGAGCCTTGGTCGCGCGAGTCGAAGATGAAACGGTGCGCGTTGACTATGGCGGCAGGGCCGATATAGCGGCCGTTCGTCCAGAAGACCGGGCACGAACTCGTGCAGGCTGCGCACAGGATGCACTTGGTGGTGTCGTCGAAGAGCGCGCGGTCCTCTACGCTCTGGTAGCGCTCAGTTGGTGGTGCCGGCTCATCGTTGATGAAGTAGGGAAGTATGGCGCGGTACGAGTCGAAGAACGGCTCCATGTCGACGATCAGGTCCTTGAGCACTGGCAGGCCACGGAGCGGCTCGACGGTGATGTTGGACCCGAGGTCTTGCACCAGGATCTTGCAGGCCAGGCGGTTGACGCCGTTGATCATCATGGCGTCCGACCCGCAGATGCCGTGGGCGCAACTGCGGCGGAACGTGAGCGAGCCCTCGAGTTCCCACTTGATGTGGTTCAAGACGTCCAGCACGCGTTCGGTTGGGGCGACGTCGAGCTTGAACTCCTGCCAGCGCGGGCGGGGGTCCTTCTCCGGGTCGTAGCGGCGGATCTTCATGTTTATCTGCATGGTTGGCCTCAGTAGACCCGCGGCTTCGGCTCGTAGCGGCCGAGAGTCACGGGCTTGTAGTCGATGCGTACCCCGTCGCCGTCTTTGTAGACGAGGGTGTGTTTCAGCCACCCGCTGTCGTCACGCTCCCTGTAATCCTCGCGGGAGTGCGCTCCACGCGACTCCGTGCGGTTGAGAGCCGCCGTGACGAGCTGCTGGGCGTTGTCGAGGAGGAAGCCGAGCTCGACTGCCTCCATGAGCTCCGTGTTGTAGCGCTTGCCCTTGTCCTCCACGCCGATGTCGCGGGCGCGCACCTTGAGCTTCTCGACTTCTTTGACCTGCTGGGCGAGGCTCTCCGCAGTGCGGAAGACCGAGGCGTTGTCCATCATGGTGGCCTGCAGTTCGGAGCGGATGTCGGACACGCGCTCCTTGTGCGGGCCGTTGATCACGGCGTCGAGCAGCGCCTTGGTGTGGTCTAGGACGCCAGCAGGTAGGTCGGGGAACTCTGAACGCTCGGCGTAGGCACTGGCGTTGCGCCCGGCCCTGCGCCCGAAGACGAGCAGGTCGCCCAACGAGTTGGTGCCGAGGCGGTTAGCGCCGTGCAGCGAGGCGCACGCCACTTCCCCGGCAGCGTACAGGCCTGGGACGATGGTGCTCTGGCCGTCGCTGATGACGTTGGTGTCGATGGTGGTCGGTACGCCGCCCATCATGTAGTGCGCCGTCGGCTGGATGGGCACGAGTTCCTTGATGGGGTCGACGCCAAGGTAGATGCGAGCGAACTCCGTGATGTCGGGCAGTCGCTCCTCGATGATCTTGGCATCGATGTGCGTTAGGTCGAGGTGGATGTAGTCCTTGTTGGGTCCGCACCCGCGGCCCTCGCGGATCTCGAGGTACATGGCGCGGCTGACCATGTCGCGCGGGGCCAAGTCCTTGATGGTCGGCGCGTAACGCTCCATGAAGCGCTCGCCCTCGGAGTTGCGCAGGATGCCCCCCTCGCCGCGGGCGCCCTCCGTGAGGAGCACCCCCAGCTTGTAGAGGCCGGTCGGGTGGAACTGGTAGAACTCCGGGTCCTCGACGGGGATACCGCGGCGCCACACGATGCTAGTGAGGTCGCCGGTCAGCGCATGCGCGTTGGACGTGACCTTGAACATGCGGCCGTTACCGCCCGTCGCTAACACGGTCGCCTTCGCCTGGATGACGTGCAGGTCGCCTGTCGCGAGTTCATAAGCCACGACCCCGCGGCACTCCCCGCCGTCCATGATGATGTCCAAGACGTGGAACTCGTTGAAGAAGTGCACCTGGTCCTTGATGGACTGCTGGTAGAGAGTCTGCAGGATCATGTGGCCCGTGCGGTCGGCAGCGTAGCAGGCGCGCTCTACTGGCGCCTTGCCGTGCTCGCGCGTGTGACCACCGAACTTGCGCTGCGCGATTCGGCCCTCCGGCGTGCGGCTGAACGGCAGGCCCATGTGCTCGAGCTCGTAAACGGCGTCGATGACTTCGTGGGAGAACGCCTCAGCCACGTCCTGGTCGGTGAGGTAATCCCCGCCCTTGACGGTATCGAACGCGTGCCACTCCGGGTGGTCCTCACTGACGTTCCCGAGGGCTGCGCCGACGCCCCCTTGTGCGGCGCCCGTGTGGGAGCGGGTCGGGTAGAGCTTAGTTATCACCGCTACCGAGACCTTCGGGTTGTGCGCAGCGTACCGAGCGGCCATCAGGCCGGCGCCTCCGGCACCCACAACGATGACGTCGAACTTGTGTGCCCTGATCATCTAGCTATCTACACCCTTCCCTAAAGGCCGCTGCCGAGGTTGCGGACGGCGTCACCCATCTCCTGGTAGGAGAAGGCCCAGAGGGTCATGACACCCATGATGAAGATGGCGGCGGTAACGACGTAAAGCGTCAGCTTCGCCCAGAACCTTGGGCCGGGGCGCTTGAGGTAGTCCTCGATGCTGTAACGCAGGCCGTTAGCGCCGTGCAGCAGCGCGAAGCCAAGGAGGAAGGAGTCGAACACCTTGACGGACGGGCGTGCGAGGCGGCTGGCCACGTAGTCGTAATCGACGGTGGCCACGTTGATGCTGATGTTGTTGACGAACACGTGGACGAACACGAGGAACACGAGGAACAGCCCGGAGATGCGCATGAACACCCACCACGCGAGCTCCGAGTTCGTTCTGTAAGTGTCGCGCGCCTCACGCAGGTTCTTGGGACGGACGGCCATCAGGCGCCTCCGAAGATCTCTGGGAGGATCTTGATGAGTACCGGAATCCCGATGATGGTGGTGATGCCCAAGACCCCGTACCACATCGAGCGCTGGTACCTGATGGCCCAAGTCGTGAAGTCGAGGAGGATGATGCGCAGGCCGTTAAGCGCGTGGTAGACGACGGCGGCTATGACCAACACCAGGCCGATGCGGAACGGCCACTGGTGATAGAAGAGTAAGAAAGCATTGAACGGTCCGTCGGGCCCGTACATCACGAGGGTGATGTCGAACACGTGGAGCAACAGGTAGAGGGCCAACGCCACACCCGTGATGCGGTGTAGGAAGTACGCCCACTGCCCTTCTCGACCTCGGTACATTGATTGACCTCCAGGGGCCGGACGGCGGCCCACCGACCTTGTCGTTCGAGGATTCTACCACCGCTCTCCCACGCAACTCTCATGCGGCGGAGAGCTAGTTACACGCCACGCGCCTCTTCCCGAGCCGGCTGGCAGCCTGATCCGGAGGAGCGCTACCTGGCGCCAGGCGGCTGGCTGGTATGGTCGAGCCACCGTGTTGCTAGCCTTCGATCTAGACAAAACCCTAGTCACCGACGATTACGAGCTACCCGCTGAGACCCTGGCTGCCGTGCGCAGCGCGCGGCAGCGTGGCCACTTCGTTACGGTGCTTACCGGCCGGCCCTTACGGTCGGCGCACCAGTACCTCGCCCAACTTGAGTTGACCGTGCCTCACGCCGTCAACCACGGGTCGCTCGTCCGCGCTCCGGATGGCGGCGCGCTGCGCCACAAACGCCTGGAAACGGACTTGGTCGACTCCCTGATCGAGCGGCACCTCGATGACCTCGAGGTGGAGTTCAGCTGTGTGATAGACGATGTGCTTTACGTTCGCGATCCGGCCAGCATGCACTGGCGAGGCGCCATGGCCGAGAGCCGCACCATCACGCGCTTCAGGATGGGTTCCGGTTTGGCGGCCGACAAGGTCGTGTTCCACGGCAACGGCCGTAGCGCAGAAGTAGACCGGCAGGTGGCCCAGCACCACCCTGAACTACTGCGGTACTTGTGGGGCGACGGCTTCTTGGAGATCGTCCCGCCAGGCGGCGACAAGGGTAGCGCGTTGGCTTTCATCGCTGAGAGGCTAGGCGTGTCGCGCGAGGACGTCGTGGCGTTCGGGGACGGCCTCAACGACGTTTCGATGCTGCAGTGGGCCGGGCATAGCGTGAGCGTGGGGCCGGACGCTCACCCTGCCGCACTTGCCGCGGCACAAGAGCACGTCGACTCGCCGGAACTTGGCGGTGTTGCTGCGTGGCTCGAGCGCAACGCTAGCTGAGCTTCCAAACTGCTTGACCGTTAAGGACGCAGCGCTTCCAGGAACTCCTGGCGCGTGCGCGCGTCCTCGCGGAAAACGCCGCGCATGGCGCTTGTTCGCGTGGTGGAGCCCTGCTTCTCGACACCGCGCATCATCATGCAGAGGTGGCTGGCCTCCGTCACGACTGCCAGGCCGCGCGGTTGGAGGACCTCCATGAGCGCGTCTGCCACCTGCGAGGTCAGGCGCTCCTGGAGTTGCAGCCGCCTGGCGAACACGTCGACGACGCGCGCGAACTTGGAGAGCCCAAGGACTTGCGTGTTCGGGATGTAACCGATGTGCGCGCGTCCGAAGAACGGCAGCAAATGGTGTTCGCACATCGAGTAGAACTCGATGCCCTTGACCACGATCATCTCGGGCCCCTCTGCCTCGAACAGCGCGTCGTTGACGACCTCGTGAACGCTAGTTCTATAACCCGAGGTCAGGTAACTAAGTGAGCGCGAAACGCGGTCGGGGGTCTTGATGAGGCCCTCTCGCTCGACGTTCTCACCGAGACGCCCGATGAGTTCGGAAACCAACTGGGACATCGAGGTGTCGCCTACCTCGTCGAACTCTAGGTGTAGGGCGGAACTTGCGCTCTCTTCGCTCATGGTGGGCAATGCTAACTGATGGTGGTTGGCGTCACTGTCTGGCGCTACACTCAGCGCGTGCGACTAGACCGCTACGACAGCTACCTGAGGACCTTCCACGCCTCCGTCACCGAGCAGCGCCATGACGGGCGCGGCACGTGGCTCCGCCTGGACCGCAGCGCCTTCTACCCGCAGGCGGGTGGTCAACCTCACGACGTCGGCAGCCTCCTGCTCGAAGGTAAGCGACTTGAGGTCGTGGAGGTGCAAGCGGATGCCGATGACGAGGTGTGGCACCTGCTCTCGGCTCCTTCCCCGACAGCTGGCGCGCCGGAGCTGATCGGGGCCGCCTTAGTAGGTGAGATCGATTGGCCGCGCCGCTGGCGGCACATGCAGCGCCACAGCGCGCAGCACATGCTCTCGGCTGCCCTCGTGCGCGTAGACCCGGCGTTCGGCACCCTCGCCGTAAGCATGCGCGGACCGGACTGCACCATCGAGGTCGCTGGCGAGATGACGCCGCAGCAACTCATGGAGGTCGAGCGCGAGGTCAACCGCGCCGCCAGGGAGAACTATCCGATCACGGCGTTCGAGGTCGCTGAGAGCCGGCTAGGCGAGTACGCCCTTCGGCGCCCAGCGAAGGCAAGCGGCCTCGTGCGCCTAGTCGCCATGGGCCAGTACGACCTGGTCGCCTGCGGCGGCACCCACCTGCGTTCAACGGCGGAGACCCTGCCGATCAAGGTCCTCGGAGTAGAGCGCGTTCGCGGCAGCAACAGCCGCCTCACGTTCAGGGCCGGTGAGGAGGCCTCTGAGGATTACTCCGTCAAGCACACGGTAGTCACTCGGTTGGGGCAACTGCTCAGCGCCCCGGCTACCGGGCTGCCGGAGCGCGCAGAGCGCCTGAACGAAGAGGTGGCGGTGGCGAACCGCGAGGCAGACGCGTGGCGCTCGCTGCTGGCCACCAAGCTGGCGGCCGAGTTGGCCGAGGCGCGG
Organism: uncultured Trueperaceae bacterium; assembly: GCA_937907415.1. The sequence goes on from CALCHY010000142.1 coordinate 48,376, forward strand.
TCCGCTCCACACGCACCGCTCGTGGCCGTTCTCGAAGGGCAGGAGGCCGCGCTCCTCACCGACCTGATGGAGGCCTGTCAACGACTCGACGGCGTGGTCGCTCTCCTGGCTGCGGCGGCGCCCGGTCAGACTCAGCTCGCGTTCGTCGCTGGACCCGGCACGAACGTCGATGTCAGGCCCCTGCTCAGCGCTGCCATCGCCGAACTCGGCGGCCGTGGCGGCGGGCGGCACGACAGGGCCCAGGGAGCGGCGCAAGCGAGCGCGGAGCAGGTACGGGCGGTGCTGGCCGGCGTGGCGGCTAGCCTGGCGGGTGACTAAGACCTGGTGGCGGTGACTATTGCCGACGCCACGCCTGAACAAGGTCGTTACGCTGGTGTTGGGGCGTTCGCATGACAGGCCGCCCCGCTTGGAGGACAATATGGCCACTGCGACCAAGACCCGTCTTCTAGACGTGAAGATCGACATCTCAAAGGACGCCCGCGAGACCCTGGTGGAGATCCTCAACCAGCAACTGGCCGACACGGCAGACCTGCAAAGCCAACTCAAGCAAGCCCACTGGAACGTCAAAGGACTCGGGTTCCAACAAGTGCACCTCCTCTTCGACGCGCAAGCAGAAGTCTTCGAAGACTTCGTCGACTTGCTCGCGGAACGCGTGACCCTGCTTGGAGGCGTGGCGCACGGCACCGTGCGCATGGCCGCCAGCGCCTCCACGCTCGAGGAGTTCCCTGACGGCCCCGTGCAAGTTCATGAGGCGCTCAAGCTAGTGCGCGACCGCGTGGCTGCCTACGCCAAGAGCAACCGCAAGGCCATGGAGGCCGTTGCCAAGTTGGATGAGCGCACGACGGAGGATCTCCTCACCGAGATCTCGCGCGGCGCTGATCAACAGCTCTACTTCCTAGAGTCTCATCTGCTCTGAAGTGTAGGCGCTTGACAAGTCAGCGGCGCAGGCGGCCCCGGCTTCAGGCCTCGGCGCCGCTCGCGCCGCCGAAATCGTCGTCGCGCATGGCGGCTAGCTCTATGACGCGCTCCGCGACGAACACCGGCGCGCCAGCGCGCACGGCAAGGGCCAAAGCATCCGACGGCCGGGCATCTAACTCGAAGCGCACCCCCGAGCGTTCCAGGATGAGGATGGAGTAGAAGATGCCGTCGCGCAAGTCGATGACCTCGACGCGCTCGACGGCCGCGTCTAGCAGACCCAGGACGGACATCATGAGGTCGTGCGTCAGTGGCCGCTCCGGCCGGTCGCTGCCGCGGCCAGCCGCGATGCTGATTGCCTGCATGGAGTCGATCTGGATGGGCACCAACTCGCCCGCCGGTGTGCGTAGCAACGCCAAGAACTGGTTCTCGTCGCCAGAAACCGCGATTCCTTCGAGTTCCACCTGAACCACGCCGTCATCATAGCGCGGGTCACTGATAGACTTTGCCGCATGTTCGAGCCGGTGATCGGCCTAGAAGTGCACTTGGCGCTGCGCACAAGCAGCAAACTGTTCTGCGGTTGCTCGGCTGAGGGTTTCGGCGCCGCCCCTAACGAGAACGTCTGCCCCGTCTGCCTCGGCCTCCCTGGCGCGCTGCCCGTGGTCAACGCGCGCGCGCTCGAGTTGGGCCTCCGTTTCGCGCTCGCGCTTCATTGTGAGGTGCCGCCGCAGACGTACTTTCACCGGAAGCACTACTTCTACCCTGACGCGCCGAAGAACTACCAAACGAGCCAAGCCGACGTGCCGGTGGGCCTGCACGGTCACATCGACCTGCCAAGCGGCAAGCGCATCGGGATAACCCGCTGCCACCTCGAGGAGGACGCGGGTCGCCTCGTTCACCCCGCGTACGCCGATCACTCCCTCGTCGACTTGAACCGCGCTGGGGCTCCGCTTATCGAGATGGTGACGGAACCCGACCTCCGCTCGGCAGACGAGGCGCGCGAGTTCCTCGCCGAGGTCCGCGCCATAGCGCAAGCGCTCGGCGTGTCAGACGCGGCCCCAGAAGAAGGCAAGATGCGCGCAGACGTGAACATCTCCCTCAGGTTGCCTGGTGAGCCGTTCGGCACGAAGGTCGAGGTCAAGAACCTCAACTCGTTCAAGAGCGTCGGGGCTGCATTGGCCTTCGAGGCGAAGCGCCAGTCGGCGTTACTGGAGGCGGGGCGGCCCGTAGTTCAGGAAACGCGCGGGTGGAACGAGGGCGGGCAACGCACATACTCGCTGCGGTCGAAGGAGACCGCCGCCGACTACCGCTACTTGCGCGACCCCGACCTTCCCGCGCTGACCATCGCGGCTGCCTGGAAGCGCGAACTCGCGTTGAACCTGCCCGAGTTACCGCAGGCGCGCGTGGCGCGCTACGTGGAGGCGGGCGTGCGCGCCGCCGAGGCGCAACAACTCGGCTACGACCAGCGAATGGCGGGGTTCTTCGATGAGGCCGTCACCGCTTACGGTGGCGCCCCTCAAGTGGTGGCCAACTGGTTGACGGGCGAGGTCGCCGGCCGGGCGAACGAGTTGGGCAAGAGCGTGAGCGGCACGAACCTCCAACCAGCAACGCTGGCGCGCTTGATCGGCCTGGTGGACGCCGGTACCCTCTCGATCACCGCCGCCAAGGAACTCGTGCCGGACCTGCTCGCGGGTGAAGACCCGGACGAGCTCGTCGCCAGCCGCGGGCTCGGCCAAGTAAGCGACACCGGGGCTCTAGCGACCCTCGTCAACGACGTCATGAGCGCCAACCCGGAACTCGTCGAGCGCGTAAGGGCCAACCCTAAAGCCATCAACGCCCTGCTCGGCAAGGTCATGGCGGCTAGCAAAGGCTTGGCCAACCC
>CALCHY010000143.1 GCA_937907415.1 uncultured Trueperaceae bacterium
CCTCCAGCGTTCAGGCGCCTCGCCTCGGCGGGCGGCCTGTTGACGAAGCTTATGGCCTTTCAGCATCCGTCAACACCTACACAGTATTATTCCTTCCAAGGAATGTCACGGGATTCTGATGCCTTCCTGCAAAACGTCCAGCCACAGCTGTGAGGTACGGCAACACCGCAGGAGTTCTCCTACACCACTGAGACAGGCAACCTGCTACCGCGAGGTAAGCGGGAGAGCCACCTATCGGGGACCAGCGCTACGGGCCAGATTCCGGCGAGCAACCGAGACGGCAGCCACCCCAACACCGCGGGGGTTCGCAACTCCAATAAGCTGTTGCCAGTTCAATCCGGTTCCAGGCCGATGCTCCATCCCCTCACCTCGTCGGTGTCCTGTGCGGCCGCCATGTAGATCTCCGTGCTGCTCATGCTCGCGTGCCTCAAGTGATCACGCACCTTCCGCAAGTCACTCGTCAGATTCGCGTAGTAGAGGCCAGAGAAATGCCGCAGGCCGTGAACGCCCTTCGAGAACGGCGGGGCCATCAGCCCATGTAGCTCGAACGCCTCGCCCCACAACTCCTCAAGGCGCCGGTACACCTGCGAGCGCGACCTGACCGACAACACCGGGATGGGCAGCTCGCCGCGGCGCCGCTCAGGCACGTCCTGCGACCTGGCCACCAGGTTCCGCTTTAGCTCCTCGCTCATCGTCACCGCCGCCGTCGTGCCGCCCTTACCGAACCGCACCGTCAGGCGCCCTGCACGCAAGTCCAGGTCATCCCATGACAGCGCCAACATCTCGCTCACCCGCAAGCCAGCGTGAGCGCCCAACAGAAGGATGAGCTTGTCATCCCAATCGCGCGTAGCGCCCGCCATCCATTCGAGTTCCTCCAGTGTGTAGGCCTTAGCTTTCGCGCGCTCCACGGGCTTCTCCGTGAGCTTGGGGAGCGCAACCTCGTCGAACGGGTCGGAGGTGGTGACGCCCGTCCACCGCAGCGCCTCGTAGAGCGCCTTGGCCGCCGAGACGCGCTGCCGCACGGAAGCGGGGGAGAGCGCCTTTACCGCCTTCCCACCCAGGTGCCGCTTGCCCACAGCGGCGTTGTCATCAGGGTCCGCCTCACGCTGCGGATTCCGCAGGCACCTCACGAACGCTTCCGCGTCCGCCCTCGTCGGCCGCAACAGGTCCACGCCCACCCACGCCTTCAAGAGCACCATCACGCCCTTCCGGTACGAACTGATTGTGTTGTTGGAGCGATGCCGCGCCTCCAGGAACGAGCGCGTGATCAACCACAAGCCCTCGTGATTGCGCTCTGCTACGGCCTGGGCTGCGAACCGCCGGCGCTCGGGCTCACTCGACCCAATCAACTCATCAACCTTGGCCAACTCCGTCGTCGGCGACCACTTAGCGAGTTCAGCGCGCGGCATCAACGACCACTAACTAGTGGAAGTGGAAGCAGCGTGATCAAAGGACGTGCATGCATGCAACATAATATCCCTGCATAGATAGCTTAGCCGACTCGCGCTGACGCGCCAACCGCATACCATCACACGGGCGTGCCGCAAAATGCAACATCATCGCGCCACATAATGCTAAGTGCGCTTCCCATATAATGACTCATGGACATTACCTACCGGCCGAGGATTCTTGATGCGAGACTTAGATCTCGACTACAGTCCTCAGGCGCGGTAGTCATTGAAGGCGCCAAGGGTACCGGCAAGACCGCCACGGCCAGTCAAGTAGTCAACAGCTCCGCTTACCTCGACACAGGCGTGCAGTTGCGGCGCCTGCTGGACGTCGATCCTGCGCTTGTGCTTGAGGGGGCGAGGCCGCGGCTACTAGATGAATGGCAGGTAGCGCCCGAGTTGTGGAATTACGTCCGCAGGGCAGTTGACGAAGCTGGCGTCCCTGGTCAATTCGTCCTTACCGGCTCCGCCGTACCCGTTGATGACCGTACGCGCCACTCTGGCGCCGGGCGCTTCTCCCGACTTCGCCTCAGGCCGCTGACTATGCTCGAAACTGGGCACTCTACCGGAGCCGTTTCCCTCGCCGCGCTGATCGCTGGGGAACCCGCCAGGGCCCCCGCCAATGATCTTGAGCTGACCGGCCTCGTCGAGCGCCTGGTGAGAGGCGGCTTCCCCGGCGCGCTACAACTCACGCATGAAGCTGCCAGGCGCTTCAATAGCGACTACTTGGATCAGATGTCACGAGTAGACATCGCTAGTGACGGCCGCCTCGACCACGACCCTCACAAAGTCTCCGCCCTACTTAGGTCCATTGCGCGCAACACGGCGACCGAAGCGAGAACCGCAACCCTAGCTTCCGACCTGTCCGGCGGCGAAGGCACCCTAGCCCGCGCAACCATCGACCGCTACCTCGACTCGCTCCGCCGAATCTTCCTACTTGAAGAGCAACCAGCCTGGTCACCCGCCCTCCGCTCCTCGGCAACGCTCCGCAAAGCCCCAAAGCGACACCTGGTCGACGTCGCACTAGCCGCCGCCGCCCTCAATAGCGATGCACCCCGCCTCCTAAGGGACCCGAACACTCTCGGCTTCGCCTTCGAGTCGTTCGTGTACCAGCACCTACTCGCCTACGGCGCCGAACTGGACGCAACCGTTTACCACTACCGAGACAGCAACGGGCTCGAAGCAGACGCCATACTCCAAACCCCATCCGGCGACTGGCTGGCGCTCGAAGTGAAACTTGGAGCCGGTCAGATAGATGCAGCGGCGCTCAACTTACAACGCGTGAGCGAAACGGTGGCAACCAGTCCGCCCACCGCACTTGTCGTCATCACACCAACCGGCTACGCATACCAACGAGCCGATGGCGTGAACGTGGTGCCACTCTCGCTCCTAGGCCCCTAACACCCGAGGGTTGCGCGAGAGCAACGGTTACCATCACCATCCCACGCGCAGAACGACCACGCTCACCGCCTAAGCGAATCCAATCGCAGAGGGGGTCGCGGGAAGGCTTTAGCCCAGACTGAAGATGCAACATAATGCTACTTATGTTGTCGATGGATCGGGGGAGAGGGTCTCATAGCAGCCGCAGCCGGGCGCGCGACCCTGCACCACCCCCGCAATCACCGTCTTCCTGCAGCTCTGCCAATCTTGTTGCTCATGCTTCGGCGGTCGGCCACATTGAGGCACAATGACAGAGGGGTTGCGCGGGAACGCCGGAACCGGCTAACCCCTCACCAGCCTAGGGAGCCTCGCCCATGAGGATGCGCTGCGCCGCCTCGCTCACAGCCGTCAACGCGACGCGCTGCAAACCACTCCCGAAAGTCACGCGCGCCACGCCGAGCTCACCGAGGCGTCGCGGACCCGGCGTCGCGTGGGTGACCATGACGTTAACGGGCCCGGGGGCGCCTTGCGTGTAGGCCCCAATATCAGCCTCACCCGCGAGCATGATCGGGAACACGCAGTCCGCTCCAGCAGCCAAATACGCGCGCGCCCGCTCAAGCGAACGCTCAAGCCTAGTCTCACCTGGCCCGTCCTCGCGCACATGCAGATCCACGCGAGCGTTAATGACGAGCGCAGTGCCAGCATCCTCAGCCGCCCGCCGCACCTCGGCGATCCAGCGCACCTGATCGTCCACCGCAATCATCTCGCGCGAGCGCGGGTCGCTGTCCTCCAGGTTACAGCCGACCACCCCAGCGGCGGCGAGGCGCTCCACGAGTTCGCCGACGGGCAGCCCGTAGCCATGTTCGACGTCCGCCGTGACGAGGACCCTAGGATTCACACGCTTCGCAGCCGCAACTATGCCAGCGATGGCCTCAAACATCATGCCGCTCGGCGTGCCCTCGCCATCTGAGTAACCGAGCGCGCGCGAAATGGCGCCGCTTGACGTGGCAATGGCGCCGAACCCGGCCTCGACCAGCGTTGTTGCGCTCGCTGCGTCCCAAGCGTTCGGTAGCACCAGAGCAGCCTCAGCGTGATGCAACGCCCTGAAGCGCTCCGCGGCCTCAGCCAGGAAGCCGCTCACCTGTTCTTCGGCTCGTAACTACCGACCTCCGACCTGAAGCCGATCGAGAGACGGTTCCACGAGTTAATGGCGGTTATCGCCAACGTGAGGTCCACTAGCTCCTTCTCACTGAACTGCTCGCGGGCGCGGCCATAAAGGTCATCCGACACGTCGTTCTGCGAGATCAAAGTGAGCGCCTCCGTCCACTCGAGCGCAGCCCGTTCACGCTCAGTGTAAAAAGGCGCTTCCCGCCACGCCGAGAGTACGTATAACCGCTGCTCTGTCTCGCCGCCTGCGCGGGCATCCTTCGTATGCATGTCCAGGCAGTACCCGCAGCCGTTGAGTTGCGACGCGCGCGTCTTGACGAGTTCGAGAAGTGAGTGCTCTAGACCACTGTGCCTCACGTAAGTTTCAAGCTTCCCTAGAGCGGCGACACCCTCCTGCGCGACCTGGCCGTACGCGATCCTCGTATGCATGATGATCCCTTCGCGGCGCCAGGGTTCCTGGCGCGCCTGCAGAACATGATAGTTGCGCAACCGTCCATAGGCAGCCATCAATGGCCGGCCACGGACACCGACCGCGGAGGCAACTGCAAGACGTTGCGCACTAATCAAGCCCACAGGCGCCTCGGTTCGGTGGCGTGGAGATTTGCTCCTGGCGAACGCCGGGCCGACACCACGAAGGTCGACCCTCAGGCCTTCTGCCCTCCCCCGACACCTATACCCCAACAGGCCGGAGACTGACTGCCAGGGGCCTCACAGGTTGATCGCGTTGGGTGACTAGCGCGAACCTCGCCCTATCGGACCGTATGGCGCAACAGACCGCGACTCGTGCCCGGTTGAAGCAAGACCCGTGCCGTATACGCCGAACCACCGACGCTTCAAGCGCTCGAACGTGACAATCTCGTCACGCTGCGCGTTATATACCGGAGTCCTTGAGGGCACGCTGTGGATCGTATGGAGAGGGGAGAAGCGTGGAGACCTTGGCGCCGTACGCCAACAGCGAGGAGGGCCTGGAGCAACTGCCGGTGGCTACCTGGGCCGTCGACACCCACCTGCGGCTAACCGCCTGGGACGCTGGTGGCCTGCTACCCCTCCGGGTATCTCGCGGCATCCGGCACGGGCAGCGACTCGAAGACGTGATCCGCAAGATACGCGTTGATCCCTCGCTTGTGGCAGCCCACTCACGCGCGCTCGAGGGCGCGGTGACAAGCTTGCGTCTGACTGCCTCTGGCCGCGAGTTCACGATCCGACTCTCCTCGCTACGCGCCGAGGACGGGACGATCCTCGGCGTCACCGGCTTAGCCGCAGAGGTGGCAAAGCGCGCGCGTGAGGTTGAGCGCCTTGCGCGCGAAGCGGCGTTTGGAAACGCCCTCTCCGGTTTCCTCGGACACGTGGTACGCCGCAAGCTGGAAGGCAACTCTTACGAGCAGGTACTGCTAGCGGGCCTGAAGATGACGCCAAGCGCTCAGGCCGCTACCTTCTGGCTGCGTACGCAAGACGGTCGTTACCGCGTAGCGGCCGCACTCGGCCACGGCCGCGCAGCGCTACAGAACATGACGCTCACCGCCGCCGATCTCGAGAGAATTAACGACCCCCACGACACCAGTCTTCTCCACGTAGGTTTCCAGGCCAGCATCAGCGTCTCAGTCACCATAGAGGGCGAGGCGAGCGGCTACCTCTGCCTATCCAGCCTCCAACCAGGCGCCACCTTCGACCAGCGCTCCCGCAAATACCTACGGCTCTTCGCCGACGAACTCACCACCCTCTTCCAGCACGTCGACCTGCAGCGTACTCTGCGAGAGAAGCGCGCGAAACTCGAACGTCTCGGCAGCGAATACCGCGCACTCGCCGAGTTCAGTGCTGGCATCGAAACCATCAATGACACCGGTGAGCTGATCGCCTTCGGGATGGAACGTCTCCTGCGCGCCTTCCGGTTCGACACGGCCATGTTTACCGAGGTGCGCGGGGACGCCCTCCACTTCACCCACCTTCGAGGCCACACCACCGATGTCATCACGCATACTCTCAAGGCGCCACAGCCTCTGGGCGCCGGTATCAACGGGCGGGTCGCGGTATCAGGCGAACCCCTCTACATCGACGACTACCTCAGTTGGCCAGAAGGCTATCGACCGTACTTAGTGACAGGCGTTCACTCCATGCTCGCCCTACCAGTACGCATCAGCGGTCAGGTCCGGCACACCCTCGCATTCGCGACGGTCGGCCGTCGCGCTGCGCTCGACGAGAACGCCGTACGTATCGCCGGCACCTTCGTCAAGCGCCTTGAGAACGCCTTCGAACGCGTACAGCATCTGGACGAGATAAAGGCGACGCGCGAAGCCACCTTTCGCTCTCTCGGTGTCGCCCTCGAATACCGCGACCTGGAAACACGCGGGCACACTGACCGCGTAGTCGCCCTCGCCGAACGGTTCGCCACCACCATAGGCCTCGACCTCGGTCAACGCCGCGCCCTCGTATGGGGCGCCTACCTACATGACCTCGGCAAGATTGCCGTGCCGGACGCAATCCTCCTCAAACCAGCGCGCCTCACGGAGGCCGAGTTCGACATCATCCGCAAACACACCCTCGTCGGCGAGGAGATGCTCCGAGGCATCCCCTTCTTACCCGACGACACCCGTGCGGTCGTCCGCCATCACCACGAACGCTGGGACGGCCGTGGCTACCCCGACCAACTAGCCGGCGAAGCCATCCCTCTCCTAGCCAGGATGTTCGCTATCATTGATGTTTACGACGCCCTCACCAGCGACCGACCCTACAAGCAAGCCTGGAGCCACGAAGACGCCATCGCGGAGATTGAAAGGCAGGCCGGAGCGCAATTCGACCCCGTCCTCGCCAGCCACTTTCTTAGTGAAATCGCAGTATAGGCCTCTCCCCAGGGTGCGCACCTCTGTAACCCTAAGGCACTAGCATTGGGCGGTGTTTTCCGCTCGATCTTGGCCTACTAGCGCACACTTCCGCTTGCCGGTGGAAGGGCCCGCACTCGACAAGCAGGACCGCAGCAGGGCGCCCAAGGCCACTGCGTGCGGCAGTCTCACACGTTCAGACCTCGGTACGAAGCGGGACGAGCGCGCGTCGAGATCCAGGCGATCCAGGAACTCGTTCACGAGCGGGAGCGGCCCTAATCGCTCGGTCGTGAGGCGGGGCCAGCGAGCGCGGGTTCGGGCGCTAGTCTTCCGCCTGCCGACCAAAGCAGTCCTCCCCTGCTCACCCTTCGCGCCGGATTCAGATGGGACGCTGGCTTGTTTACACGGTTGTGTTTTTAGCGTTTTTCCGCTAAGTTGTGGTTATCAGGAGGCGGCTCTAATGCCCCAACCAGCCACGAATCAGAGCACCTTCACGGCAGAGCCGCGCCCGGAAGACCGCGACGCCTTCGAGGAACTCGCGAGCGCCTTCAAGACGCGCAAGCGTAGGCGGTCGCGCGACGGCGGCGATTGCCGCCCCGTCTTCGTGATAGGTGGCCGAGAAGTGCCTGTACCCGACACCGCCACTGAGCTGCTCGAGAACGTCTGGACGATGCTCGCCGCCGGCGAGGAAGTCACTATCACTGCCGCCAAGAACGAGATCCGCACCGGCGAAGCCGCAAAGCTCCTCAACATCTCACGCCAGTACCTCGTGCGGCTGTGCGAGGAAGGCAAGCTTCCCTACCGCATTGATGGTGACGGCAAGCACCGCCGCCTGGCCCGGCAAGACGTCCTCGCCTACCGCCGCCAGCGCGACGAGGCGCGCCGCGCCAGCTTCCGCAAGTACGTGGCCGAAGTCGCCGCCAGCGGTGAGTACGACATCCCCGTCACCTGGGAGCCACAGGGGTAAACTCTGCGCTCTTCCGCACGCCTCATCGCCTCTCTAGATTTCAACATCCTCTACCCGCCCGTGCTACGCGACACGCTGGTGAGCATGGCTTATACATGGGCCTTCGGTCCCAGGCATTGCCAGGCGGAGATGGTTCGCCTCTGTCGGGTCTCGGGCGCGCTCGGCAACCTCACCCGGTCTTTGTTTCGCTTGCTCCGTTGGGCGCCTCCCGGCGTCTCGCTCATGCCTGGGAATGCACAGGTCGCGCATGATGGCGCAGAACCTCGATGCTGATCCAACAATGCTCCCGCCCCGAAAGCTGTCGAAGCGGGAGAGTTGTTGCTTATGTTGAGGCGACTGCGCGCTGGGACTTAGCCTTTGGTCCTCACGTAACGCGCCTACGCATCACGAGCCGGGCCGCGTATCTCTCAGCGCTGGTCACAAGACGAACTGCCGTCTGTAAGGTTAAGGAGGATCCCTCCGTTCGCAGCGGCCAAGGCAACGAGGTCGTCATACGGTGCGCTGGAGGTAGTGCCGACCAGGAGGGCGATATCACATCCATAGTTCTCGCTCACGCCTGTTCCGGTTTCTCTCCAAGTGTTGCCACTAAAATCGACTAACGCGCCGTCAACAACCCAACCTCTCGTTCCGAACACGCGGTTATTGGTTACGCGACCGGCTACACCGGGGTTGAAGTAAGCCGGCTGCCGGAGACCATGGATGGTGTTGCCATCGATGGTTACGTTCTGAACACCAGGCGAGACCTCTATTGCGCGACTCACCGCGCCATCGCCGTCGGCATACACACCGGAGAAGCTATTGTTTCGGATCGAGACGTCCGCGCCTTTGATGCCGATCAGGTTCTGCGGGTTCGTTCCGCCGAGGCTAATGAGACTTAGGCCTTCGATGGTGGTTCCTGAGCCGTAAACATCGAAGTAGATGCTCGGGCCGCTAGCGGGAGCCGAGACCTCGGCGGCCCAGCTCTGTCCCCGCATAGTTAGCGCCTTGCTGCCTGGAATGCTGATAGTGCTGTCAAGCACATGCGAGCCATCGCTAACGTGGATCGTGTCGTTGGCGGCGGCGGCGCTTACGGTGGTAGCAAGGGAGCGGCTGGCTATGGCGTACACGCTGTCAGGCGCTAAGTGAATGATGCCAAGCCTTGCATCGCTGGTTCCGTGCCGCAGCCTGGCCTCGATCTCGAAGTTGTCGTCGGGCACGCGGTAGCCGTCGATGATGTTCGTTGCGTTAGTGGCGTCGACGTCCGATAGGGTGTAGTTCGCGATAGTGAACTCACCAGAGCCCGCGATGTGGAGCCCGCGTAGCACCGTGGACGCTGCGCCGGTGGTGAAGACAGAGGCGGGTTCCAAGACCTTGGCTTCGCCGAGGCGGATGGCGCGATAAGCGCCCGTGATGGTGATGTCATTCAGCACCAGATTGCTAAGCGCTGCGGGGTTGGTGGCGTAGCCACCGTCGTCGCGGACAGCGATTGCTAGCGCAGCGGCATTGATGTGTGTGGGAGTTGTGGCGCCGCTGTAGTCTGCCGTCGCGTTGGACCAGCCCGAGTCGTTGATCTCGATGTTGCTGAGGGTCACGGTGCCGTGGTCGTGGTACTTGAGGTTCAGTTCTAATGCAGTGGAAGGAGGTGTCTCGACGTTGTCGGGCCCGTAGCCGTTGCCTACGCGGTTCATCACGATGTTCTGGATGGTGGAGTCGGTGAACGCCTCCAGGTACATGCCCTTATGCGCCACGTCGGCGAACGTTAGGCCATCGAACGTGACGTGGCGAGCGGGGGTGGGGTTGGTCTTGCCGTGCTGTAAGAGGATTCCAGAGTTCGTATCGTGGATGCTGCTGTCTTCGAAGCGTAGGCCGTCGATGTTGTGCAGGGTTGGGGTGCGGATCGCGATGCGGCTGCTGCTGAACTCGAGGTCGTGCAGGTAGGCACCGGGCGCATTTCCTAGGTTCACATCAGCGTAGTAGTCCTGCAGATGTAGGCCGCTGATCTCGATGTTTGCTGCGCTGAGACTAAAGCCGTAGTCGAATCCTGACGTAGTGTCGAGTCCGTCTGGGTTGTTACCTTGGATGACGGTCGTGCCCGCGCTGGCACCAACGATTTTCAGGCTCGGTGTGCCTACGTTGACGCCGCTGCTGGTGTGCGTTCCTGCTTCGATGTTGATGGTCGCGCCTGCTGAGGCGGCGTCAACGGCCGCCTGGATGGATAGCCCTTGAGGGACCGTGAACGCGAGTAGGTCAGCTGCGTCAAGCGCCGAGACTTCCTGCACGGTTGTCTGAGTGGGGTCGCAGAACTCGGTGGCGAGGGCTGTGGCTTCGGTCAAGTTCTTCACGTAGTACGTGTACTGTGTCCCCGAGGCCGTGCAGCTGGACGTGTCGCGAGCCGTGAGAGGGGTCGGGTTGCGGACGGCGTAACCGTAGCCGAGGGCCGGGTCGAGGCTGAGGCCCGTGACCTCGCGGCCGGAGTAGATCTCCGTCATCACGCCAACTAGATCGGAGTGGCTGCCGCCCGAGATTGTGATGTTCCGCGAGTCATTGTTCGCGTACTCCTGGGCGGTCTTGGTGGTCTCGACGCTGATGCCGACCGTGTTGTTACTCGTGGTGACGTTTCTGAGGAGGGCATTGTGGGTGCTCTTGAGGTTAATACCGATGCCTTCATTGCCGGCATTAACGTTCTTCACGGTGACGTTCTCGAGGACGGTGCCGTTCGTGGTGTTGATGGAGAGGCCCATCTGCCGAGCGCCGTCAACTGTGACGTTCCTGATGACTAGTCCCTGCAGGACCTTCGTGGCAACTGGGTTCCCTGCGGCGTGAATGCCGCGTCCCTGAACGCTACCAGCGCCTGGGCCTTCAAGCGTGAAGCTCTCTAACGTGACGCGGTCCGCGGTTACTTCCATTCCGTAGCCAGGCACCGGGCCGCTCGGCCTGTTGGCATTGAGGATCGTGCCCGCTTCGCTTTCGCCGCGAAGAGTGAGGCTCTTCATGATGTTCAGCGTCGGTAGGTCGTAAGTGCCGTCTTGAACGTAGATGGTGCCGCCCTCGTTCACAGCGTTCATGGCTGCGGCGATGGTGGCGAACGGCTTGTCCGCGGCGCCGGTGGCGGTGGCGTTGTTACCGCTGGTGCTGACGTACACGAACGAGAGGTTCTGGGTCTCGGCGGAGCGGCCTTCGTTACCGGAGGCGTCTAAAGCGATCGCCTGGAAGCTGCGATTACTGTCGGGCGTGGGCGTAAGGTCCGCGTGGAACGAGCCGGTTCCAGCCTGGAAGATGATCAGCGCTGCGCCTATGCTGACCTCGCTGTCATCGGTGCTAGCAACCAGTTCAGGCCCATCGTAGATCTGCACTTTGACGATAGCCACATTATCGTCCGCTACGCCTTCTATCCGGCCGGTAGTGGGATTGAAACCTAGTACCTCTACTGTGGGCGGCTGGACGTCGACCGCCAGGCTGCCTACACTCGCCGGCACGCACTCGAGCGTGAAGGGAGCGATTGGGCTTGTTTCATTTGTGTTGAATGATCCGCTTGTCTCCCGAACGCCCGTCACCGCGCCCGTTACCCCTACGTCGGTGCATGCGCTTGCGGCTTTGATGCGTATGCCGCGGTTGCTCTCACTTAGCTGCGTGCCGCCACTTACGGTGTCGTAGGCTGTTTCGAAGTCACCGATCGGCACCTGGAGGTCGGGGTGCCCGTTAGCAGCTACGAACAGCATTAGGTCGAGCTCCATCCCCGGTGTCGCGTAATGCGTCGGGAAGCGCGGCGTCAGAGTGGCGGCACCGAGCACGGACTTGAGCCGGATCGCGACCGTTCCGTTCACGTTCACGTGTTGGCTGCGGCGATCGTAGCCGATGGCGTTGTCGCTTGTGCTGAAACTCACCGACTCGAAGGTGTACGGGTTGCCGGCGGCAGGAAGAAGCACGGTGGCGCTACTGCTCGCGGTGGTGAGTTCAATGACTGCTTCGAGGCCGCTGGGATCGGCCGTGTAGGCGCTGCCGTCTAAACGGAAGGCGACCGCGTCGCCAGAGCGATCGAGTACGCGTACGCGTACTTCCCGCAGGTTGATAGTGCCGTTACTGGGGTCGAAGGGTAATCCGGCCGGGCTCAGTTCATCGCTTGCGGCATTGCCGGTGTCGAGGGTGACGCTCAAGCGGACGAACCCGCCTGGCGTTACCACCGTTGGCTGTGGTTGCGTGCACGCTGCTAATAGCAGAGCCATCGATAAGAGTGCGAGCGTGACGAAGTTTCTAGGCTTCATGCTTCCTTCCTTCTTCGGCTATTCGGCCGCCGAGGGTGACGCTGTAATGCGCTAGTTAAGACGTGTGCCGGATACTCGCCGCTAGTGCGGCATCGGTGTTCTCGCGTGATTGATGAGGGGTGGCGCCTAGCAATTAGGATCAGGTTCTACCGGCGCGCCTGGTACGCCCTCGGGTCGTTTCCGGTTGTTGCGCGGGTCCTCCTTCGCTAGGGGATGGTCACTTCAAGCTCCGCTCTCGCCTCGTTACCGCTGCGGTCGAGGGCCAGCAGCGTTACGGAGTGGATGCCGGATGAAAGCGTCAATAGGGTAGTGAAGGTAACTCCCCCGCCGCTGAACACGACCCCGGGGAGGTCAGCTGCAGTCACCCCCGTGGACGCCAGCAGGAGTGGCCCGTCGTACACGTCCACGCGAGCGACGCCGAAGTCGTCATCGACGGCGCCAGTAAGGGTGCGCGTTACGGGGTCAAAGCTAAGTTGCGTGATGCTCGGGGGCTCAAGGTCGATCGAGAGACTCGAGCTGAAACGCAAGTGGAGGTCGGCAGTGATGGTACCAGCGGCGACATTGTCGCCAGCTAGGACTGTGCCCTTGAGGTTGCCGCGGATGACCAGGTCGCCCCCGCTTCGCTGCCCGGCGCGCACGCGTAAACCTCGGTTGCTGCTCGCGGTAGCGATGCCGTTGGCGATGTAGTAACTGGCTTGGAAGTCAACGGTTGGCACGGTCAGGTCTGGACGGCCTGGAGGGAAGGCGTGCAGCATCACGTCAATTTCCTGCCCGGGCAGCAGCTGTCGTGTGGGCAATCGCGGCGCGAGGTGGGCGGCTCCCAGGATTGTCTCTAGTTGGAGAACGACGTCCAACTCTTGGCGCAGAGCGACGCGGTTCGTGCTGGTCGCGTGAGCGACTCGGTTCCCGTCCTCGTCGAAAACATCAGCCGTGAACTCGTAAGTTCTCTCCGGTGGGAGCGTGATGGTGGTCCTCGCCTGTGCGGGGGTAATACTGATCATCTCGTATTCGCCACTGCTGCGCGCTACGCCATCGGCGTCAAAACGGACAGTCCGTCCTGATTCATCCCGGACACGCACGTCCACCCGCATGCGCTCGAGGTGGCCTGCGCTCGTTAACGGCCCACCCATCGAAGACAACGTTACTCGGGAGCCCGGCACAGGTGACCGGCCGCCTCCGGCTTCGCAAGCCACGAGCAAGCTGGCCACTAGCGCAGCGAGAAGTAATCCGACCAGCGGTCTCTGGTGCGGGCGCGGCGGCGTTACGGGCGGTACCGTGGTCTCACCGCGAGGACTTCTGGTGAGGCGCCGTCCGACGTTCGCGTGTCTGCGTGAATTTCGCCCCAGCTTGTGGGTCACGTACATCCCCTGACGACCTAGGCGTTGGTTCGTCGATACCGCCTCGGGTCTTCAGGGCAGATCAACTGTCACCGTGTCAGTAGGATTCTGGCTCTCGAACATTACCCGTTTGTAACGGGGCTGAAATTCTGTGAGATAGCCTTGGTGACGTCGCCCGCTTCTTGACGTAATCAGCACGACGTCTGCCGACGCCCACGTTGACGGCTCGGATCGGACAGTGTCCTGACCGTCCGGTCAAATGCTTGGTGCTGACCACAATGAGGTTGGAAGAGAGCAGGGCGGCTACTAGCCCGAACCAGCAGCCGCCCTTCGGAAGGGGCCAGCCTCACTCGGGGGTTGTGAGGATGGCTAAGAGAGTGAGGTCGAACTCACGCGGTTCGCGTGGAACCTGAAGAGCCGACTCACCTATTCTCGAAAACGACTGTTACCCGAATATGACGGTCTCCAGTTACTGAGGCAGCTTGCGCGGACCACTCCGGGCGACAGGGGATGGAAGCCCGACCCTAATTGCACCTAGGGTTCAAGCTGGCGCTCCCTTCCTAGGCTTCGCGGGTCATTAGGTTCGCCTGAAACCGCATTGAGGCCGCGGGCGCCAGTAGGATCGTCGCCCAACACCTGAAACATTGGCGTTATCCGCCAGCAGCTCGTTAACCAGGCTCAGTAGCTTTGACTACGGCAGTTCACTGCGTAGGTGTAGGGATCAATTGTGCAGTTGCTCTGGAAGCTGAGGCGCCCCCCGTAGTAGCAAGTCATGGCGCTGCCTGAGAGCGTGGTACTTGATACGCAACCATCACTGGGGGTCCTACTAGTCGAGGCAGCAGGACGATTTGCGACAGCGGCAGGCCGGAAGCTAGCGAGTAGTTCGGCTTTCTCTGTGCCCTCTTCTGACTTGTCAAGTTGAGCGTACATAAGCGCAGTCCAGCCGGTGCTGTCCCATGCGTCTCGGTTCGCTCCCGCCAGAATTAGGGCTCGGATGCTGTCGGGGAGCCCGTCCTTAGCCGCGTGAATGAGCGGCGTCTGGCCATCGCGATCTATGGCGTTGGGGTTTGCACCGGCGTTCAAGAGGAGCTGTAGGTTCTCGGTCGCTTCAATGCTGGCGGCGTACATAAGGGCTGTTCGACCTTGTTCGTCGACCGCCTCGAGGTTCGCGCTAGCGTTCAGCTGGTTGACGATATCCTGCGTGCTACCGTCCCGAACGGCGAGCATCAGTGCTGTCACAACACCGTCAGATTCCGGCGCGACTGGTTCGTCGTCGGAGGCAGAACCAGAAGTCTCCGCTTGGACGGCTGCCGCTGAAAGAAGCTCGACCATCTCAGGCGAACCAAAGCTCATGGCAAGATCAAGCGCAGTCATGCTGGAGCGATTGCGAAGGTCAGGGTCGGCACCCGCCTCCACGAGGGCGCGGACATTCTCAACCGGCCCGTGACGCGCGGCGTACATTAAGGCGGTCCAACCGGCCTTGTCTTGCGCATCAAGGTGAGCGCCCGCCCTAATAAGCTCTGCCACGATCTCCACGTGCCCGAGATTGTTGGCATTCATGAGTGCGGTGAGCCCATATTCATCGCGCACGTCGAGCGCGGCACCCGCCGCAATTGCGATACGAACTTGCTCGGGCGTCGCGGTCTTGACCAGCTCGCTGAGGTTGGTTTGGGACCTGGCGGTGGCGAAGGAGAAGATTAGTAGTAATGGAGCTACGCTCCGGGTTAAGTAGACACGCATCGGGCTCTCCTTGCACGCTGCGCCATCGTGCGGCGGGACTGCCGGGCGCTCAGCTTGCACTCTAGCGCGGCACCGCTGGCCACTTGGTCTCGCTAGGATCTTCGGACAATCTTCTGCCTTGGCGGACGCGTCCGACCTCGACTACATGAACGGACACGAGCCCGTGGGCGCTCCGGTGGTAGGAGCAGCCTGACGAGGCGACAAGAGCGCGCTTCCTCGTAATGCCAGAGCAGGAAGGCATCGCCTTGACCTCCGTGGCCTGTTCTCGACCCCACTTCCCACCCTCTAGAAACTTCGGGGCTTCTCCCGCGGCTGCTCTCGCTTCGGCCCCGCCTACACCGATTCTTCCTCGGCGTTGCCCTGGGGTTGCCCTCGTGCGTTTCCGGCGGGGAGCTCGACCGTGAAGACGCTCCCTCGGCCGATGCGGCTCTCGGCGTTAAGGCTGCCTCCAAGGGCGTTAGCTAGGGCGCGAGATACGGCTAGCCCGAGGCCAGCGCCCTCGACGTCCGCCGGCACGTTGAGTCGATCGAACGGCTCGAACAGGCGTGGAATCTGGCTCCGGGGAATACCCGGACCGTTGTCGGCAACTTGAACCTGCACCGCACCTTGACTCACGCGCGAGGCGTTCACGCTAACGAGCCCACCTGGCGAGTTGAACTTGATTGCGTTACTGAGGAGGTTCGCCAAGATCTGCTCGAACCGACCGAGATCCGTCAATGCGACTAACTCCTCGGCGACATCGACATGCACCTGCAAGCCCTTCTCCTTCGCTTCCGGTCGGATGGCGTCCACGCTCTTCTTGATGACCGACGAGAGCTTGACTGCTTGCATCTGCAACGTGATCTTGCCACTGTCTACGGTGGTCAACTCAAGCACGCGATTGATTAGGCCAAGCAACTGCCTGCCGCCAGAGAGGATGCGATTGACGAAACCCGCTTGGGTTGACGTGAGCGGCTCCATCTCTAGGAGCTGCGCGAAGCCCAGTACGCTGCTAAGTGGTGTCCGCAAGTCGTGACTCATCCGCGACAAGAACGCGCTCTTGGCGCGCTGCTCCGCCTTCGAGTCATGCACCAAACGCTTCGCATCGCGCACCTCGAGCGCCAAACGGTCCCGCGACCACGCGCCGCTCAACGCTGGGCTGATGAGCTCTACCAGATCGGCGAAAGCACGCTTCTCTCCTGGAGAGAAGCGTGGCTTGGCCAGCACGAGAACCGGCTGGAACCCTTCTGACACCTGCAGGGCGGCTTGCAGTATCACCTTGCTAGTAGGCTGGCCCCCAATAACGGACTCCGTCCAGATGAACCTATCTGGCGCGGCACGCGCCTCACGCTGCGTTGCGTTCTTCAACGCCTCAAGCACATCTGGGGTCGGGTCCGTGCCGACCTCCACCAGGAGCACTGGTGGAGTGATGGACAGGTCCTCGAAGACGTAAGCAGCTTCCGCCTGAAACGCCTCCTTGATGTGCCAGGCC
The DNA here is from genome assembly GCA_937907415.1 of uncultured Trueperaceae bacterium. Next base: position 16,568 of record CALCHY010000143.1, read on the forward strand.
AGCACCTGAAGGCTGGCGTGATACGCGCCAGCCTTCAGCACATCCGGCAACACGCCCTTCAAGAGCTCTGGTAGGTTCGGTCCGTCCTCGGCTTCAGTTCCGGCCCTAGTTGCTGGCTGAGATCCCATGTGCGCCCCCGTCTAGGCTCGTGCGGCTCCGGACTTGAACGCCTGGCGGCGGATGAAGGCCTCAACCACCTGCGGATCGAACTGCGTTCCCGCCCCAGCACGTAGCTCCTGCAATGCCTGCTCGCGCGGCAGCGCGGTCCGATACGGCCGATCATTCGTCATCGCATCGAAAGCGTCACACACCGCGACGATCCGCGCCTCAATCGGGGTGTCCTCCCCTACCAGCCCATGAGGGTAGCCCGTCCCGTCCCACCTCTCGTGATGTGATAACGCAATGTGCTCAGCCATCTGCACGAGCGGTGACGTTCCCCCGCTGAGCACGAGCGCGCCGACACTCGGATGCGCCCTAACCAAAGCGATCTCGTCCTCGTTCAATGGGCCCGGTCGGCTCAGCACGCTCTCAGAGACCACGACTTTCCCTAAGTCATGCAGTCGCGCAGCCCGCCGAATGTTATCAACCGTCTCCTGCGGCAGCCCCAACTCCGCCGCTACGTCGCCAGACATCTTCGCCACTCGCCAAGTGTGCTGAGACAAAGCATCGTCCGAATGATCGATGATGCGAGCGATCCTCGCCAGCATCTCAATCTGTGCCTGCTCCGCCTGCAACTGCACCTCGCCTAGCCTGTCAACCAACTGCGCCGTGATTCGCTGCGCCTTACTCAAAGCCCGCCGCGCATTGATCAAGTTCCTCACCTTGACCAAGAACTCGATGGCTTCGAAAGGCCTCAGCACAAACTCCCTAGCGCCAAGCGCTAACGCGGCCCGCTTCGTGTCCAGACCATCCACGCTCGAGACCACCATCACCGGATGATCCTCCAAGCAGGCGCGCCCCAGTTCCCTCAACAACCGCAACCCATCCGGCTCCGGCCCTGAAGGACTCATGATGATTAAGTCCGGCTCGAACCCGCTGACCGCCTCACACAAGAAGGTCGGTTCCGAAAGCGGCGCCACGTTCTTGTACCCCCCACGATCCAACACCGACGTCAGCAGCTCCACACTCGCCAGCTCATCATCGACGACGAGGATCCTCGAGTGCGGATACGGCGCCGGCGGCACATTCAAGGCAACGTCTTGTAGCATGTCAGTACCCTGACGCGAGATGATTACCCCCATGTTACCAATACCCCTGCCCCAAAGCCCCTTGAGGCCTGTACATAGTCACCGCTCGACCTCACGAAACGCCCAGCCGGACAACGTTTAACGCATCGGGTATCGACAATCCGCTTGACGGCTGCGATGCACCGCGGCCCAATAACCTCGACTGTAACAATGCGGTGACACGAACCCGGTACGCTCTTATTGACGATTCGTGGCTGACGTCAGGTCACCTGGGGATACCGATGCACGCACTACAGCTGCTACTGGTAGAGGACGATGAAGGCACGCGAGCGGCATATCGCACCTTCCTCGCGCAGCGAGGCTTCAACGTCATCGAGGCCGCCGATGGGATAACCGCGCTCGACCTCGTACACAAGGCGCAGATTGTATTGCTCGACGTGATGATGCCCGGCCTTGACGGGTGGCGAGTCGCCGAACACCTCCGGTCCTCTCACCCCGACAAACCGGTGATAATGCTGACTTCCCTCGGTACGATGGGGCAGAAACTCCGCGGCTTCGAACTCGGCGTAGACGATTACATGGTGAAGCCAGTCGACCTGCATGAACTCGAAGCGCGTATCCTCGTGACTATGCGTCGTATGGGCATGGACGACGGCTCCCTCGAGCGCGGGGCTCTACTTATTCATTGCGCAACCCGCCGCGTGACCGTATCTGGCCGCGAAGTCCAGCTCACTCCACTAGAGTTCAACGTTCTACACGAACTCGCGCTATTCCCAGGAAAAGTCTGGACCAGGACCGAGCTACTCAACGCCGTGTGGGGAGACTACTACTTAGGGGACGAACGAACGGTGGATGTGCGAATCGCAGGCATCCGGCGCAAACTTGGCCACCGTCCAGACGGCCGCAACTACATCGAGACGGTCCGCAGCATCGGCTACCGCCTCGCTCCGCTCGCCGCCGTATAGAACGATAGCCCTCCTATGGCTGGGTATTCCGAGGCAAAGCAGCCACGGACTCCAAAGTATTCTGGCTACCTGCTTCGAGCGTGACCGGCCATTGATTCCAAGCGATTCCGACCTCCCTAACAATCAGCCCGCCGTGAAACTACCGCGGCTAGCGATCTGCGACATCGAAGACAAGCGCGCCAGGGAGCGCGAGAAAGAGGGGCGCAACCGCCAGCCAGCTAATTCAAGGAGCCATCACCACCAACTGGCTGCAAGCCCTGGCACAACTATCCCTCGCCTACCCCGAGAGAACCACACCCCGCCTCTGAGATGCGAACCGCTACCTATACACAAGCAAGCAATTTGACGCTGGTAACCTCAAACCCGCCACGACCGAACACCATGAGCGCGGGAGCCCGGCGCTGGGTAGGAGCCACTGAAATGCCCAGAAGCGTTCCAGTTGAAGGCCTCCGGCATGGAGTATTGCCAGGCGATCTCGATTTCATGCCACATCAAGATTCTGGAGAACACTCGTTCAGGCAGAGCGTGGCTTAGGGGATGATTCGCGGGGATGAACCCGTGAGTTCGCTAGATGAGAAGAAGCTGGCCAGCCCCGGGCGGGGCTGGCCACCTAACCTGCGGCACTGCCTTGTCCTGCGGCTACCGGATCGGGTCTACCTGCAGCGTGCCCAGGTCACCACCTATGTAAGTAACGTAGCTTGCGACGGTAGCCGCCACCATATTAGTGCTCCACACGTTGTCGGTGGCATCGAGATCAGCCTCGCTCGCGGCGATGCCGTCGACCGTCGCGGCCTTGGGCGCGGCGTCGATGATGAAATCGAACACGTTGCCGTTGATGTGGGCAGTGAACAGATCGCTGGGTGAGGAGGGGCTCCCGAGGTACAGCGCCTGGCCGAACCCGGTGAAGGCGTTGCCGCTGGCTTCTACGTCGAGGGCCTCACCGTACTGCTGGACGATTCTCATGGCCGTGCCGGATCCAGCATGACCGTTGAAGGCATTGTCGTCGACCACGAAGCGTCCGCGCTCGGCATACAGAGCGAGGCCGCCAGTCTTGAGGAACGTCACGTTGTTCCGGCTTAGGGCTACGACGCCGTCAACCATCGACACGTCGAAGAGAGCATCGGGGAAGCCCGCCGAACCTAAGGTGAAAGTGTTATCCCGCAACGCCGACGCGGCCGCGGTCGACTCCAACCAGAACCCGTGCTCCGCGATCACCGTGTTGCCGGAGAACGCGGCGCTATCGCCGAGGAAGGCGATGTAGACATCGCCGACGTCATCACCGTCCAAGATATCGGCGTCCCGCGCCTTGAACGAGTTGCCGGTCACACTGCTCGGACCGCCGATGGGGACGCCACCGAACGACACGGTGCCCTGAACGAGGACGACTCCATCATGGACGTCGAAGGTCGAGTCTGTAACCGTGACACCTCGGGCGCCCATGATCTGAACGCCGCTAGCGAGGAGGCCTGCGGCGCCCGACTCGCTCGTCACCTCGGAGTCCGTGACGACCACGTCCGCCATGATCGAGGCGGCGGCCAGGGCCCCCTGACCGGACATCGTCAGTCCGGTGATGTCGACAGCGCCAACGGCCATGAGGGCCACCGGCGTGCCGTGCGACGTGACGTTCTCTACGCGGACGTCACCGCCGTAAACGATGGGGATGGGCCCGGAGCTGAGGATGTTCACCGTGACCAAACCCAACACCGACGACGAAGCCCGCTCGAGGGAGACGTCGCGCACCGTGAAGCTTGTAGCAGCCACAGCCTGCGGGGCCAGGAAGCTGGACCCGAGGGAACTGAGGAGGTCGCCACCCCTAGTAGCCGACAACTGGTAGACCGCGTTCACGCCAACCGTGTCGACCACCGCCGGGAGGAGCAGCTCGCTAGGCGCGATGAAGGTGGCGTCACTCTCCAGCGTCAGGTCCGCCATCGTGAGTTCGAAGCCGAGGTCAGCGAGCAACAGCAGATACGATCCCGCGCCGCTCGCGACCGTGGTAACGCCCTCACCGCGACCGTAAAGGCTCAAGTTATCGAGTTCAAGACCCGACGAGCTTGAGGCGAAGATCCCCGCCCCCAGGCGAACCGCGGTCCCCTTGGGCAGCGCCAGGGCAGCTAGGTCCTCGAGGCTGCCGGCCGCGAAATCAACCCCCACGAACAGGTCGATACTCGATGCGCCAGCAGCATTGGTAAGCGTCAAGGACTGCGGACCCGCTGGGGCGCCAGCAGGGACGGTGAAAGTAACGCGATCTCCCGACCAACCACTGATCGAGACGGCAACACCTCCGATGTCAACCATGCCTTCGGAGGCGAAGTTCGCGCCCGTCAAGACGACGGAGTCACCCCACGCAGCGACCTCAGTACTGACTGCCAACCCGGACGGCGGCTTAGGCTCAGGCTTAGTAGTGGGGCTAGAGCATGCGGCCAAGAGAAGGCTCGCTACTACGACGATGGCAAGAAGAGGAATGAAACGACGCTGCATCATGTCTCCAATCACGCGAGGGCTCATCAAGTAGCGCCGACGCGCAGGTGCTGCCCGCAGATAGGTCAGTACACTGTGTAGCCCGCAAATGGCACACCGCGCTGTACGTTTCCGCACCCAGACAGTTCGTTCTCCCTAGCGGTGCTTCGACTTCCGTAAGAACCGCTCAACTCCACCGGCCCCCTTCTCCTCAACCGAGACGACTGCTCTATTAGGAGGCATCGGAACCCAACACCGCGAGATCCTCAATACGCGTGCGGCGCGCCGCCTCCCGCTCACCCCGCAAGACTGCGCCAGCCTCGATCTCCTCCTCGGTGAACTCCCCGAGCAGCTCGTGAACCTCGGGCGCGAACTCCGCCCCGGTCTCCGGATAGTCTTCCTTCCGCCTGGACACGCCTGCCCGCCGTCCCACCCGCAGAGTAAGGCCTCCAGCCAAACTGCCTGAATCGAGCCGCGCTGGTAGCGCCCTAGCGCGAACCGGCGTCACATAACTGAACTGACGCTGGGTCTACAGAACAGAGATCATGAGATGGGTGTTGCCACATCAAGTGGTCGGAGAGCGCCGTCTTCGAGGCACACGGCACGAGCGCGTCAACAACCGCGGTTATGCCCGGCCGCTACTGCGTTAGGAGTTCCAGCATCTGCCGTACGGTCACGATGCGCACGCCACGCACCCTCTTGAGCGCCAGTAAGTCGTTCTTGTCGCCGGTTACGAGATACTGCGCACCACCAGCGACAGCTGTCGCGATGAGGGGATCGTCATCCGGGTCGGGAGAAACCGCAACTCCTGGAACCGGATCGGCCATAACCGCGACGCGGCGAATCTGGCCGACCAACCGCCCTGCTTCATGCGGCGCGAACTTATCCTTCAGGCGCGGGTAACGGCTGACGCGGCGCAACTCTTCAAGCTGCCACTCCGAACTCACCAGCGTCAGGCGGCGCGATTCCCAGGCCCGCCTAAGCAGATCGGGCGAGCTGCCCGCACGCAGTAGTCCCGAAATGATGACGTTGGTGTCAAGAACAACCCGCACTCAGCTGGAACGGCCCGAGCGCGCCCAGCGCACGGCTTCCTCAACCAGGTCCTCCAACTCGTCCTCGGGCAGGTCCGCATTGCGCGCCTGAATCTCCTCGACCATCAAGCGGTAAAGCCTCTCCTCCACCGCCTCCTCGACAAAGGTGGAGAGGGCGCCCTTCTTCATCCCGCGCTGCGCCAAGAAAGTCCTCAGACTGCGGTCGGTCTCGGCACTGACTTTAATCGTCCAGCGTTCCATAAAACAGTATAGACGCTTAGGCGCTTATCCTCATGTACGCCCACCGCAGCCCTGCAACCCCTTGAGACAGAGAAGCATCTCCCCAGTCCATTACGCACACAGGCCGCTAGGCCCGCCCCAACCACCACCTTGACGGCTTGAAGATATCTCCCCTTCTGGACACCATAGGGTCCGAGAACGGCATCATCACCTCGTGCACCAAGAACTTCCCCAGGTGGATCTTCACGCACCGAAGCGCCATCAGTGCCGAGAAGTGAACCTGCTGACGCCGCGGTATGCCCGGGTCCCGCTTACCAGACACGCGGGCCGTGTAGTAGTTGATCCGCTCAAGCTGCGCCGACGCGGACAACGCCAACCCAGAGGGCTTTAGGAGATCGAGCCGCTTGTGCTTCGTGCCCTTAAGAGCGCGGTAGTACAGGTTGAAGCCGTCGACTTAGACGAAGGTGCGCGCCAAAACTCCTGGCCCCACGGCACACTGTAGGTGCGTTAACAGCATCATAGAACCCAGCAGCTACCGCCTCAAACTCGCGAACCGCCCCGCCTGCGATTACTAGCGCCGCAGCGCACGCCTTCAGTACATCCCGTACTCGATCTTCACCAGCGTGTTCCTGACGCGCTCATACCCTCTAATGCTGACGAGATGGTCGATGGGCCGCCTCTTATCCATCGCAGCTGCCAACTTCCCTCCACCCTTGCGACTTTCTTCCGAACTACTCAACCTCACTCTCCCCCTTCTCCTCGGCCGAGGTTGCCTCCAGGGTTCCCTCCCACGAGGTCCTCAATGGGTGTGGCGCGCGCCGCTTCCCGCTCACCGCGCAGGATGGCACCGGCCTCCTTAACGCTCTCCAGGAGTTCCTCGAACAGCGCCCGCTCCATCCCCTTGGGCTCCGCCCCTGCCGGCGCAGGACAGGAAGTAACCACGCCAGTGGCAATCTCTTCCTCCGTGAAACCCTTGAGGAGTTCAGCGCTATCCGGCGTGATCTCCGCCTCGGTCTGCGGGTAGCCTTCCTTCTGCTTTGTCACAGCACCCCTCCGTCCTGATCCAGGGTAAGGGCTCCAGAATTGCAATCGAAACAGGCGGAATCTACAAGGCATAGTTTCCGGAATCGTTCTTCTGCCAAACCTGCGCCCGAACGTGGCGTTGGCGGGGCGCGTCAATTAGAGTGCCAATATCGATTGCAGATAGTGCTGGGAAGGCAACTGAGTAATGGGGCGCGATACAATCGCAGGCGACTGTTAGTGCCACTAAATGTTCTGTTCTTGCCGCCATCAGCTGCTCCGCGGATTGGCGGAAGGGGGTAGCGATGGACGCTGAAGGGGGTAGCGATGGACGCTGAAGGGGGTAGCGATGGACGCTGAAGTGAGTATCTTGCGGCTTACGGTCGAGCGATTCCGGGGACTAAGGAACTTGGAATGGTGTCCGAGTGCTGGCATGAACCTGATTCTTGGGGGCGGTGACCTCGGAAAAACGACGGTTCTGGAAGCTATCGACTTGCTGTTTCAGCCATCTAACAGCGCTGTCTTGGCGGAAGCAGATTACTGGCAACGCGATCATGAGACCGAATTCGTCATTACCGCAGTGGTCAGATTAGGTGCTGAAGTGTTCGGAGCTCAAGGCAACATGATCTGGCCTTGGCGTTGGGATGGCACTAACGCAGTCCAGCCCCTCTCAGAGGATGACGAAGCCAGCGCCACCGAACCGGAGGGAGTGCCGGCGTACCAAGTTCGGGTACGAGGCACACCTGAACTGGAAGTCGCTTGGGAAATCCTACAGCCTGATGGTGCAATTTCTCCCTTGACGGTTGCAACAAGGCGTCGCATTCGCATCGTCCGCTTGAGTGACGGCGGAAGGCATGACAGGGACCTGAGACTCGTCTTTGGCTCCGCGCTCGACCGCCTACTGTCCGACCAGGGACTGCGCGCCAGAATCGGCCAGCAGGTCGCGGGTTTCAACCTCACGGAGAAACTTACGGATTCGGGCCGGGAGGCGTTGGAGCACCTCGATTCCCGTCTGGAGCAACACTCGTTGCCAAAAGGCCTAAAACTTGGCTTTACGGGCGGACCCGGCGTGTCCATCGGCTCTCTTATAGGCCTTACGGCAAACAACCCTCAGGGAACCCCCTTGCCGTACTCCAGTTGGGGGGAAGGCACACGCCGTATGGCAGCGTTGCAGACCGCCGCGCTCATGGTTGGTACAGTCAACATCACGACCGTAGATGAAGTCGAGCGAGGCCTAGAGCCGTATCGGCTACGGGGCCTGTTAAAGAGCTTGCAGCAGCAGTCGAAGCAGAGTTTTCTGACGACGCACAGCGCCGTCGCGATAAGCGCCGCAGATGAAGCCGCCCTCTGGTACATGGATCTGAATCAAAACCTCAAAGAGTTGCCCAAAAAGAAAGTTGCCTCCCTACAGCGGCGTGAGCCGGAGACGTTTCTCTCTCGTCTCGTAGTGCTGGTGGAAGGAGCCACCGAAGCGGGTTTCGTTACCCACTTGCTACGAGTGGCGCTAAAAGGGGACCTGGAAGACCATGGCGTCTTTGTGGCCGAGGCCCAAGGAAACGAAACAGCACTTGACTTGCTTGAAGCATTTACCGAGGCTGGAATGGTCTTCTGCGGTTTTGTCGATAACGAAGGCAAACATCCAGAACGATGGTCACGACTTCACACCTCTATGGGGTCTCGACTATTTCAGTGGAAGATCGGCAACACCGAGCAGAACATCGTGCCGCTCTTTACCGACGATCTGCTACCTGCGCTCATTAATCATCCCGACCCGAGAATATGTGCGGAGCGGCTAGTAACCCTCAGAGACCGGCTACGTATACCGAGCCTTAAGCTGCAGGACATTGAAAGTGCATCTGCCGGCAACCTGAACACTCTACTTGTTGCTGCTTCCACTGGGGCTACTACCGGGGCGGCGTCCGATGAGGAGAGCGCTTGGAAGGCACATTCCCGTAGGTGGTTCAAGTCCCGGCAGGGGGGCGATGAGCTCGGATACAAGGTCCTCTCGCTGGGGATATGGCCGCAGCTAGAAGTGGGGTTGATACCCTTCATCAATGCAGTTCGTACTGCAGTTCGCTCCTCCGAGCATCCAGGCCTTGAGCATGAAGCCTGAAGAGGTATTGGAGCTGTTGATTTCCGACGCTCCGTTGGTGCTGGTGGAGGCGCCTGGAGGATGCGGAAAAACCTACCAAGGGGCGAAGTGCGCGGCTACTATAGCTGCCTCACTGGAGTCCGGAAGAGTACTAATACTCACGCACACGCACGCCGCATGTGCCGCCTTCGAAAAGGCGACCAAGGGCGCCCTTACCCGAGTGGACATCCGAACAATCGATTCATTGGTGATACAGATTGCAACCATTTATCACCTAGCACTGGGGCTTCCTAAGAATCCAGCTGCATGGGTGCGGCAACAGCGTAACGTAGACGGCTACAAACTCCTTGCAACACGAGTTGCTTCGTTACTATCACGGAACCGTTTTATCAGTGAAGCGATGGTCGCTCACTATCCATACGTTCTAGCTGACGAACATCAGGATGCGAGCGCAGACCAGCACTCAGTAATCATGGCATTGGTTCAAGCAGGCGCAAAGGTCAGGGTTTTTGGGGATCCCATGCAGAGCATCTACTCGAGAACCCCGTCAGACCGCTCCGAGAGCAGTGAGAGGTGGTCGACACTAAAGGCAGCCTCGTCATTCGCAAAACTGAATTATCCCTTCAGGTGGGACACCGGCAGCCCAGAATTAGGCAAATGGGTTCTTGACGCACGCGACGCCCTGAAAGCAGGGAGGCAAATCGACCTACGCGGCGACCTCCCACGTGGATTGACGATCCTATTCGCAGACAACAAAGCCCGACACCCGCATGGTTACCAGCTGGAGGAAGAGGACCGAAGGGCGCTTGACAATCTTGTTGAAACTCGTGAAAGCCTCCTCATACTTACTCCAACTAACGAAATGGTGGTAACCCTTGCCGCCTTCTGGAGACGCAGCATTCCGATATGGGAAGGTCACACTAGGCCAGCCCTGGACCTCCTCGCGACTGAGATTTCGGCCCACGAAGGGGACGCAAGCTTGATTGCGGACGCTGCTATCAACTTCATACAGGCGACCACCGTCGGGTTCGGCAACAGCACACATGGAAACCGATTACGAAAAGAAGTATCTGAAGGTTGCGCCCACAAGACAAGGGGGACTCCTGCTCTCTTACAGCAACTTGCGCGCATCATCGTGGACACTCCAAACCACCACGGCGTGGCAAGAATGTTGTCACGCCTCAAACAGCTACGGGAAGAGCGCACACCGGGTTTCGACCTAAAAGTGGATAACTTTCAGGAGTATCAGGAAGCCGTTCGATTGGCGGAATACGACGACGTTCAGGAAGGGCTCGCAGAAATAACTAGGCGCAGGACGTTCAGACGCCCTATGCCACGGGCCAAGTCAATCAGCACCATTCACAAGGCAAAGGGCCTCGAAACCGAGCACGTGCTGCTCATCCCCTGCGATGCCAGAATGACCGCCACAGAGTACTCGCGTTGCAGGTTATACGTATCGTTAAGCCGAGCAAAGACCTCTCTTACCCTCGTCGTTTCTAGGTCAAATCCATCACCCGTCTTTCAGCTGTAGTTTCAGTCTGCGACCTCTGAAAAGATCTGCTCGTCCGATAGGGGAACGCCCAACGGACACGCTGGCACGCGGGATCCCAAGACGATGCTTGCGGGCGGCCAGGCGTCTCACATAGGTGGTCCGATAATATTCTCAGTGAAGGGACGTCATACGCTACACTTCTCACCATGGCGCCCACCCTCATAGGCTACGCCCGCTGCTCCACCGACAAACAAGATCTCGCGGCCCAGAAACAAGCACTATTGTCCCTCGGGGTGGCGGCGGAGCGCATCTACACCGATCACGGCTTCACCGGCACCAACCGCGCCCGCCCCGGCCTCGACCAAGCGCTCGCCGCCGTGCGCAAGGGCGACACGCTAGTGGTGCCCAAGCTCGACCGCCTCGCACGCTCGGTGCCCGACGCGCGCGCCATCGGCGACGGACTCGCCCAGCGCGGCGTGAAGCTTCAGATCGGCGCCAGTGTCCACGACCCCAACGACCCCATGGGAAAGCTGTTCTTCAACATCCTCGCCACCTTCGCCGAGTTCGAAGCTGACCTCATCCGCCTGCGCACCCGCGAGGGCATGGCCGTCGCGCGCGCCAAGGGCAAGCTCAAGGGCCGCAAGCCCAAGCTGTCGGCGCGCCAGCAGCAAGAGCTCAGGCGCATGTACGACACCGGCGACTACTCCGTCAGCGACCTGGCGGAGCTGTTCGCCATCTCGCGACCGACCGTCTACCGCACGCTCGAACGACAAGCCGGCGCAACCGCCATCGCCGCTCAAGGCAATGCTGAGCAACGCCTCGCGTCCGCCCCGGTTTCGGCCGACCGCTGAGGTCGGGGCCGAAGCGCGAAGACGAGTGAACACGAAGAGTCACTGACTACGGGGCTATTTCCTCTGCCGCATCCAGGTACTTGCTGGTTCGGTCCTGCTGACGCCGGTATCTACCACCTATGGCTTTGCCCAACTCCGCTCGGATGACAGTTTAGCTGAGCCAGAGTCAGGCCTAGAATCCGCGCCGGAGCTAGCTCCGGTTGGATTGCTCCTTGATACTGCGCCACATGCGCTCGCCTGCCGCCGCGTCAAGCTCTGCCTGGCGCTCCGCTCGCTCCCTCGCCTCGAGAATCGAAGCCGTTCGCGCGGCGCGCACCCGCTCAGCGGCTTGCGCCGCCTCATCTGCTCGGACTGCCTCAGCAGCCCGCGTATTCTCTTGCTCCCGCTTTACCGCCCCAGCCGCTTCAGCCTTAGCCCTGGCCCTTGCGGCGCGCGCTTCGCGCGCCTGGAAATCTTCTCGCGCTTGCTGCGCCTCTCTAGCGCGAGCAGCCTCCGCCACGCTGCGGCTATGCGAATCCGCCCGCGCCCTCAGCTGGCTGGCCGTCACGAGATTCACCCCCAGCTTTCGGGCCGACTCTTTCGCCTGCGCCGTGAAACCGCTCGTTGACACTACCCACGCCTCATCGGCGCCGTACTCGGCCTTACCCGTAAAGGCCTCCTGTACTGCGCGGCGCCCAGCCGGCGACTTCAGGTTCTTGGCCTGAACTACCAGCTTGCGGCGGGCGCCACCCGAGACCACGGTGGCCACCACGTCCACGCCCGAGTCGGCGCCTTTGCCGGTGACCGTAGCAGCCCAGCCCATCTCCCTTAGGAGGGCCGCCACGAACATCTCAAACGCACGACCATCCCCAGGTGCATAACTGGGCCGAGCTGGCGGCACATACACATACGCCGCCTGCGGCTCCTGATATTGATCTGCCACGTGAGACCGGTACGTGGCGTGCTCCCGCCCCCAAACGCCGCGCGCCGCGGATGACACGGGTTCGGCGGCGGGCCGATCCCACTCTCGGCGCGCGTGCTCCCCAAGCCCGAGTCCCAGCAAGCACCCGACCCCTACGGACGATGCCAACGCGTGACTGATCAGCGACAGCACGCCCACCAGCAGCAACCCACCCCCCAGCAACCGGTAGCGTGAGATGCGATGCGCTTCGAGATCTGGCTCACCCCGCGGCGCGATACCCAACCGCAGGTAGTACTTCCGACCGAGCACGGCGCTCCCCCAAAACAGCGCAAGCCATCCTAGCGTCGCACGGAAGCCCGCAGCCACCTGCTCACCGTCCGGCAGCGACAACAAAAATAAGCCCACCAGGATCGGTATCAGAACGAACATCGGCCCCTCCCCCATCTATGCCTTTGGTGCATGCAGTATAGGAGCAAGGGCTGGTCCTCGACTCCGCACACCATCCAGGGCCAGAAGCCGACCTCATCCGCATGCGCACCCGCGAAGGCATGGCCATCGCCCGCGCCAAAGGCAAACTCAAGGGCCGCCAAGCCCAAGCTCTCTACCCGCCAGCAACAGGAGCTCCGGCGCATGTACGACACCGGCGACTACTCGGTCAGCGACCTCGCGGAGCTATTCACCCTCTCCCGACCAACCGTCTACCGCACCCTCAAACGCCAACCGGGAGAAGCCACCCCTCCCCTCAAGAGGGCGCCACGTAGCGCGGGTAAACTGCACCAAAGAGCGACCACCGTTTCACAATGCAACCTATCCGCCGCACCAAGGAACCGAATCGCCTAATACCAGACCGGGGGAGTGATGCAACGAACTTCATCTACCAGCCAACGCAGCAAGGCTGAGCCACGAACTACGGCTTGGACAAAGGAAGGGGGTCACGATCCTCCCGCACAGCCATGGAAGACCAAACTCTGGCGAGAGGTTCGAGGTTACGCAGAGGCGCTAATCATCGCCTACCTTGTCGTTACCTTCATATTCACGACCGTTGGCGTTTCCGGCACCTCCATGGAACCGAACCTCAACGGCGGAAGTCAAGGCGACAATTTGATCCAATCGCTTCTGAAAGGCGACCGCGTACTCATTCCCAAATACGAAACCTGGCTCAAGCGCATGGGGCTGCTAGGCCCCTACCAACACGGCGAAATCATAGTGCTCCGAGAGCCGAACAACGCCCCCTCCGCACTCATAACCGGCAAACGCAACTTCTACATCAAGCGAATCATCGGCGTTCCCGGCGACCGCATACGCATCGAAGGCGGACGCGTCCACATCAACGGCATCCCACTAGACCAAACCTTTATCACCGACGCCGGAACAATCGAAATAGCCCCAATCGACTTCCCAAAAGTCGTCATCGAGAACGGCGACGCCACGGCGCTAGTAATCAACTTCAGACCAACACCGGCAGGCATCGCCACCCCGGCCCTACCCCTCGAGCACGAGACCCAACCGCAAATCCCGTTCACCGACCCACGCATTCAGCTCTACTACGGAACTGTAATAGATGGCCTAGACGCACCCCAAAGCTGCACAGAACACGCGCCCACGGTGGTGGACTACCTAGTGCCCGAAGGGGAGTACTTCGTGATGGGCGACAACCGCAGCCGCTACGGCAGCGAAGACTCCCGCTACTTCGGCTCAATCCCATCCCTATCCATCGCCGGCCGCGCCACCGCCGTCATATGGCCACCAGCAAGAAACGGAAGAATCAACCTCCGCACCCTCAACATCCCAGAAACCTTCAAAACACTAAATCAGGCACAATAGTAAACCCAACCGTAAGCGTCACCACCTGTGCAGGCGCCTCACCCCCTCCCTCGCCGGCCCGCTGATGAGCCTAGCCAACCACCTAATCCTCGGGAGAAACTCCAGCTCGCGTCTCAACAGCCTGGCGCTTCTCGACTGCCTCCTAAGCGCTCGCCTTCAACGTTACGGACCAGGGATTCCTCGCCATCAACCAACCCATCCTCGCGAAAAGCAATCCAGCATTCCGAGGGGGTCACCCAAACTGGATAATCCGCGTAAAACATACTGGCACTAGGCTTCTCTGCATACGAGCCAGCACACCGTCTCCGCACCACACAACAACCGCACCAGCCTGAGTCTTGATCGGAACAAGTCGACTCAGGCACACCCGCCGAGCGTCAAGTGTCGCACAAACGACCATTTTTGGAACCGCACTTCGAAGGTAGCTAGTAGTAAGAGCCGGGTGACCTGAGCCTAGCGCACGCTCGCTGGGACACCTCCGATATCTTGCGCGCCGTCCTTGCCGCTACACCCCGCAGCAGCAAGGACGGCCAGCACTGTTCCACATCGAGGCACAACGTGTCCGCTCAGTCGCGCAGCGCCTCGGGCAGAAGTTCCTGGGGGAAGTCCTGGTAGGCGACTAGGCGCGTATAGCGTTCGATGGCGTGGGTGCCGACGGAGGTGCCGCGGCCGTCGGAGGTGGCGGGGAAGGGGCCGCCGTGGACCATGGCGGAGCCGACCTCGACACCGGTGGGGAAGCCGCCGAAGAGCACGCGGCCGGCGCGGTCGGCGAGGGCGGCGGCTAGAGGCCGCTGCGCGCCCAGCTCGTCGTCCTCGGCATGTATTGTGGCGGTCAGCTGACCCTCCATAGCACGAGCGAAGGCGAGCAGCCTACCTGGCTCATCGTAGCGGACGATTAGAGCGCTGGGGCCAAAGACCTCGCTCAGCAGCTCGGGGTTCGCGAGGGCGTCCTCGAGGTCGACCTCCCAGAGGGCGGCGGCGGCGGCGCCCTCGGCCTGCGCGCCGCGGGCGAGGGGGCGGCCGCCCGCCGCGCGCAGCGCGGCGAGGTCGCGGCCGTAGCCCTCGTAGACTCGGGCGTTGAGCATCGTGCCGGGCGGCGTCGCCTCAACGCGGCGGGCCAGAGCGCGCACGAGCGCCCCGCCGTCTTCGCCCTGCGGCACGAGCACGACGCCGGGGTTCGTGCAGAACTGGCCGACGCCGAGGGTGAGCGAGCGGTGGAGGCCCTCGGCGAGTGCCTCGCCGCGTGCTCGCGCGGCGCCGGGGGTAACGAAAACGGGGTTGACGCTGCCCATCTCGGCGTAGACGGGAATCGGCTCGGGCCGCGCGGCGGCGACCTTCATGAGCGCCTCGCCGCCTGCGCGCGAGCCTGTGAAGCCGACGGCGCGAACCTGGGGGGCCTCGACGAGCTTCACGCCCACCTCGTGCCCGTCGTCGAAGAGGAGGGAGAAGACGCCTTCGGGCAGCTCCATCGCGCGCGCGACCTCGGCGATGGTGGCGCCCACGAGCTCGGAGGTGCCGGGGTGGCCGGGATGCGCCTTGACGACGACGGGACAGCCAGCAGCGAGCGCGGCGGCAGTGTCGCCGCCCGCGACAGAGAAGGCTAGGGGGAAGTTGCTGGCGCCAAAGACGGCGACGGGGCCAATCGCACGGCGCATGGAGCGCACGTCGGGCTTTGGCGCGAGCGTACGCTCCGGGTCGCCGCGGTCGATGCGCGGCTCGCGCCACACCTCGTCGCGGACCAGGTCGGCGAACATGCGCAGTTGGTTCGTGGTGCGCGCGGTCTCGCCCTGCAGGCGGCCCTCGGGCAGTGCCGTCTCACAGCTCGCGCGCGCAACGAGGGCATCGCGTCGCGCGTCGAGGGCATCGGCGATGCGTTCGAGGAACTCCGCCCGCGTCTCTCCGGACAGCTCGGCGTACGGCTCGAACGCCTCGGCGGCGAGGCGTGCAGCCCGCGCCACCTCGCCGCCGGTGGCGGTGTAGAAGGCGGGTTCGATCGCCCCGCCCGTGCGTGGGTCAACGGCGCGGAAGGTGCTGGGGGAGCTGTCGGGATCGCGCATCAAGTCGTTGCGGATGGCCGTGCCGATGATGGGCCGGCCGGTGATAGATTCGTCGTGAGTGGCAGTGTCCACGTGCGTCTCCTCTCAGGAGAAATGCGGGGCCCATCCAGCTTTCAGCGGCTGGGAACTTCGGTGGCCACGAGGCCGAGTGGGTCCGCACCGGTTATAGGTGGTGCTTGAGCGGCAGGCAACCTTCAAACGCCCAGATGGTCGTGGACCAGAATGGCCTTCATCAGACATCGTTGAGGGACTGTTCGATGATCGAGGGCTGCCTGTCCCATGGCCGCACCTGCTCGTAAGCTCGGGCTGCTCGCAGCACCGCCGCGTCCTCGAAGCGGCGGCCGACAATCTGCAGGCCTACCGGCAACCCTTCGGACGTTTGTCCGGCGGGAACGCTGACCGCTGGTTGGCCGGAGAGGTTGAAGGGATGGGTGAAGGGAATCCAGGCGTTCGCTTCTACCTCGATACCGGCTATCCGCTCTGGCCCGAGCAGACCATGGCCGAAGGCGGCAACAGCGAGCGTTGGTGTGAGGAACAGATCATAACGACGGAAGAAGGTGGCGAGAAGGTTCGTGACTCGCTGGCGTTCGCGCTTCGCGTCCGTGAAGTCCTCGGCAGTCCAAGGACGTTGCGCAAGATCGATGACACTTGCACTCATTTCTTCGCCCCGCTCCTCAACGAGTTGGCGAAGGCCAGATAGGTCCGCCTCGCTGGCGACGAGATACCAGAAGTCATCTTGTGTGTAGGTGAAGGGTGGGTGCGCCTCCTCGATTTCGCAATCTAGCTCACCGGCGAAGGCGTCCATTGCCTCTCGCACCAGATCGCGCACCTCCGGCTCCACACGCGCCCATCCCCAATCGAGCGTGTACGCAACCCGTTGCGGGGGACGCCAGGCGTCCAGGTCGTACGGGTCGTAGGTGAAACCTACCCGTGTGGAGTGTCGGTCGCGCGAATCGTGGCCTGCGATGATTTCGAGGCAAGCTGCTAGATCGTGGACGTCACGGGCCATGGGGCCAACATGATCCAATGTCTCCCAACTGCTTCCGCCCGGTAGCAAAGGGTCCCGCGCAGAGGGGTACACGGGCACCAGCCCGAAGGTGGGTTTGTGGGCCACGATGCCGCAGAGGCTGGCTGGGATACGCAGAGAACCGCCCCCGTCGCTACCAAGCGACAAAGCTCCCATGCCGGTGGCCACGGCGGCGGCCGAGCCGCCGCTGCTCCCACCAGTGGTGCGTTCGGGGTTCCACGGGTTGCGCGAAGCGCCAAATAGCGGGCTATCGCAGACGGCCTGATAGCCGAACTCGGGCGTGTTCGTCTTCCCCAACAGGATGGCGCCAGCTCCAAGCAGACGCTCGACCGCCACATCGTCCTCGTCGGGGATCAGAGAGGCGTACACGCGCGAGCCGTAGGTTGTGCGGACGCCGGCGGTAGAAATGAGGTCTTTGACGGTAACGGGAACGCCGTGCAGTGGCCCCACCGCTTCCCCGCGGTCCAGCCTTGCCTGTGCCTGTCGCGCCGCGGCCCGTGCCGCATCGAAGGTGGGGGTGCAGACGGCGTTCAGGACGTCGTTCAGGTGCTCGATGCGCCCGATCGCGGCGTCGACTAGTTCGGTCACAGCAACCTTGCCCTCGCGCACGAGTCGGGCCTGCTCCAAAGCACTTGCATTCAACAGTTCGCTCATTGGGTCACATCACCTATCTCCAAAGCCCGGGCGAGGCGGGCAACGCCCTCGCCGACGCCAACGCGCGGTAAATAGTTGGTCGCTGCGGCGAAGGCGCTACCGTCGATGAGCACTACCTTGCGAGTGTCGTCACCGGGAAGAACCTCAACGCCACTACCCCGAAGTTCGACAAGTCGACGAGCGGCCTCGTAGGGACTTACGGTGCTGCCAGCGACGTTGTAGACAGACGCAAGAGGTTCCTCGGCGCAGGCAGCAGCCAGTACGGAGGCCACGGCGTCATCGATGTAAATCCAGTCCTCATCTGCTACGGAAAAGGCATAGCGCCCAGAGCGGCCATGGGCCACGTCCTTCGCAAACGCAAGCCACGATGTTTGTGCCCCGCCGTACCAACGCCCCGGTCCATAGACAAGCGGCAGGCGCAACCCCGTTACGGATAGCCGTGTTTGCTCAACAACTCCGGCGGCATACCGCTCGGCGATCAACTTCGTTGCGCCGTAGACGCTGGTGGGCGCGGGCGCCGCGCGCTCGTCCACCCGCTCCTTCGGCGCATAAGTGGGAGGCGGTCCGTACACGGTGGTGCTGCTGCTCCACACGACTCGACCGACCCCCACACGCTCCGCCTCGTCGAGGAGTGAGGCGAAGCCTTCGACGTTCACGGCTACCGCCTTGCGAGGATCGCCCTCCGCGCTCGCCAGCAGCCCAGCATCGCCTGCGCCGTAGGCTGCAAAGTGCAGGATCGTGTCGGGCCGAGTCGTCGCGAGCAGGTCGTGAAGTTGCCCGGAGACGGTCAGGTCCAAGGCGACGGTGCCCGGGCGGCCTCGTGCGATGTCTCGATCGGCGCCGATCACGTCCGTTCCGGCGGACGCTAGGGTGTCGACGACTGCCCGGCCCACGAACCCGGCTGCACCTATTACCAGCACTCGTCCGATCGGTCGAGGGCCACCCAACGTCCTCATGCTGGCTCGGCGAGAAACGAGTCGACGAACTCGGTGGCGCGCTCAACGGCTGTGTCGATGATGCGGCGGCCGACCTCGGCGTCGGCATAGGTCGCATCGCCAAACGCACCGTTCCGCGTCTGGCGGTCGAAGGGGATAGGCGCGTAAAGGGCAAAGGGGTCGCTGTTGTCGGCGTGACGACGCTCGTGGGGAATCATCTCTCCCGGGACGAGATCTTTGCGCCGCACGTACGTTTCGTCTAGGTAGAGCATGACGCTCGTCTCGACCTCACAGGCGTGGCCGAAGCGGGGTGTACGGCCGGCCTCTCGGACGACGTCGGCCGCCTGCTTGAAGTAGAACATTGACGCAGTCTCGATGCCGACCTCGTAACGGATCGCACTTGCGGCGACGTTCAGAATCGCGGTGTTGCCGTTGTGGCCGTTCACGAACATCAGCATGCGGAAACCCTGACGCTTCGCCGCGCGTGCGATGTCACGGAGCAACGCCAACATCGCGTCGGGCCCGATGGAGAGCGTGCCCTGGAACCCCATGTGGTGCTCCGAGAGTCCGTAAGGAAGCGCTGGCAACACCAGAGCGCGGTCGCCGAGCCGGTGCGCGAGGAGACGCGAGATTTGCTCAGCGGCGCGGGTGTCTGTGCCGATCGCGAGGTTGGGACCGTGCTGCTCGGTGGCGCCCACCGGCAGAAGGGCTATCAAGGGCGGCTCTCGCCCCTGCAGGTCGGTTGTCGTGTGGGAGGCAAGGTCCGAAGCGGTAGAAATCATGGGGGCTCCTTAGGGCAGGACGATTTCTGGTACTAGGTCTTCGCGCTGGGGTCAAAGGCCTTTTGAAGGCCGCGGCCCAGTGTGGAGATGGCAACGGCGCTGAAGACGATCGCGATTCCGGGGAACACCGAGATCCAAGGAGCGTTGAACATGTAGTTCTTGCCCTGGTTTAGGATGGCTCCCCACTCCGGTGTTGGCGGTTGCACCCCGAGACCCAGGTACCCCAGCGCGGCAGCAATCTGGATGGCGGCGGGGACCAGGATGGTGAACTGGATCATGATTGGCGTGACAATATTGCGCGCCACATGCCGGAATACCGTCGAGCCGCTGCGGACGCCAAGTGCACGTGCGGCCTCAACGTAGGTCTTGTTTGCCTCGGCCATGGTCGCGCCACGGGCGACGCGATAGAACATCGGGAGATAGATGAGCGCCAGCGCCAGTACGCCGTTTCGGATGCCTGGCCCAAGAATCCCGGTGATGATTACGGCCGTGATCATGGATGGGAAGCTCAGAAGCACGTCGACTCCACGGCTCAGCGCGACGTCGATGGCTCCTCGGTAGTAGCCCGCCAGCAGTCCCAAGATTGCGCCTAGCACGGCTGGTATGCCGAGCGCTAGGGCGACCATCCCTAGCGTGATGCGCGTCCCCCACAGCACGCGAGTGGCCACGTCCCGCCCCAACTCGTCCGTACCGAAGACGTGCTCGGCGCTAAGCGCTTGCAGCGACCGCGTCGTGTCGATTTCGTTCGGCCCGTAAGGAGTCCACACCCCAGGAGCAGCCAGAATAATGATCAAGAAGCCGGTCAGTAATGTTCCTACCAGAAGATCACGGTTCTTGCGCAGCAGTCCTACAGTGGCTAGCGACCAGGGTCGGCGCCTCAGGCTGCTTCTACGGGAGGCCTGGGCCTCGGTGCGAACGACCATCAGTGCCTCTCCTTCATCACGCATAGGTGATGCGGGGATCGAAGACCGCGTAGAGAAAGTCCACGGCAAGGGTCACAAGCAGTGTGACGGCGGCCATGAGGAAGACTCCGCCCTGCACGACGGGGTAGTCGCGCGTCTGGAGAGCCCACAGGATGAGGCGCCCAATCCCGGGCAGGTTAAACACCGCCTCGATGGCAACGACGCCGCCGAGGATGCCGATAAAGATCACCCCCGTAAACGAGGTCAGGGGAACGAGGATGTTGCGGAAGGTGTGCTTGGCGTACACCGTAGTGCGGGAGGCGCCCTTAGCCGTCGCGGTTCGCACGAAGTCAAGACGAACGGCCTCCAGGACTAGGTCACGTACGAACTGACTAATCGCAGCCGCGTTGAACAGGCCAAGCGCCAGCATCGGCAGCACCATGATTTGGGCGTTTAGCTGGAGATTGTCAAGCGGGCCCGCGTACCGAAACGGTGGCCCCCAACCGAAGACATTGGAGGCGACAACGAGCATCATTGCTCCCACCCAGAAAGCGGGCAGGGAGAGGCCCAGAACGTTGAATGCCTGGATTCCGAGGTCCACGACCGTGTCGTGGAAGAGAGCAGCAGCGATACCGAGAAGGCTGCCGACGAGAAGCGCGAAGAGGAGCGACAGCACCGCGAGCTCCGCGCTAACGGCAAACGCCCGCAGCACAAGGTTCACAACCGGCGTTCCCTGGTTCCAGCTGTCACCCAACGAACCGCGCATTAACTCGCCCAGCCAATCCAGATACTGCATGTGCATGGGTCGGTTGAGTCCGAAGTAGGCCTCGAGGGTGGCGCGCGCATCGCTGGATCCGGCGCCAAGTTGCCCCAGCATCTGCTGGACGATGTTGCCGGGCACGGCGTGGACAAGCAGCACCACCAGGATGCTCACGATGAGCGCCGTGAGGAGCATAGATAGGAAACGTTGGGCTAGGAAGCTGGTCATGGGAAGGGGTAGGGGCCAGCTCTCGCCGGCCCCAGAGCAGCCTCGGCTTACTCGACCCAGGTCCGGATGAGTCCGAAGTACCATCCGGAAGGGTGCTGGACGTAGTTGTGCAGGCGATCCTGCGTGACGGCCACGATTGAGGAGCTGAACAGCGGGATGGTGATGGCTTCCTCGGCCATCATCTTCTGCGCCTCGGCGTATAGCTCGTAGCGATCGTCGTACTCCGTTGCCTGCTTGGCCCGCGTGAATAGCTTCGTTGCCTCCTCGTTGTTCCAGTTGCGGAAGTCGTTGCCAACAGGGCGCATCTGGAAGTGTGCGTCAAAGAGCAGGCTGGGGTCGGGCACGGTGCCCCAGTCGTTCAGGGTAATGTCGACGAAAGCTCTAGCGCCCCAGTTGTTTATCCACACGCCGAGGTCCTGGCGCTGGATCGTCGTTCTAATGCCGGCCTCGGCGAGTTGCGAGGCGAGCGCTTCCGCCGCTGGCGTCATCCAGTCGAATCCGATGATGGTCGTAATTTGGATATCTACACCGTCTGGGTACCCCGCTTCGGCCAGCAGCTCGCGGGCGCGCTCGGGATCAGGCCCTCGCATCGGCAACTCATCGAGGGGCGCTCCCCAGCGCTCCTGCATGCCCGCGGGCACCAGGCCGATGACCTGACCGTAGCCTTGCACCGCCGCCTGAAGAATCTCCCCCTTATCCACTGCCAACGAAATCGCCTGGCGGACAGCCTTCTCGGCGGTTACCCCGCCGCCGGCCTGCAGATCCAACGACTTCTGCACCCAGGAGGCCTGCTCCTGGTGGCTCAGGCCGTTGACGCCTGCCAGCTGGACGATGTCCTGAGGGCGCGCGAGCTGCGCCAGATCGATTTGACCCGTTCGCAGGCCGTTCAGGAGCGTATTGCCGTCCGGCACACTAACGAAGGTAATCGCGTCAAGGTACGGCACCGTCGGCTGCCAATAGTTCGGGTTCCGGACAAGACGAATCGACTGGTTCGGAATGAACTGCTCCAGAATGAAGGGGCCAGTCCCCACGCTTTTCTGGTTCAGCCTTGCCTGAGCACCCTCGCCATCGAAGTACCCTTCCGGGAAGACGGCAGTGAGCTTATCGGCAACTCCAGCAAGAATCGCGCTGTTGCGGCTGGACAGGTGGAAGGCGACGGTATAGTCGTCGACCACCTCAATGGAGTCGACCGCGTTGAGGTAGACGGACCCGGCGCAGCCGCACCCCTCGCTGCGAATGTAGTCGTAGCTGTACTTCACATCCGCGGCCGTGAGCTCGTGGCCGTTATGGAAGGTCACGCCCTTTCGCAATTCGAAGGTCCAGGTCAGGCCGTCCTCCGAGGCGCTCCATCCTGTGGCCAGCATCGGACGGATGGTGCCGTCCCAGTCCGTGTAGGCGAGACCTTGGTACATCAGCACGGTCACCGCAGTGGTGGCGTCCGCTTGCTGATGGACGGGGTCAAGGGCCGGCGGCTCGTAGACGATGCCGACCACGACCTCGCCTCCCCGGCTGGCTTCGGGCGCGGCGGGACCGTAAATCTCGTCCAGCGGCTGGCTCTCCTGAGCGACAGCCGACGCAAGGGCGAACAGGACAACAAGGGTAGCTACCAGGGGCCGAATCCAGGCGGGACGTTGGGGCGAAAGTACGCGTGCGATCATCAGATGCTCCTTTACGGAAACAGACGGACGGCGGCGGTGGGAGGCACGAGCCTCACTCACTCGTTTCCAGGACCGCTTCAGGTCGCCAAGCGGCCAACTTCTCCTTTCCTTCCAGGACTTCAATAAGGACGGGACGCCGGGCGGCGATTGCCGACGCGAACGCCTCGTCGAAACCAGCGTTGTTAGTAACCCGTTGGGCATGGATCCCGTGGGCGCGCGCGATATCAAGGAAGGAGGGGTTGTGCAAGTCGGTGGCGATGGTGCGCCCCGGGAAGTGCTTCTCCTGGTGCATGCGAATCGTGGCGTACATCTCGTTGACGAACACCAGAAACACGATCGGGAGTTGGAGCGCGCTAGCCACGGCCAGCTCGCTCATCGTCATGGCAAAGCCGCCGTCACCCGCGAGGGCTATGACGCTACGGTCCGGGGTGGCGAGGGAGATACCAATCGCGGCCGGCACCGCGTAGCCCATCGCCCCGGAGATGGGGCCGAAGTGCGTACCGGGCTGCAGAAACGGAAAGTAGCGCGGTACCCACGCCGAGAAGTTGCCGGCGTCGGTCACGAGCGCTGTGTTCTCTGGCGCTTGGCGCCGAAGCGACGCCATGACCGCGCTCAAATTGACCGCGCCCGCGTCTTGCGGGAACGGGTGCTCGTAGATGCTCGATTGCTCGTAGACTGCGCGGCAGCGCTTCACCCAGGCTACGCGCTCGCTTTCGGCCTCGGGTCGCGCCAGTTGCGGCGAAGCCAGGAGTCCGACCAGGAAGTCACGTGCCGCAGTCACGAGGCCGGTTGAGGGATACGCCCAGTTGCCAAGGAGCGAGGCATCGCTCGCCACATGGACAATCTCGGCGCCAGCCAAGTCAAGACGGTAACCATGTGCCGTGATCTCGTCAAAGCGATCACCAACAACGAGCACTAGGTCCGCCTCGTAGAGGCCGGCCACGGCGCTTCGAGGGGTGCCGAGGGAGACGTTGCCGCCGTAATGCTCGTGGTCGTTGGGAAAGGCGTCGAAACGCCGGAAAGCCGTATACACCGGTAGGGCCATCGCTTCAGCGAGCCGTACAGCATCCTCCGTGCAGCGCTCAGTGAGCACCTCGCGTCCCACGATCATCGCCGGTCGCCGGGCCACCGACAACTTTGCGGCAACCTCGTCGCGATCCCGGTCGCGCAAAGCGGGCGGCCGCACGTCGGTAACGAACGGGGGCGGTCCATCGGCGGCATCGAAGAGCACATCCTCCGGCAGCCCGACAATTACGGGTCCGGGCCGGCCCGTCGTGGCGACTCGAAACGCCTGGGATACAAGTTCGCCGACGCGGTCGGCCGTAGGGATCTCCAGCGCCCACTTTGCGATCCCTGAGAAGGCGTGTGGCAGGTCGAGCTCTTGGAATGCCTCGCGCCACTTGTGGCCCGTCGGCACTTGACCGACAAACATGACGAGCGGCGTCGCATCCTGCATCGCTGTGTGGACCGCGATGCTCGCGTTCGTTGAGCCGACGCCTCGCGTCACCATGCAGACTCCTGTGCGACCGCTTGCCTTTGCGTAGGCCTCCGCGGCGAAACCGGCCCCCTCCTCGTGGCGAGTTGCTACGACGGCAATTTCAGGGGCGTCGTAGAGTGCGTCAAGTAGTGGCAGGAAGCTCTCTCCCGGCACCGTGAAGACCGTGCTTACGTCGTGCAAGCGGAGTGCCTCAACGACGGCCTGGCCGCCCGAGCCGCTCACGAGCGGGTCCCCGAGCGCAGCCGCAAGAGGAACGAGATCTCCACGGGCGAGCGTCGCGGGAGACTAGCGACGCCCACCGCGGCGCGAGCGTGACGTCCCGCCTCGCCGAAGATCTCGGAGAGGAACATTGAGGCGGCGTCGATGACCTTCGGATGGGCGTCGAATTCCGGGGTCGTGGCAACGTAGCCGGTGACCTGTACAACTTTCTCGATGCGATCGATCGTGCCCTCGCCAAGTTCCGACTCAAGTACAGCGAGTCCGTTGACGACGCAGAGGCGCGCGCACTCACGGGCATCGTCGATTGACACCTCGTCGGGTACTCGCCCCACATGCAGCAGACGGTGGTCGCTTCCGGTTTTTGGGAGCTGCCCGCTCACGTGGGCGTGGCCTCCGCTCTCGACAACAGCGGCGTAGTGAAAGGCTGGCTGAATGGGCTCAGGGAGGGTTACGCCGAGCGCGGCGAGACGGCGACTGGGGGTCATGGAATCACCTCGGGAATCTCGGTGCCGGGGAGGACGAGTTCGGTCAGCGCCTCGCGGTTGAGCCGGATGCCGAGTCCCGGCCGGTCGGGAATCGACACCCAGCCCTCAGCGTCAACGGCTGGAGTGCCGTGCACCAGTTCGTCGCGCAGGGGGTTCTGCCCTTGGTCGTACTCGAGCAGGACAGGAACCTCCCGGTCCTTCTCGGCGGGATATGGCGTGACGGTGGCGAGGACCTGTAGGGTCGACGCCAGCGACACGGCGCCCGACCAGCAATGGGGTGAGTAGCGTACGCTGTTGGCCTCGGCGAGGTCCCGCACCGCGACCATCTCCGTCACGCCGCCGATCTTATTCACGTCGGGCTGAATCACGTCGACCAGGCGATCCTGCACGAACGGACGCAGGGCGTGGCGGGAGTAGCCCGCCTCGCCCGCGGCGAGGGGACGGGAGGTGAGCCCACGCAGGCGGGCGTAGCCAGCGACATCTTCGGGACTCAATGGCTCTTCGATCCAATGGACGTCGAACGACTCGAGCGCACCGATGCTCCGTAGGGCCGTGTCGACCGTGTAGGCGCCGTTCACGTCCACCATGACGTACGCGTCGTCGCCCATCACCTCACGCGCAATGGCCACGCGTTCGGCATCGCTGTCCGGCCCTAGACCAATCTTGATCTTTACTGCACGAAACCCGGCGCTGTGGGCACGCTCAATCGCGGCGGTGAACTCGTCGATCCGATTCTGCTCCGTAATGTAGCCCGCGCTCGCGTAGGCGAGGACCCGCTCGCGTGCACGGCCGCCAATCAAGTCAGATACGGGCCTACCTGCTGCCTGACCTATAACGTCCCACGCGGCAGTATCAATGCCACCCAAGGCGCCGAACTGTAGACCCTGCGCCCCCATGTGGTAGCTAGCAGCCCAAAGGCGACGTGCGATCGGACGCGTGCGGTACACCGACTCGCCCACGAAGGCGGTAGCGAACTGCTCGATCAGGGCCGCGGTCACCCGCCCAGGACCCCACGCCTCGCCTAAACCAAGTGTGCCGTCACTCGCCTCGAGCAGCACCAACGTCGTCTGCCGCGCACTCGTCAGCCCTCGCGCCATCCCGTAGGGCACTTCCAAGCGGTGTTCGAGCGGGAGCGCGTGGATGGCGCGCACTCGAACGTCGGTCCGCACCGCGTCAGCGAACGGCATGGAGCGTCTCCGGCCAACGCCGCTGGAGAACATCGAGCGTGCGTGTCAGATGCCGACGGACCGCATTTGCAGCGCCTTCTCCGTCTCCTGCATCGAGGGCATCGACGATGGTGCGGTGCTCGTCATGCTGCTCTTCAATGCGAGTGATCGCGTTCAGTCCGAAGAGGACGGGCGCGATGAGTGTATGAGAGTGAAGATTACGGTATATCGACATGAGTCGTCCATTTCCAGTTCCCCCGACTAGCAGCCGGTGGAACTCCGCGTCATAGGCGGAGTACGTCCAATACGCCTCAAAGTTCTCGTACAAGTGTGGCCCGGCGAGCGCCTCCATTCGACTAGTCGAGGCACGCATCGCCTCAAGCGTGTCTCGCTCGATCGGCACTCCCGCCGCGCTTACCTCGATTAACAGGCGGATGTCGTAGATCTCGATGATGTCGCGCAGCGTGATCTCCGCAACGGTCGTGCCGCTTCGAGGACGGCTCTCAACCAGGCCTTCTCGCGCCATGCGCTGAAACGCTTCGCGCACCGGAGTGACGCTGACACCAAACGTCTCCGCAACGGCCTGAATTGAGATCCGCTCGCCTGGCACATACGTCCGCGTCACGATGCGATGCATCAACGCGCGATAAATCTGCGTCGCGAGATCCTCCTTAACAATCGAGTTCCCCAGGGGATTCGCTAAATCCAGCTCCACGTCAGCTCCTCTCGTCGAGCTGATGCATCAGGCATTGCGCATGAAATTTCTGTGACTGTAGCACACGGCTGCGACGGCTTCAAGAGACCCCGGCCCCGGTACGATTTACTTATGAGATGGCTCGGAGCCAGCCGCCGCTAGCCCTATAAGAGAAGGCGGAGCCGAAGGTCACAACCGGTAGCCGCCGTGACGACCTACGGCTCGTTCGCGCCACGCCAGCCGCAGGAAGCACAGCACGCCTTCACCGGCCCCACCCCACAGCTCGAGGAGTGGACGCCCGCCTACCTGCGCGCCTGGATCTCACCGAAGGCTTCACCATTCAGGTGCTGTTCTCCGGTGCGGAAGTAGAGGGCGTACTACCGAACCGCCGCGGGTCGCCGAAGGGCCGGCACAGGCTCCAGAAGACCACTGGTACATCGACCCGTTCGCGCGTTGACCTCGAAGACGCGGGGGCTAGGGGCTTGCGTCGCTAGCTTCCACTGCTCTTGACGCTGCCGCGTTACGGGCCTACGTTAGCTGCATCGACCCCGGGTCCTTCTTCTCCACCACTGCGGCTGCGAAGAAGCCCGGGGCTTTTCCATACCAAGGGCTAGCCGAGTTCGCCGGAACAGCGGCGCCCAGGCGAGGAGAGTCATGGACCACAAACAAGTCATCAATGCCTGGGAAGCGTTCCAGACGAACTCGGGCGGCATCACCTTGCCCCGAAGCGAAGACGAGTTCGAGCAATTGTTCAGCCTCCTCAAGCACCTCGCCGACCACCACGACGCCAAGCGCGAGCCGTACGCCTCGCTCCTGCACCTGGCGCGCTCCAACGCCGACTGGTGGGTGGAAACGCGCGCCCTCGCCCGCCAGCGCGGCTCCTGGCAGCTCACGCGCGAGGAAGCAGGCGAGCTGCTCAACACCTCCACACCTACGTGGACAAGCTCGTCGCGCGTGGCTACCTCGCGCTCACCGAGACGCCCGAAGGCCCTCGCCTCGACCTTGTGGAGGTACGCGCCAATCATCACGCCCACAAGAACTGCCAGAAGGTGGGCCTGAGGCGCATCATCCGCATCAGCGACGAGGCCGGCGCCTACGACGCCGAACGGCGCCAGCCCTGAGGCGTGCTAGCCTGGCGCCGACGTCCCGGGGCTACTCCGCTCCCGGCCTCAGGCCGGTGATGAACCTCGGGTATGAACCTCGCAAGAGGAGTGGCCCGCAGACCTCGGTCGTGGGCCACGAGCTTTCCGAGGACTCGGCGCTGACCTGGCCGGCAATGTAGTGCGACCCGACGCCGGCAGGAGCCTGGCGACGAGGCCGCCTCAGAGCTGGCCTGCTATCTTTGTCACCGTAGCCCCGAATGCCTCCCCTCCCGGTCACGCGCCGGTGCACGAGCCTCGGGTAAGCCAAGGGCGCGGCCCGCACACCGCGGGCCGCGCACCCATTATGGGTGGGGCTAGGAACCCAAGGGAGCCACGATGAACGACCACAAAACCGAGCGGCTCACCCTGCGACTCACCCCCTCTGAACAGGAACTCCTCCAGCTGGCGGCTGACAGGCAAGGCATGAGCCTGAAAGAGTTCATTACCGCCACTGTCCTCGCGCGCGCCCAGGCGGTAATCGCGCCGGCCACCACCCTGCCCGGAAACCCCCAACTGCCCGAGCAGCTCACGCTCCACCAGGCCGCCGAGCTGCTCAACGCCTCCCCCTCCTACATGAAAGGCCTCCTGGAACAGGCGGGCATCCCCCACCACGGACAGGGCGCCAGCCTGCGCATCGAGCGCGACTCCCTACTCGCCTACAAGGCGCGCGACGACCAGGAACGCCAACGCGTCCTCGACGAACTCGCACGCGAAGCCCAGGAACAAAGCTACGGCTACTGAACCGGCGCCCAGCAGCCCTCCAGGCCGCGCATCGCGTCTGCAACCATCTTCGCGAGTCCTGGGGCGATTCCTCTCCCAGCCTGGTCCGGTGATGAACCCCGGGTTTGAGATCCACCTGCGGAACGCCCGGGCGTTCCGCAGTTCTCTCTCCACCCGCAGACGCCCATGAGCCCGGCAAGCGCCCCGGAGGGAACCATGAACGAACTTCCTGAACACGACCCGCAGAACGAAACCGACCAACCCCGCCCGGAGTCCGCTGGCACACCCGAGCCCGAGACCTACACCGCCGAACGCATCCAGGAGTTCCTGAGCCCAGACGCCCTGCCGCCCGTGCATCCCGGCGAAATCCTCCAGGAAGAGTTCCTGGAGCCTCACGCACTCACCGCCGCGGAGCTGGCCGAGCGCCTACACACGCCCGTCGAGAGCGTCGAAACACTGGCACGCAGCGAGCGACCCATCACCGCCGCCGACGCGCTGCGCCTAGCGCGCTACTTCGACACCACCCCCGAGTTCTGGCTGAACCTGCAGGCGCAACACGACCTCGAGGTCACGCGCGAGCGGATCCATCACGAGCTGGCAGCCATCACGCCCCACGCAGGCAACGGCGACACCTGACCCCTCATCAGAACTACCTGCTATGCTTCACTCGACGTCCCGGGGCATATCCGCTCCCGGCCAATGGCCGGTGATGAACCTCGGGTATGAGCCTCGCAAGAGGCAGTGGCCCGCCATGACTTCGGTCAGCGGGCCACGACCATTCCCGCGCGAACCCGAACCGCATCCGCTCCGATAGCCCCGCTACCCCCCTAACCGCATAGAGTGACGATAGTGCCGCACCAGAAGCCACGCGCACCCAAGGCCAGCCGCTGGCTTGACGTGCGCGGCAAGGCAATCAAAGAAGGACGCCTGAACGAGACGGCGCTCGAAACGCACAAGCACCGCATACGCGCCCACCTCCGCGCGCTCGATGGCGAACCCGACCCCCAACACCCGGCTCGAAAATGAACGACACCACCCCCGCAAGCCCACGCCAGGCCGGTCTAGAGTGATGGCGATGCCCCACCAGAAGCCACGCAAACAAGAGGCCAAGACCTGGCGCGAAGTGCGCGCCGAAGCCGTCAAGGCCGGCCGCCTGAACGAGGAGGCCCTCAAAGCGCACAGGCGACGCCTGCTCGCCCAAGAACACGCCCACGCCGAACGCCAGCAAATCGACGAGGACAACGACAGCTAGGCGCCCCGCTCCACGAACGCCAACAACCGCATCAACTCCGAGAGACCGAAGCCCCTGAGCCGACCGTGCGCGAGTCTCGAAGCCTCCTCCTCGCTCAACGACAGCGCCTCCGCGGCCTGCTCCAGAGCCCAACCGCGCGCCTCAACCCCATCCTGAATTCGACTCGCCAAA
Source organism: uncultured Trueperaceae bacterium (assembly GCA_937907415.1). The sequence goes on from CALCHY010000143.1 coordinate 46,978, forward strand.
CGCGACTTCACCAAGCGCTCCTCCGGATTCGAGAGCCCCAGATCCGCGAAGACATTGCCGCTACCCACCGTAATGCTCACGTCACTTGAACACATGGCTCACCTCTCGCTGGCATCGCCACGGCTCAGTAACGGTCCCCGTCCCGTTCCAGCCTGATGAACTCCGCAGCAGTCACCGAGGACGCCGGGATGGCGGCGCGAAACGCCGCACCCTCAGGAAAACGCACCCCTCCCCCAACCGGCGCCAAGCGCGCCACCACCACGCCGTAACGCGTGATGGCCACCTCCTCACCCGCCGCCACGACCGCCAACAGCCGCGACCAACTCCTACGCGCCTCACTGACACTCACCAGCTGCACCAGCCACCTCCACCGCCAGGCTAGCCCCTCCCGACACCAGAGCCAACCACCACGCCCAGGACGCCACGAGCACCCCTGGCCACCACGAGAACGGCCCACTGTGGGGGGAACAGGGGGCCGTCATCCTAGAGTATCAACGAATCCAACTGCCGCACGGCGTGGCATTCCTCCCCGAACCCCGCAACAACCTCGGCCTTACGCCTCCCAATCGGCACGACGCACCCCGCCAGCGCCGAATCCGTCGCCGCCCCCGACATCAACCTGTAGAGACCAACTACGTCGCCTACGTGGTGATCGCCTGGTGCCAGGCAGCTTACTTCTAACAACGAATCGGATTATAACGGATTGTATGTTATAATCCGATGCGATGTTAAGGCCGGGTTCTGGACTCGCCGACGCCGTCGCAGCCTACCTACAGGAGGTGACAGGCCTACCGGTGCGCCTCGAACGCTGCCCGCCTACTCCCCTGCCCGCCTACCTGACTCAAGCCTTCGACCTCGCCTGCGGTGACGTCCTCGGCGTCGCATGCGTGTTCGCGACCCCCCTGCCAGGGACGCCGCGGGCGCCAGCGGCGCTCGAGAAGCGCCTGATCCGCCTCACCGAGGCGTTCAGCCGGCCGGCAGTGCTGGTCCTCACCGACCTGCCAGCTCGCGACAGGCAGCGTTTGATAGCACGGCGCGCACCCTTCGTCGTGCCCTTCGTCCACGCCTACTTACCTCCCATCATCGACTCGCGCGAGCGCGCCCGCCCCCGCGGCGCCCCGTCAAACGTCGCCCCCGAGACGCTCGCGCCCACGACCCAACTCCTCCTCCTCCACGCTCTTCTCACCGAGGACGCGGGCGACCTTTACGCTCAGGAGCTGACGCGCGCCCTGGGCGTCTCGGCCATGTCGGTGAGCCGCGCCTTCAAGGAGCTCGAGACGGCGGGCGTCATCACCCGTCCACTGGGGGGCCGGCCGCGACCGGCGCGCCTGACGCACTCCAGGCGCGAGACTTGGCACCTGGCGCAACCACTGCTGCGCTCGCAGGTGCGCGCCCACTACCTCACGACCACGCGCCCCATCCCGGGCGCCCTGGAGGCGGGCCTGAGCGCCCTCGAGCGCCTTAGCGACCTAGCGGCGGGCGAACCCACCGTCGCACTCTCAACCCAAGCCTGGCGCGAGCTAGAGGCCGACCTGGTACCGGAGATCTTTCGCGACGGCGCCCTCGAGCCGCACCACACGCTCGTGGAGGTGTGGGCCTACGACCCGCGCACTCTCACGAAAGCTCCTCACGTCGACGTGCTGTCGCTCTACCTCTCCCTACGCGACACGCATGACGAACGCGTGGAAGCCGCCCTCGAGCAAGCCCTGGAGACCTTGCCATGGTGAAAGGCCTGAATCTCTTCCGCGACTACTTCCGCGAGTACACCGACTGCTACGTCCTCATCGGGGGCACAGCGAGCCACCTCGCCCTGAAGGAAGAAGCCCTCGACTTCCGCGCCACCAAGGACCTCGACATCATCCTCTGCATCGAAGCCCTAAACGAGCGCTTCCTGGTCGCCTTCTGATAGTTCGTGCAAGCCGGCGGCTTCGCGCGCCAAGAGCGCGCCGCGAACCCGCGCACCTGCTACCGCTTCCAGAAGCCGAGCGACCCCGCCTACCCCCACATGCTCGAGCTGTTCTCCCGCCAACCTGACGGAATCAACGTGCCGCCCGGGACACACCTCACGCCCATCGCCAGCGACTCGGATCTCTCCAGCCTCTCCGCTATCCTGCTCGACGACACCTACTACCGCTGGGTCATGGCGGGCCGCCGCCACACAGGTGGCATAACGACCGTCGGCCCGGAACACCTCATCCCGCTCAAAGCGCGCGCCCACCTCGACCTGCGCGCCCGCCGCGAGCGCGATGAGCCGGTCAAGGCGAGCGACATCAAGAAGCACCGCAACGACGTCGTGCGCCTAGCACAGCTCCTCGCGCCGACGCCCATCGCGAACGTCCCCGCGGTCGCGCGCGTCGACCTCCGCGCCTTCCTGGCCGTCCTCGACCTCGACGCGGAGCGACTGCGGAACCTCAAGGTCGCATTCCCCACCCCGGAAGCGGTCGCCCGACTCCTCGAGACCGCCTACTCGCTATAGACGACTAACGCCCTAGAGGCACAACCACGCGCGCTTGCCAGGCGCGCCCCGGGCCCCTTGAGGCGCCCCGCCGCTACTCCCAGGTTTTGCCCGCCAGCTTCGCGGCGAGATCCGCGGCGCCCTGGAAGTCGCCGACCACCTCCTGCACATCGACGTACCGCTGGCCCATGATGCCGCCCCACGAGCTCTTCATGAACCCCGTGGGGTGAGGCGTGCCGCAGAAGAAGCGGTGTCCTGTGGCGATCTCGTAACCGCACTCGGTCTTGGCGTCGGCGATGATAGCGCGCAGCCGCTCGTCGTACTCGTCCGTTCTCTCGCCGGACACGAGCTGCTTGTCCAGCTTGCCGTCCACCAGTGTTACATCGAACACGCTCTCGTTCGCCCACAGCGCCTGCACGCGCTTGTCCTTGTAGACCCCGGTGTACTGGTGCGCCGAGTAGCCGCGGTCGTTGGGGTGGAAGTAGATGCCGTGACGCACGTTGATCTCCAGGCTGTTGCCGCACGGCACGATCCTAAGCAGGAAGCGCGAGCGGTCCACCAGGCCGGCGTCCCAGCAGTACTCCACGTAATCGCCGACCAGCTCGTTCATCTCGTATTCGTACGGCTGGAACAATCCCGAGAGAGCGCCGATGACGTCCTCGAAGGTGACGATACTGAAGATCACGCCGCGTGCCGCCTGCGCGTGCGCCAGTTCCCGCCGGATGCCCCGCTCCTCCGCGTCGCCGAGCGGCTGCCTGGTCAGGAGCAGCAGGATCTTGTGCTCCTGGTCCGAGAAGCCGCCCGCGTGATCCACCAGCTGACGCACGTTGACGGGCGCGCCGACCTTGGTCTCGATGACAATCTTGAAGCTGCGCTGGATTATCGTGCCGTCAGGCACCGAGCCCTCACCGCGCTGCTGTTGCTGGATCTCCAGGCCGATCTCAATCGGCGCGTCCGCGTCCACCAGCTGGTTGATGAGATCCGCAGCCTTCTGCGGCGCGTAAGCGTAGATGCGCGCCAAGAGCTGCAAGGTGTTGTTCGTGACTGTGTTCTCGTAGCTCGAGTAACGCTGGAAGTAATGGACCTTCGCCATGCTTATTCCCCCTAATGACCTAGTACACGTAGCCGCGGCACGCCCCGGCCTGAAAGCTAGAAACCTAGATGCAATGGATGGGCGCGAACCGTGTGGCAGTCCTCTTATACCTTGCCGGTCGACGCCCCCCAGCAGAACCGCCAGCGCCTCGACCTCACCAAGCAACAATCAAGAGACGAAAGTGTAAGAGATGATCGAGTCCTCGAGCGCTATATCGCAAGCTGATCCAGCGTTGGCGGCAGCCCGTCGACAGCTTGGCTGGGGCCTAGAGAGTCTAGGCAACGAATCAGGCGGGCGTGCCCGACAGAATGTGCTCGACTAATTCCAGCACGATCCCGCCCCCGTCGGCGTCGATGATCGCCTGCGGCGTATTGCCGTCCAGCACCAATCAACGACCAAGGCACCGCAGCCATCCACAGAACATGCCCATTAGCGAGCGATGTAGTCAATGCCTACCGGAGCTGGCACGCAGACGGCACCCTGGCAATCCGCTCAGACGAGGCCCATCCCAGAAGCGTAACTGAGAACGTCCCCATGCGGCCCACGCTGCGAAGCGAGTTAACTTCGGAATGAACTAACGACGCGTGAGCGCCGCCAGGCTCCGCTCCATTACCACAGCGTCCCGAGTGTGAGCCATGTGTCCCGTAACTAGGGCGTATGGCCCAGATGTGGGGCGGCAGTGATACCATCACG
>CALCHY010000144.1 GCA_937907415.1 uncultured Trueperaceae bacterium
TTGAGGTCTGCGAACTCAGCCTCAACGCTGCCGAGTCTCAGCGAACGCTGGCCGTAACCGGGTGAGGCGGCCGCAAGATGCAGCTGCTCGTGGAGTTCCGCCTCGCTCTCGAGGGCGTTGGGGAGCGTGAGCGAGAAACTCACAGGCGGAAGCTAATGAGTAGCGCGGAGCACTACTCCCGGGCATCCGGGTGGCGCCCATCAGGTACGCCTAGGCCTCAACCCTGGGGTCGGCCGGCGAGCACGTAAGCGGACTCTAGGAGGCGGGTGACCTCTTCCGGGGCTGTGAACGCGACCTTGAGGTTTTTCAGGTCGCCTGCGCTCAGGTCGAAGGCGTCCAGGAATTCGCGCACGTCAGCGCGGACGGCTGCTGGGACGTCGTCGATGGGCGTTGGTATGAGGAGCTGCGCTAGGCGCACGATGTCGTTGCGGTGCTTCTTGATGTCGCGCGAGTCGACATGTTCGGCGCGGTCACGCCTGGCGCGCAGGTCGAGGTAGGCGCGCGCCTTGAGCGGGATGAGGTGCTGCGCGCCGACGGTCGGCACGCCACTGGTGTGGCGCCGTCCCGCCATTACCCAACGGTAGTAGGTGTCGTCCAGCAGGATGGCGGAGAGACTGGAGAGATCCGAGTCGGTGGGGACAGGCGTCAGGTTCACGTCGGCCGGCACGCTGATCCCGTCGGGCCTGCGGGAGAACAGCTCGAGCATGTGGGGGTAGGCGGCATCGCTCGGTTTTTGGAAGCGGTAGTAGGTGCGCGCGCCGGTGGCTTGCTCCTGGCGCGCGTAGCCGGCCGGCCTTCACGAACGCCCAGAAGGCGGCCAGGAAGCGCTCGTCGAGAACCTCGATGCAGAGGATGATGTCGAGGTCTTTGGTGGCGCGGAAGTCGAGGCCTTCTTCCTCCATGGCGAGCTGGCTGGCGGCGCCGCCGATGAGCAGGTAGCAGTCGGTGTGCTCCCGGAAGTGGTCGCGGAAGAGCTCCAGGCCTCTCACCACGGTAGGGCCTCCAGGGCTTGCTCGAGTGCGAGCTCGATGCGTTCGTCGTGCGTGTCGCGCAAGGAGAGGTAGAGCGACAGCACGTCAACGTGAGGGCCTTGCGTGAGGACGCGCGGGTCGTAGGCCCACACCTCCACCAGCGTGTGGTGCGGCTCGAGGGCGCCGTCGCGGAAAGCTTCCGGCTCCAGTTCGGCCTCAAGTTCGCGCCAGGCGTCTTGGGCGAGCGCGACGGTGGGCTCGCGTGGCGGCGCTAGGTCGCTGAGGCGCCCGAGCGCGCTTAGGCCAGCCACTACGGCGCCGGGGATCTGGTGTGCGGCCGTGAGGTAGCGCGCGCGCACCGGCGAGCGCAGCAGTGGCTGCGCCCGCTGCCAGGTCTCGCGTTTGGGGCGCGCCAGGCGCGCGGGGCGCGGGCGGCCCGCGCGCGGGCGGGTGATGAGATCCGCCGATTCGAGCTCCTTGAAGGCGCGGCTCACCGTCATGGCCGAGACGCCCAGGGCGCGCACCAGGTCCTGGGCGTACAGGTCGCCCGCGTCCTCGGCGAGTAGGGCGCGGAGCAGGAGGAGCTGGGTGGTGGGGGCGAGCGCCTCAGGGGCGGCGCTCTGGGTGACGCCACGGGGGCGGGCCGCCGCGCGCGAGTCGATGAGGGCGGGTGGTAGGTAGGCGTGGACGAAGGGCACGACGAACGGCGCGCGCCGCTCCACCAGGCGCTGCCGGTCGCGGGCGGGCAGGGCGTCGAGGACCAGCACGGCGGGGCGGCCGAGCGCTTCGGTCAGGCGCGACAGGCGCTTCTCGAGCGCCGCCGGCGTGCGTGGGGCAGCGGGCTTCAGGGTGGCGAACACGCACGGCACGTTCAGGATGTCGCCGCAAGCGAGTTCGAAGGTGTGCGCTAAGTAGGCGGGCAGCGGGGTGTCTGGGCAGGGCTCGAGGCGCACCGCTACGCCCGTCACCTCCTTAAGGTAGGTGGGGAGGGTGTCGGTGGTGTTCGGAGCCGGTGTTAACATCGCGTCGGATTATAACATACGCCCTGTTATAATCCATTGCGGTGTTAGCATCCCTCGGGGTCGTGCGTCGTCAACGGCGCTCTAGCGGGAGCAGGGCGGCGGCAGCAGGGACGCGCTCCTGGCACTAATGCCTGCTCTCATGGCGCTCGACGAACCGCCCCGTGTAGTGAATGTGGCCGCCTACCGTGGATGGCACGGCTTCCCGCAGGACCACCTAGCGAACCGCCACCTTTATCCACTCGCCTCCGAGCGTTGGTCTCCCGAGGAGCGTACGGCGGTCGAGTCGCTCATGGCGGACTTCACGCCAGCTTGGCGACCCCCGGAAGACGAGTTCAGTGATTGGCACGCCATGGTCGTCTCGCCAGCGAATGCAGGCGAACCGTCCTACCTGGGTCGACCGGTTGTCGTCCTAATGGACGCAGCGTGCTTCAGCGCAACAGACGTGTTCCTTTCCGCCCTAGGCGTGCTGCCCAACGTACTGCTCGTGGGCGAAGCCAGCGGTGGCGGCAGTGCCCGCGCTCAGGTGGTGGAGTTACCGAACTCCGGCGTGAAGGCGCGCTTCGCTTCCATGGCGTCGTTCCAGGCTTCAGGCGAACTGTTCGACGGAACCGGCGTGCAGCCCGACTTGCGGGTAGATGTGGAGCCGGACTACTTCCTATCGGACGGGGCAGACCACATCCTTCAGGCCGGCAAGAAGGAACTGCTTGCGCGGCTCACGCGCGAAGCGCAAGGGATGGGCTACTATATAGAGACGTCAGTACCTAATGCCCCGCCAAAGGCGCCCGCGACCGAGGTTCCCCTATGACCACTAAGGCTCAACTACGCAAGACGGCACTCAGTCTCCCCGACGCGGTCGAGGATCAGCGGGACGGGTTGCCCGTTTACACCGTGCATGGCAAGGTGTTCGCCTCCCTCTCCGCAACGAAGCAGGTATCCCTCGCGCTGGATGAGGCCACCGTTCGAGACTCCTTGGGTCATTGCTCCATCACACGGATGCCCGCACCGAACGGCGAGCGACTCTTGGTCTCGGTCCCACTTACGGACGTGAACGGCATGGAGCTCAACAACCTGGTGTTCAAGTCCTGGCTCAATCAGGCTCCACAGGACCTTGCGTCCGCTGCGCGGGCAGCCATGAAGAGCGAAGCGCCAGCCGGACCAGACGCGCTACCGAAAGCCATCGGCAAGCCTGCCACCAGAGCGCTTCTCCTAGCCGGGATCACCAACCTTGAGCAGGTCGCCGCCCACACGGAGTCCCAGTTGCTCGCACTGCACGGCGTGGGGCCGCGCGCTATGAAGATTCTGCGCGAGACGCTCAGTGCCGCAGGGCGGGAACTCGCTCGGTGAGCTGAGTCACCAAGCGACTAGCGGCAGTACTCACTCATCTTCTTCCGCCAATGGGCACTTACCCCGGCGGTCCTCCCCAACCAGCGCGTGGTCCCGTTCCTTCCCTGGCGGCACAAAGACCACGCCGCGTGCCTCCGCGTAAGCGCGCACGTCGGTCGCTCGCACGCACGTCGCTCCACCCTCCTCTACCGTCTTGATCAGCCCAGTCCTCAGTAGCCTTTCCAGCCATGGCAACGAAACTCCTAGCGCTTCCGCGGCTTCGCTCTTGGTCAAGAACATGCTTCTCTGGTCATCGTCCATACTCTCGGCTCCAGGTCGAGTCGCTGGCTTGATTGGTTCGGGCGCCGAACTAACCGGCGCCCGCGGCGGAACCTTGAAGCGAAGTAGGGGGAGAGGACGTAGGGCTCAGCCGCTACGGGCAACTACATTGACGAGCCAGCAACGAACCATTTCCAGAGTCGACGAACACCAACAACGGCGTGCGGCCCGTCGTTCCCCCACGGCGGGCCGTTCTCCGTTCTGGCTGCGATCGCCGTATCGGGTTGGCGCGCTCGGTCCAGGTGCAGGGTGGCGGTAGCCTGATTTGGGAGGTGGTGGCTGGTGCGTAGTGTGAGCGTGACGGTGGCGCGCAGGAACTGGTCGAAGCTGCTGGCGGCGGTCGAGGCCGGCGAAGTGGTCATGATCACGCGCTACGGGAAGCCGGTGGCGCGCTTGGAGCCGGCGGCTGTCGTGGGGGTGTCCGCGAGCGATTCCGGGCCGGGGGAGGTGATGAGCGTGGAGGCGGCCGCGCGACTCTTGAACGTGTCGCGCGCGTGGTTGGAGGGGCTGCTGGCGCGTGGTGAGCTTGAGGCGTTGGTCACGGGTGCTGGCGTGCGTTTGCGGTCGGCGGAGGTGGTGGCGTTCAAGGAGAGGCGTGACGCGCGCCGCCGGGAGCTGTGGAAGGGGAATGGCGTATACGCAAGAGGAGATCGACCTCATTGAGTCGGATGTGTGGGACGGCTGGGGCCGCGAACAGGAGTGAGGAGTTCCCGGGTTGGTGGGGGTGGCGGCGCGCTTTCTCAGTTTGTGGAGGCCAAGGAGGCAGCGATTTAACAGTGAGCCCGGGAGGCAACGCATGAGCGCGGAGGGTCAGCGGGACATCACGGCGGGTACCGGCAACGTCTTCGCTGACCTGGGCCTGCCTAATCCCGAGGAGCGCCTCGCGAAGGCGCGCCTGGCGAGCCGGATTCTGGACGCAATCGAGGCGCGCGGCTGGACTCCCGGGCATGTTGCTGAGGTGCTCGCCTTGAGCGAGGCGGAGACTTCCCTGCTTCTGGCCGGCAGGCTCAAGGGTTTCAGCATCGAGCGGTTGACGCGGCTCCTGGCGGTTGTGGAGGGCGGCGGCTAGTTGTCGTCGGTCTCTTGGTGGAGGCCGCGTACGTGCCAGCCGAGCCGGTGGGCTTCCCGGGCTGTGGTGTCGTGCCAGGCGCTCCAGTCGGTGGCGGGTCTGCTGGTGGTGGGCGCCCAGGCGTTGGTGGGTTGCGCGACGAAGTACCGGACGGTGAGCGTCACTTCGGCAGCGTCGTGCGGCCGGTGATGGTGATTGCGTTGGGGTGCCCGGGGGAGCGCGCCGGCCTTGAGGCCTGTCAGGAGAAGCGCAGCGCGTGACGCAGTTCGTCGAGGCCTGAGGGCTCACGCATGATCCGCTGGGCGCCTGGGCCGCAGCGGACGACGCGGTAGAAGTGATCGCCCGGTGTGTTGTCGTCCCCGTGCGGGCTGTCAGGTCGTGGGTCGTTCATTCGCGTATCGGACGATGGGGGTCGCGTGCGTCGTGCAGCGCGCGCAGGTAGGCGCGCAGCGTCGCCAGCTGCAGCGCGTCCGGGTGGCCTTGCTCGAGGCGGGCGAGGTAGCTCTCTGGCACGCGTAGGCGCGCCGCCAGCTCGGCGCGGGTGAGGCTGGCCGCCTGCCGGCGTTCGGCGAGGGCGTTGCCGGTGGTGGCGGCTATGAGACGGCGCTTGTGTGCTGCCACGGCCTGCTCGTCCAGGTGGCCTTCCTTGACGGCCTTGGCGCGCACGTCGCGCCAGCGAGCGGCCTTGGGTGCGCGTTGCTTCTGGTGCGGCATGCTCATAACTCTATGCGGTTATGGGGGTAGTGGCGCTATCGGGGGATCTGGTTCGGGTCCGCGCGGAATGGTCGTGGCCCGCGGACCGAGGTCATGGCGGGCCGCTTCTCTTGCGGGGTTCGTATCCGGGGGTCATCATCGGCCCTTGCCCCGGAGCGGATATGCCCCGGGACTCCGGGAGGGGAATAGCAGCTAGCGCTGGTGAGGGCTTAGGTGTCGCTGTTGCCCGCGTGGGGCGTGATGGCTGCCAGCTCGTGGCTGATTCGTTCGCGCGTGACCTCAAGGTCGTGTTGCGCTTGCAGGTTGAGCCAGAACTCGGGGGTGGTGTCGAAGTAGCGCGCCAGGCGCAGGGCGTCGTCGGCGGTGATGGGCCGCTGGCTGCGCGCCAGTGATGCGGCGCTCTCGACTGGCAGGCGTAGGCGTTCGGCCAGGTCCGCGGCGGTGAGCTCGAGTGGGTCCAGGAACTCCTCCTGGAGTGTTTCGCCGGGATGCACGGGCGGCAGGGCGTCTTCGCTCAGGAACTCTTGGATGCGTTCTTCGGTGTATATCTCGGGCTCGGGTGTGCCGGCGGGCTGTTGGCCGGGCTTTTCGGTTTCGTCCTGCGGGTTGGGGTCGGGAATGTCGTTCATGGGTTCCTCCCGGGGTGCTCGTCGGTCTATCGGCGCGGTGGTGGGAGAGAGAACTGCGGAACGCCCGGGCGTTCCGCAGGTGGAGCTCTTACCCGGGGTTCATCACCGGTCTTTGCCGGGAGGGGAGTAGCCTCGGGACTCGAGGGGATGATAGCAGGCGGGCTCGGCCGGCACGCGAGGGGCCGCGCGGCCGGGGTCAGTAGCCGTGTCCTTGTTCCTGAGCGTCGCGGGTGAGCTCGTCGAGGACCCGTTGGCGTTCCTGGTCGTCGCGCGCCTTGTAGGCGAGTAGGGAGCCGCGGTCGATGCGCAGGCGGGCGCCCTCGCCATGGTGGTCAATCTGGCCTTGAGCGAGGAGGCCTTTCACGTAGGACCGGGAGGCGTTGAGCAGCTCGGCGGCCTGGTGGAGGGTGAGTTCCGCGGGCAGCGTGGCGGCGTCCTGTGGGCGGGGGCGGGCGAGCAGGTCGCGGAGGGCGGGGTTGGGTTCGCCGGGGTTCCGGAGCGACTCGGCGACGCGCCGGCTTTGCTCGGCGTTCAGGTACATGACTTCGCCGTTGATCACGCGGCGCGCTTGCGCTTCGGCGGCCGCCGTTACGAAGTCGGCGAGGAAGACGTCCGCGTGGGCAGCTGCTTGCGTGATGAGGTCTCTCTGGGTGGGTGTGAGGCGCAGGGTGAGGCGCGCGGTTTTCGGTTCGCTCATGGCGGCTCCTCTCCTGGGTCTTGATTGGAACGTGGCCCGCGGTGTGGGGGTCAGGCCTTTGGCTTACCCGAGGCTCATGCACCGGCGCTGGTGCGGGAGGGGGCGCTCGGGGCTACGTGGTGAGGATAGCAATGGGTTCGTGAGGGTTTCTAGGGGTCATTGGGTGGCCCAGAAGGGGGGGCGTCGCTGTCGGTTTCGTGGCTGGTTCCGGGGTGATTGCGGAGGGTGAGGGTCCACTTGCCGGCGGGGGTGCCGAACTTGACGCGAGTAGGTTCGATGCGGTTCTCGTCAAGGAGGTGGGTCTTACCGTCCAGCCCCGGGCGGTGTGGTTGGGCGCTTCGCGTAGGCGGTTGCCTGATTCAACTTCCGGAATGGCTTGGCGCGTCCATGGGTGTACGGACTCCTGGTGGCGGTGTACGATTGCTGTCAGGCGCGATAGTTATGCTTTGTGGGCGACGCGACTTTCTTCGGGGGTTCCAATGAAGCACTTGACTCGTTCTCTTTTGGTCGTTCTCTCTCTCGTGCTGGTGGCCTGTCAGGGTCCTGGTGTGGTGGGTCCGGGTGTGGATGATCCCGGAGCGCCTGAGGGCGTGATTGTTGGCACGCTTACGGACCGTGCGGGCGTGCCCTTGGTGGGTGCGCAGGTCACGTTGGGGGGCGGGAGTGTCAGCGCGGCCGGGTTGACGACTGTCGCCGTGGATTTGGTTTTCACTAACGTTCGGGGCGAGTTCGCTTTCAACGTGGGCGAGGAGGGGGAGTACACCCTTACGAGTCTTCTTGATGATCAGGGAGCGTTCGCGCGCGTCTTGGTTACGCGGGGTGCGGATGGCAAGCTCGTCTCGGGCGCCGTGAGTTTGCAGGCGGTTGAGTTAGGGGCGGTGGCGGGCCGTATTGCCGGTAAGGGGGCGGGTGCGTGGGCGTATTTGTTGGGCACGAGTTTCCTGGCCAGCACTGATGCCGATGGCGCGTTCGTGATCTCGCGCGTGCCTGCGGGCACGTATCAACTGGCGCCTGGCCTTCTGGGTGCGACAGGTGCGCCGGTGTCCGTGACGGTTGAGGCGGGCAAGCTCACGACCGTCGCTGCTCCGCTGGTGTTAGGTCCGGTCATCACCGGCGTCGAGCCTAGCGGCTTCTCGACCTGGGGGCGCGCCTGGGACACGGGCTCTGATACACCGAGTGAGGTGGTTATCCGGGGGAGCGGCTTCGGTGATGAGGTGGGGTTGTCGCAGCTACGTTACGCCGGTTGGGAGCTCTCGAACGCCGTGCTTTCCTGGTCCGACGATGAGATCGTCTTGAGTACGCGCCACGACTGGGGACGCAACCGCACGGTTGACTTTGAAGAGTTGCGCTTCTCGTTCGCGTCAGTGACCGGATCTGCGCTCTCCAATGTCGGGGGCATCGTGAGCGGGTACGGGAGTACATTTGAATGTCTCCCTGCTGTTCATAACGAGGGTTGGGTGGGGATCGCTCCACGGGTCTTCTGGGATACCCGGGTTAGGGGCGCCGAGGTTGCCTTCACGGTCTTCAACGGCAGCGCGCGTAGCGGGCCTGGTGGCGCGATGGTCAGCGTCATCACGACGGACGACGATGGTTGTGCGGCGGCGTACATAGAGGCTGACGCCAACGCGCGCCTCCCGGTCGTCGCCGAGGTCAGCTTCCACGGCGCAACGCTGGAGCCGCTGGTAGTCGGCAATGGCGCGTACTTAGAGCTTGACAGCTACTACGTGGAGCCGGGCCCGAACGTGGTTCAGGGTCAACTCCTGCTGTGGGAGACCGGCGAGCCGATGGATGACGATGGCAACTACACGGCGGGCATGAGCTGCATGTACCGCGGTGTGAAAGTCGAGGTTCCGATAAGCCTCGATAACGAGGGCCGGTTCTCGGTGCCGCTAGAAGTCTCCGATGAGCCGTGGTGCGATCATCTGGTCATCAAGTACCGAGGTGTGGAAGTTTCGGGTGCATCTCTTTCCGTGATTTCCGAGCCTGAGACGCAGTACGTGGCGGCCACCACGAGTGCTTATTCGCCCGTTGCCAGTGCACACCTTCAGCCTGGCTGGAGCGCTCGCTTCGAGGTTGAGGTTGACGCCACCGTCGCGAACGCTGGGGCGGCGCTCTACCTCGAGCTCAGTCAGGACCTCCCAACGGAAGTAGTTTGGCGAGGGGCAGCCTATTACAGCGCAAGCAGAGAGCGCTTCAGCGCAACTCCTATGGGGCCCGCATCAGAGGGCCAACTACAACCCAGTTCTATCGATGTGTTAATAACATGCCGCGGTTCTTGTGTGATCGTGGACTCGACAACTGCCACTGCGGTGGTGACCGTTACGAACCCGTACGAGTACGACTACTTCTTCGACCTCTACGCTTACACCGAGGCCTTCAATGACCTGAGCGAACCCATGAACGACTCTCGCGCGGGCGCCGAGCTCTTCTCCTTGACCGAGGGTGCGAGCGGCGCCCTCGAGACCATCGGGGACGTGGACTATTACCAGGTTAGCCTTGACGGGCCTTCTTCCGGGATTCTGGACCTCTATACTTCCGGATTTGTTGAGGCGGTTGTCTTCGTTGAAGACGCATCTGGCTTAACAGAGCATGGGCCGTATTACCCTGGCGACCATTTCGACGTTCTAGCCGGGGATTACTTGCGGGTTCAAGCGGTGGGGGACGTCGCGGCGGCGTCCGCAAACAGCGCTTATTACCTCTACCTCGTGAGCCACGCCGGCTGGTAGGTCTGTGAGTAGCTGGTCCGGGACCGGCTGCCAGGCTGGTACCGGTGCTCTTCTTGGTTCATGGCTCGCGAATCGCATTGCCGTTCGATTGATGACTGGCATGCACTTCCCGGGATTTGCCTGAGCCTTGAAGAGGCCGGCATTTGCCTGGCGCACTGGAATGGCGTGACTAGAAGCCTGCCAGCCGCATTTGGGCGTGGCTTTTGTCCCCGGCAGAATGGGAATAGAACGCAGTAGTGTGCCCACCACTTCAGGACGGTGCGGAAAGCGGCTTCATCACTGGCCCCCAATGGCTAATGCGCCGCGCCAGCTTAAGGGCGCTGATGCGTGAGCCGAGGACCACCGCACCCCTGTTCGCCAGTAGCTGCTACGAGTCCGCGATTGGGCTACGGCCCGTGCTGGTTTGGCGATCGAGCGTGCGGTACACGGTGGGCCGTGAGATGGAGAACAGCTCGGCCAGATCGCTGACCGAGTAGTAGCCGGTGTCGTACATGCGCCTGAGCTCCTGCTGCTGCCGCGTCGACAGCTTGGGCCTGCGGCCCTTCAGTTTGCCTTTGGCTCGTGCGATGGCCATGCCCTCGCGGGTGCGCATGCGGATGAGGTCGGCTTCGAACTCGGCGAAGGTGGCGAGGATGTTGAAGAAGAGCTTGCCCATGGGGTCGTTGGGGTCATGAACACTGGCGCCGATCTGGAGCTTCACTCCGTTGGCTGCGAGGTTGTCGCCGATGGCGCGCGCGTCGGGCACGGATCTCGCCAGGCGGTCGAGCTTAGGCACCACCAGCGTGTCGCCCTTGCGAGTGGCGGCGAGTGCCTGGTCGAGGCCGGGGCGGGCGCGGTTGGTGCCGGTGAAGCCGTGGTCGGTGTAGATGCGCTCGGCCGCCACGCCAAGATTTAATAGCGCATGCTTCTGGGCGGCGAGGTCCTGCTTGTCGGTGGAGCAGCGGGCGTAGCCGATGAGGGTGGGCGCCATGCGTGAGTGTATCGCATGACGCCCCTTCACTGAGAATGTTATCGGACCACCTATGTGAGACGCACTGCGCCTCGCCAAACTCGTGTTTGGGCCCTTGTTGGCGGAGCGTCCGTTGAGCGGTCCCCTAACGGGCGCTATGGAAATGCCCATGCTCTGACCGAGGTTGACAATCTCCCAAGGGCGGGTTTGCCATCTATCGCTTGAGCGGCTCAGCGTGCTGGCTTTCGAGATTGGCCAGCGGCGGCTACGAGACCGCACAGTAGTGAACATGGACGAGAACGCCTCCGGGGAAGACCTTCCGTAGTGAGCATGTCATACGCGGCATACTGCGATTGGAGGTAAATCCGTGCCTCTACCAAAGGCGAGCGGTTTGCCCTTCGTCCCGGTCCCGCCCGGGATTCGGTGGAGGTCCTGCGCCAAAGTGGAGAGGAGTCATCAAGAAACGTAGGTAGCGGCGCGGTCGCGACCCTTGACTCTCCCGTTGGACGCTTTCCGGCTTCTGAGCGAGGATGACTTCCAGGCCCTATAAGGCATGGCGCAGGACGCGAGGCGAGTAGCGGCCGAGCTGAGTTCCGTTCACCGCGCTGTGCGGGAACGCCCGGATGCGGGCACATGACCCTGCATCATGCGCGTTTCCCGCTTGGTGAACCTGGGGGTGCCGTTGTCCGGTTCGCAGAGGGGGTCAGAGAAGACGAAGCTACCTGACCAGGTGCGTCCCTGGATGGTGCACTGCATGGAGATGGACCAGGCGTGATAGCCGTACCGGAAGCACTTCACTTCCACCAGGTCAGCGCTGCGGCAGTAGATCGTCCGGTAGGCGGAAGAGCCGAAGCCCTCGAATGCCGCTGGACGTAGGTGGGTGTCACCGCTATTGGGGCCGACTGAAAAGTTGACAATCTCGGTCTTTGGTTCTGGAGGGGCAAGCTCCACGTGTCGAAGGAGCCGGGGCCGGTCGGATGCGCTCATTGCAGACGGGTCGGTGCCAAGGTTGGAGCGCTCAAGGGCGAAGGTCACGCCGCCCATGGCCACGAGGCATGACCTATTGGTGTGGCTCAGGTGGGCTCTTCCACTGCTCCTGGCGGGAGCGATCTTGTGGCAACTGCTCGCCAACACTGGACCGTAACGCGGCCACCCATCGTTCAGTTACGTTGACGCACATCCACTACAGAACGGCGCTCGCTAACGAAAGGCTCGCCTCCCGCCCGGGAGAACCCGGGCGGGAGGCGAGTGGCTTGCGTTTGCTCAAGGATGCAGCTTGGCCCCTACGGTAGGCCCGGAATCGTCAACTCCAGGAAGAAGTCGGCGATCGGGAAGTCTGGGCGGTCCGCGAACGTCAGCAGTAGCGGCACGGTGTTCGCGTAGCCGTAGAGGACGTCCATGTCGAGGCTGCCGGTGATGTCGACGTACTTGCGGCCCACGGTCAGCTTCGCCGAGTCGAACTCGATGGCGGACGGCCGCGCGAGCTCGCCGTCTTCGCCCGTTACGCCCCATTCGAACGAGAGCCCGATCCCGCTATCGGCCTGGCCGGCGTGCAGGTCGAACGAGCCGTTGAAGGGGCCCTCGATGCCGTTCAGCTGGCAGCTCTCGGCGCTGCGGGTCACGGCGCCGGCGGTGAAGTCGGCGGCGGCGGAGAAGGGAACGCGCAGCGATCCGCTCGCGACGCTCCCCTTGAGGCTGATGGCGATGGTCTCGTCCGCAGAGTGGTCGAACGCGAAGCTCTCGAGCTCGATGACCTGCGAGCCGCTGCGGAATGATCCTGAGGCGGTCACGGTCCGGTACTCGAGCAGTCGTCCGCAGGAAGTCTCGGCCCACGTCTGCTCGACGTCGAGGTGGATTATCTCGTTGCCACTCTGCTTGGCGTTCAGGGTGATGCGGCTGGGAACGTCCAGCTCCTGGTCCACCAGGAAGTAGGGCAGGTAGAGGCCTTGCGTGGGCACGTAGGGCACGTACGGGAAATTGACCTGGTGGTCGTAGGTCTTGGCCCTCACGATGCCGTGCCAGTCGAGGCGCACCTCCACCGGGTCGCCGCTTTCCGCGTGCGACCAGCTGACGATGAGGGATTCGGCGGGCTGGGCGTCGTAGGTGAAAGCGTTGCTTGCCTCGTCGTAAGTGTAGGTCCCTGAAGCCAGCCGCATGTTCGTGGGCTCCCACTCCTCCGCGTACTCGTAGACCATCAGGAAGATGCCGGGGAAGAAGCTGACGTGCGCCTCGGAGTCGAGCCCACAGTACCCGCAGTCGGGGAAGCCGCCGGCGTCGGTGAAGGTAGAGTTGCTGGCGATGCCGCTGGCTACCGACACGAAGTCGGCCATCAGGGCGTTCAGCCCGCCCACCGCCTCCTCGAAGGTGGCGCGCTCCGGCGGGGGCGTGCCGCCGCCAGGGCCGTCGGAATTATCGCAGCTGACGAGCAGCAGAGTTAGAGCGAGGGTTACGAGGATGCCGAGTGGACGTCTGAACATGACGCCTCCTAATGGGTAGCAGTACTTGACGGCGAGAGGTGAACGGTGGCCTCGCCCGGCGCCAGGCCAAAGCGGAGCTCCAACTCCAGAGCCGGATCGGGCTCGTCGGAGTGCAGGTAGACGGGTTCGATGGTCAGTTCCAGCACGACGTCGACGAAGAACGTCGATCTGGGACGCGGCCAACCCGGCGGTGCGGCCGGTATCTGCTGCGGGCCGAGGGCGAAACTCAGCAGGTTGTCGGGCGCACCTACGCTGTACTCACAGTAGGATTCGAAGCAGGCGCCGCGCTGCAGCGTGGCGTTAACGGCTATCTCCCGGGCGAACGCCAAGGAGCCCTCGTCGTTATGGATGTTCACCGACCACTTGGCGGCAAGAACCGAGAGCTCATCGGGCAGGGCCGAGGTTATCGGATCCGCGCCCTCGCGGACAAGCGCCAACTTCCACGCGGGCGTCGTGCCTACCGGAACGGTCATGGCCTTTACCCGAGACAGCGAGGGCATGAACCAAGGAGCTTGGTGGCTGACCTGCCAGGCGACCTCGCTCCTTGAGATGACCCCGGACCGAAGCACCACCTGCCGACCGCTCAGGCTGAGCATGTCCGACATCGTAACTACCTGCGTGGCAGGCGTGGAGCAGGCCACCAATAGCAGCAGTACGACCGGCCCGATCATGCGTACAGGCTTATGCCTCATCGGACTCACGAAGATCTGATTGCACTAGCTCCCCCCGCTGGGCGTAACGACTACGTGTAGTGCATGAGGGTCGTGGCGCCGCTGGATGTTGTATTCCGCCTCAGGAACAGAGACTCCAGCATCTTACATCTATCGTGCTAGGGAGTGAATGGGTTCAGCCTAGTTGGGACGTTCTGAGGTTCCTGGCGTGATGGTACTGCATGGGGGTGAGGTAGTTGGGGGCTTGGTGGGGGCGGGTGTGGTTGTAGTGGTGCACGTAGGCGGCTAGGGTGGCGCGGTCTTCTGTCAGGGTGAGGCTGGGGGTTTGGCCTTGCCCCGTTCCTGTGGACCATTCGCTTGCTCCCGCTCTTGGCGGGAGGGGAGGATGGGTTCATGGCTCGCAGGTATTCAGAGGAGTTCAAGCAGGGGGCGGTCAGGCTCTATAGGGAGTCGGGGTTGGGTTACCGCAAGATCGCTGAGGATCTGGGGATCAGCGCCTACGCGCTAAGGCAGTGGGTGCAGCAGGAGGGCGTGGGTAACGGTTCAGCGCCGAGCTCGGAGAGCGAGGAGCTGAGGCGCCTCAGGCGTGAGGTTCGGATCCTGCGAGAAGAGCGGGAGATCTTACGAAAGGCGGCAGCCTTCTTCGCGCGGGACGAGCTGAAGACAAAGTAGCGGTCTTCGAGTTCATCCAGGCGGAGAAGGCGAATCACAGTATCAGGACCCTGTGCCGAGTCATGCGCGTGTCGAAGAGCGGCTTCCTGGCGTGGCGCAAGCGCCAGCCGTCGCGGCGCGCGCTGCGGGACGCCGAGCTGATCGAGCTCATCAAGCGCATTCACGAGGAGAGCCTCGGCACTTACGGCGCGCCGCGCGTTCACGTGGAGCTGCGCGAGGCGCACGGCGTCAGGGTCGCTAGGAAGCGCGTGGCGCGCCTCATGCGCCAGGCTGGCCTCCAGGGCGTGCACCGGCGCCGCGAAGGGCGCCCGGCTGATCGTGGCGCGCGAGAGCCGGTGTTCGAGGACCTGGTGCAGCGCGACTTCACGGCTGACGCTCCGAACCGGTTGTGGGTGGCGGACCTGACGCAGCATAAGACGGGTGAGGGCTGGCTCTACTTAGCGGCGGTGATGGACGTGTTCGGTAAGCGCATCGTGGGCTGGTCGATGGGCGAGCGCATGCAAACCGAGCTGGTGGTTGACGCCGTGGAGATGGCGGTAGCGAACCGCCGCCCGGCGCCGGGTTTGATTCATCACTCCGATAGGGGCAGTCAATTTGGCAGCTTGAGCTTCGGGCGTCGCCTGAAGGAGTCGGGCATCGTTGGCAGCATGGGCAGCAAGGGTGACGCCTACGACAACGCGGCCATGGAGAGCTTCTTCGCGACGCTGCAGACGGAGCTTCTCGGCCGCCGGGAGTGGGAGACGCAGGCCGAGCTCAAGGCCGCCATCTTCCACTTCATCGAGGTGTTCTACAACCGCAAGCGCCGGCACTCGAGCCTCGGGTACTTGAGTCCCGCGGAGTTCGAAACCCGGTATGTTCAACGGACGGCAGCCGCGTGAGAACGGCCGCCGAAACTGGTCCACGGGACCGGAGTTACTTCAGTTCGTAGGCGTAGTGTTCTTCGCGGCTGCTGCTTTGCGCGCGTTCGACCAAGCCGTTGGCTTTGGGGGTGGCTGGTGGGATGGTGGACAGCTGGATGTTGAGTTGTTGGCAGGCTTGTTCGAACTCGCCTTTGTACTCGCTGCCGTTGTCCACTTGGATCCTCTTGATGGGTCCGGGGAAGGCGGTGATGAGTTCTTGCAGGAATCGGGCGGCGTTGCGGCTGGTGGGGCAGCTGTAGAGTTGCGCGTAGTAGTGGCGTTCGGTAGGGTCCACCGCCGTGAACTGGTAGCGGGGGCGGCCCAGCAGCGAGATCTCGTGTAGGGTATCCACTTGCATTCTAGAGCGGTGGACCCCGCCTGTTAGGCAGTTCCTTTTGGTTCTTAGGTTCTAGCACAGGTTCATGACCTGCTCCTGGGGTTGAGCCGGCAGCGGTGTTGCCGGCGGTGATGACTGACTGTAAGCCTCGACCGGAGTCCGGTCCTGCAGGCTGGAGTGCGATCGCTCGCCGTTGTAGTAGCCGCGATGTAGTTACTGACGCCCTTATGTTTGTCAAGCGGCGACCTGGAGTTGGTTGACCTGGGTGTTGCGTTGCTATATGAGGTAGTAGGCCTCTCTG
>CALCHY010000145.1 GCA_937907415.1 uncultured Trueperaceae bacterium
ATCGTCGAGGTGTTCGCCGGCTCCGGCACCGCCCAGGAGGTGGCCGCCGAGCTCGGCATCCCCCTCGTCGCACTCGACCTCAAGGACGGCTTCGACGCCACCAGCGACAGCATCCTCGAACGCGTCGGCCACGAAAGCGACCTTGTTTTCGGGCACGCACCCTACGGACAGATGATTAAATACTCCGGTCACGTGTGGGGCGACAAGCCGCACCCCGCCGACCTCAGCCACATCGAAGACATCGACGAGTTCATCGACGCCATGCAAGCCGTGCTCCTCAACCAACGCGAAGCCACGCGCCCAGGCGGCGTCTATGGCACCCTCACCGGTGACATGCGCAAGAACGGCAACTACACCAGCCTGCAGGCCGAATACATCGCCCGCATGCCCAGAAACGAACTCAAGGCCGTGCTCATCAAGGGACAGCACAACACCGTCAGTTCAAGCAAGAGCTACGGCAAGATGCGCTACCCCTTCATCCAGCACGAGTACATCCTCCTCTGGGAACGCGCCCGCGCCGGCACCTACCAAGTCCTCGCCGCCATCACCAAGCAGAACGACCGGCATGTGAAGGGAACCTGGAAGGCAATCCTCCGGCACGCCCTCACCACGCTCGGCGGCGAAGCTCCCCTCGAACACATTTACGCTCAAGTCAGCAAAACCGCCCCCGACGAGCGCCTCGCCAGCAACGAGAACTGGCAAGCCAAGATTCGCCAGACCCTCCAACGCCACCGCGACTTCCACAACCCCAACCGCGGCGTCTGGGGCCTCGCGTAAGCTGTAACTTCCACTCGCCTAGTACGCTCCCCCGCGAAACGAAAGAATGAGACATGGCCAAGTACCGCATCGAAGCCGAAGTCTCCGTCGACGACGGACCCTGGGAGCCCTACTGGGCCAACTGCGAAAACACGAACCTTGACCTGCCTACGCCCCGACAGGCCGCCTGGCAGGTCAAGGACAACGTCGCCCTCACCCGCACAGGCAAAGACCTCAGCCGCGTGAAAGCCCGCAACGTTCAAGCCACCAACATCGAAGAGTAAACCGCAACCACACGCCCTCAAGCACAACCTCCAAGGCCACCAGGAGAGCCTCGATCCTGGCCACGGCCGCGAGCACCCCTACCTCAGCCCCGAAGAAGGACGAGTCCTACAGCGCTATCAGCTCGCGCACCCCTGCATCGCCTGGCCACAACCAACTCTGGGCATCACCTTCACGAGCTCCGGCGAAGGCGCCATCACCGATGCCGAGCCCACCATCCCCATCAACTTGCGTCGCGCCGGCACGATCCAGCTCTGGTGGGGCGAGGGGATAGGGGAGATCTGGGAAGCGACCCTCGACGGCGTCACGCTAGAGAGCAACCCCGCCCCACTGCACGCCCTCTGGTACGTGCTCGAAACCACCCTCCGCGAACGCGGCTGCACACGCGCCTACACCCTCGCACGCGACCCCACCTTCCCAAACAACACCTACCCAAACGACACCTACCAAGCATTCCTCCGCGAGCGCGGCTACCAACCCAGCGAAAAGCACGCCCACCGCACCCACCTCGCGTGGGTAAAGGTTCTGTAAGAGCCCCCGGGTCAACCTGAAGGAGTTGGAAGGACGGCGCATGAGGCGATGCGCCGACCCTTCACGCTCACCCCCGGAGCCGCCCAACGCGACACCAGACAAAGCATGAAACGCGCAAGCTGCCAGAACCAAGGCTTAGGCGCAAGCAAGCAGTAAAAGCCCAGGCGAAACATGCGTTGCGGCGAAGGCATAATGAGGGGAGCGCAACAGCATGCCCTCCCATGCCCCAACGTCGGGAGAGACCTCTACGCGCCTTGGAGAACAGCCTGTGAAACGAACCATCCCGATCCTGATAATCGTACTGCTCACGCTGCTGCTCGCAGCCTGCCAAGACCCGCCGCCCACCTTCAC
>CALCHY010000146.1 GCA_937907415.1 uncultured Trueperaceae bacterium
CCAGCGATGTGGAGGCTGAGCGGCAGGCCTTCGTGATCGAAGCCGGCCGGCACCACCATCGCCGGTGTGCCGGCAAGACTGAATACGCGGGTGTATTGGCCTGCCGCCTTGCCGACTCCGTAGATCTTTTCCAACGCCTCTTGCTTGGTCTTGATCGGCGGGCGGGGAACGATGGGCACGGCTCCTCCGGCCGAACCGGCGCCCACCAGTACATCGACGTCTTCTAGGGCATCCAGCACTTGTTGCCCGATCACGACCCTGGCGCGCTGCGCGCGCGACGCGAGGCCAGCGGGCAGGATGGCCCCTACCATGGAGCTGACCCGGGTGTTGTAGTCGAAGTCCAGGTAGCGCTCGAGGAGGTTCCGCCGGTGGTAGCTGGCCGCCTCCGGCTTCGTGAGGGCGGGTGAGACGAAGCGCGTCTCCCGCATGAGGGGCAAGCTGACGGCGCTGAGGATGGCACCCTTGGCTTCGAGGAAGTCCAGCGCGCCCTTCACGGCCGCGAGCGCGTCGGGGCCCGTGATGTCGTCGCTGTACATCTCCTTGACCACGCCGACGCGTAGGCCCTTCAGGGAGGTGTCTGTGAGGGCCTGGCCGTAGTCTGGCACCGCCTTCCGACTACTTGTTGCGTCGAGTGGGTCGTACCCGGCGATGACCTGAAGCACGGCGGCCGCGTCTGGCACCGTCCTGGCTAGCGGCCCGACGCAGTCAAGCGTCCAGCCGAGCGGGAACACGCCGTCACGGCTCACGCGTGACCAGGTCGGCTTCAGTCCCACCACGCCGCAGGCCGTGGCTGGCCCCCTAATCGAGCCGCCGGTGTCGCCGCCGAGGGCCGCACTGACGAGGCCAGCTGCGAGCGCAGTGGCGGAGCCGCTCGACGAACCGCCGGGGTTGCGCTCGAGGTTCCACGGGTTGCGCGGTGTGCCGTAAGGGAAGTTGACGGTCGGGCCCATGTGGAACTCGTGGGTGTTGAGGGTTCCGAGCAGGACCGCTCCAGCCGCCCTCAGTCGCGCGATGACGGTGGCGTCGCGCGTGCCGATGGCGTCAGCGTAGATCTTCGAACCGCCCGTCACGCGCATGCCGTTAATCTGCATCTGATCCTTGACGCCGACGGGGATGCCGTGAAGCGGGCCGCGGTAGTCGCCAGCCTTGATCTCTTGCTCCGCTAGCCGCGCCCTGGCCAGCGCCGAGTCGGCCGCCACCGTGATGAAAGCGTTGATGCGGTCGTTGTACTTAGCTATACGGTCGAGATAGAGCTCGACGAGGGCCACGGGCGACAACTCACCGGTGCGGATGAGTGCGGCCTGGTCCGTCAGCGACATGAAGGCGTAGTGCTCGTCAAGCATCCGCGGTTCCCGTGTAGCCGACGAGGGTGGGCCAGGGCTCGTTCTGGAGCTCGCCGTAATGCTCCATGTGACTCAGGCCTTCGATGAGGGCGTTCAGGCTGGCCGTTACTTCCACGAGTTCCTCTTCTGGGATCACATATCCCTGCTGCTTGAGCAAGAACCGTACTTGTTCGATGTCCAGGTCCAGGGCGGAGTCCGTCGCTTCAGGCGTCATCAGTTGGCCCTCTTCTTGTTGTCGATGGTTTCGGCCGTGGCGCCGTTGCACAGTATGTAGGCGTAGTCGCCAGGGTTCACGCGCGACAGGGTGCCGCGGAGCATGATCACCACACTCTGATCGTATGGTGCTCGCAGCTCCTCCAATAGTTCCAGCGTGTGGGGGGAATAGACGCGTCCCAGTACCGTGCCGCGCGGCACCGTCTGGCTCAACTGATCGAAGCCGATGACGGGGAAGAACAGCCCGCCGTTCTGAGGAGACAACAGCGTACGAGCACCGCTTAGCATGGTCTGGCGCTCGGGCAGGACGATGTCGCCGTCGAGCATGCCCAAGTGGATGAGCACGTTGCGGACACCCACGAAGCAGCGGTCAACGTACGCGCTCGGGTTCTGGATGTTGCCACCCCACTGGGCTATGACCGCCGGTATCCCGAGGCTCTTCGCGTACTGCGATAGGGTGCCGCCCTGCTCCGGCGTCGGGGCGGTGTAGAGCAGGTCGCTGCCGCAAAGCTTGGATAACTCGGTCGAACGGCGCCCCGCAGCGCTGTCGTCGGCCTCGAGGAGCACATAGTCGATCGCCGTCTCAGAGTTGCCGCAGTGGAAGTCGATGAGCGCGTCGAGCCCAGGGACGAACTCCTCGCTGATGACGTGGGCGATCTGCTCCGTGAGCCAACCTCGGGGGTTGCCGGGGAAGACGCGGTTAAGGTTCGTCTTGTCGGTGTTCATGCCTTGGCCCGTGGAGCGCGTGTACGACTCGAAGGCGACCGGATTGCCTACCGGCAGGGCGCGGATGGTCCCGCGTAGCTGGGCGGGGTCAACGCGCTCGAGCACCGCCTTTATCACCTGCACAGTGAAGGCCTCGTCCCCGTGCGACGTGCTGAAGAGGCCAAGGGTGGGGCCGGGTTGCGCCCCTGTGATGGTGTGGATGGCCAGGCTGAGCGTTTCGCCTGATGCCCGAGTCGTGACCGGCGCCAGGCGATGTGACCGCTTGGGTTCGGCCGTGGAAGGGGTTTGGTCTGTCATGCGTACTCCTTTGAGGGTGAGGAGCGAGTCTTGTGCTTCACAGGGTGGGGTCGAACACGTCACGCAGCCAGTCGCCGAGGAAGTTGACTGACAGCACCGTCAGGACGATGGCGATACCCGGGAACGTCGGAAGCCACCAGGCAAGGACGAAGTACTCGCGACCTGAAGCGAGCATGGAGCCCCAGGTCGGGATGGACGGCGGGATGCCGAGGCCGAGGAACGTCAGTGACGCCTCGGCGATGATGACCGAACCCAACTGCAGGCTGCCGATCACGATTACGGAGGCAACGACGTTGGGAAGGATGTGCTTGAGCATGATGACGGGGTTGCGGGCACCCAGCGCCTTGGCCGCCGTGATGTACTCGAGTTCCCGGACGGATAGCACTTGCGACCTGACTACCCTGGCGTAGTCGACCCAACCCGTGATCGCCAGCACCAGGATGATGTTGGTGAGGCTGGCCCCGAGCATGGCCATGATGACGATGGCAAGCAACAGGAACGGGAAGGCAAGGAAGACGTCGACGATGCGCATGAGCAGCGCGTCTACCCGGCCTCCCAGGAAGCCAGCCAACAACCCGAGCAGAGTGCCGACCGTACTAGCGAGCAGGACGACGGATACCCCCACGAGCAGCGAGATCCTCGTGCCGTAGATCACTCTGGAGAGGATGTCCCGGCCGAGTTGGTCCGTGCCCAGCAGGTGCGTGATGCTGCCCTTGGCGACCCAAGCAGGCGGCGCGAGTCGCGCGCGCAGGTCCTGCTTGGCGGGGTCGTGTGGGGCGATGAGGGGAGCGAAGGCCGCCAGCACCACGAGGCAGATGAGTATGACGGCTCCTGCAGTGGCGGTGCGGCTGTTGAGCAAGCCGCGTAGGCCGGTCTTCGCGCGCTTCTTGGTCGCGGTGTCAGTCATAGCGGATGCGCGGGTCGATCAGGGCGTAGAGGAGGTCGATGGCCAGGTTGAGGAACACGAAGGTGACGGAGATGATGAAGACGCTCGTTTGCACCACGGGGTAGTCGTAGTTGTAGATCGACTGGGTGAGGAGTCTGCCAACGCCGGGCCACGCGAAGATCGTCTCAGTGATGATGGCGCCTCCCAGGAGGTGACCAGCCTGCAGGCCAACGACAGTGGCTATGGGGATGAGGGCATTGCGTAGCACGTGGCGGGTGAGGACCCGCGACTCGCTAAGGCCCTTGGCTCTGGCCGTGCGCACGAAGTCCTGACTCATGACTTCCAGGAGGCTGGACCGCGTCAGCCTTGCGACTATGGCAGCCAAACCTGCGCTGAGCGCCACGGACGGCATGATGATGTGAAGCGGGGTGCCGTAGCCGGATGGCGGTAACCACTTAAGGTATGCGCCGAACACGACAATGAGCATGATGGAGAGCCAGAAGTTGGGCACGGCGCGCCCCAACACGGCCAGGGTGGTCGCCAGGTTGTCGTAGATGGTGTTCCGTTTCACGGCGGACACCATCCCGAGCAGTATGCCGGTAGGCACCGCGAGGGCGAGAGCGGTAAGGGCGAGTAGCAGGGTGGCGGGCACGCGTTCAAGTACGAGTTGCAAGGCGGGCCTACCGAACGTGAACGACTTGCCGAAATCGCCTCTGACGACGTCGCCGACGAACCTCACGAACTGAACTTGCAGTGGGGCGTCGAGCCCAAGGACGTGGCGTATCTGCGCGAGGTTCTCGCGAGAACCTTCCGGGCTCACCAGCAACCTCGACGGGTCGCCAACGGCACGCACGATGATGAACGTGACCACCAGCACCGCCAGGATCACGAACACGGCCTGCAACGAACGGCTGACTACGTAGCGACCCATCTCTCCTCGCGATCCGCTCCGCTAGCGACGAAGACCCGTTACCCCGGACGAAGGCCCGGGGTAACGAGAGCGTCGGCGACTAGCGGATGCTTATGTCCTTGCCGAGGACGTACTCGTCCTTGCGGGCGGTCCAGTTGAGGCGTTCGCTTACCCCGTACGTGTCGAGCTGGAGGTAGAGCGCGATGATCGGAAGGTCGTTGTAGAGCTTCTCCTGGATGTCGTGCGCGACGCTTGCGCGCGTGGTGGGGTTCATTTCGGAGGCGTACTCGTCGATCAGCGCGTTCATGGTGGGGTCGTTGTAGAACGCCTCGATGCCGCCAGTCTGCACGAGCGCCTTGAGCGGACTCGTAGCGTCCGGCGTGGGAGCGCCGTAGTTGAACATGAACAGCGGTTCCACTTTGCCGCTGGCCGGCTCGGGGTTGCCGATGTACATGTCGCGCATCACTTGGAGGGCTACGGGAAGCACGTCGACCTTGATGCCGACGTCGCCCAGCATGGCGCCGAGCGCCTCAGCGACCTCAACGCCCTTGGTCACGATGCCGTCGCTCGTCATGAAACGGATGGAGAAGCCGTCCGGGTAACCAGCTTCCGCAAGTAGCTCGCGGGCGCGCTCCGGGTCGTATGGGTACGGCTGGAAGTCTGCCGAGTAGCCTGCCATGTCGGGCCGGAAGATGGTGGCCAGTGGCGTCCCGTAACCGTTGAGGACCGAGTCGATGAGCAGCTGCCGGTCGATGGCGTAGCTCATGGCCTGCCTCACGCGCACGTCTTGGAGTGGCTTGGCGCCGTTGAGCAGGTCCATGTGCATGATCACGGTGCGGCGGCCGGTGTTTGCCTCCACCCGCAGGTTGGGATCGGCGTCGAGCAGCGGGATGGCGTCGTAGTTGAGGCCGACGATGAGATCGACGGTGCCGGCCTGCAGCTCCGCCAGGCGCGTCGAAGCTTCGGGGATGGGGCGGAAGACCAGGCGATCGACGGTCGGACGGCCGTTCCAGTAGTCGTCGTTGGCTTCGAGGACGAGGCGCTGCCCGAGGGTCCACTCGACTAGGTGGTATGGACCCGTGCCGATGGGGTGAGAGCCGAACTCTTCCTCGCTCACTGAGGCGGTGTAGACGGGAGGCACGATGTGCAAGCCGGCCATCTTGGCGATGAAGTTCGGGTCGGGAACCTTGGTGTGGATGATGACGTGGTAGTCGTCAACCACGTCAACTTCGCCTATCTGCTTGTAGTCAGTGTTGAAACGCACTGCGTTAGGGTCGAGGATGCGGGTGATGGAGTACTGCACCGCCGCGGCGGTGAACGGCTCCCCGTTATGGAACTTCACGCCCTCACGGAGGGTGAAGCTCCAGGTCAGGTCGTCTACCTGCTCCCACGATGTGGCGAGCGCCGGCATGATCGTCGTCATGTCGCCGCTAAGCGCCACGAGGCCGTCGAACAGGTTGAAAAGCAGGTGGCCGCCGTTCGCTCCCCTCGTCTTGTGTGGGTCGCCGGATGGCGGGTCGTCGGTGAGGGCGATCGTCACCGTTGTCGGTTCGGTTCCCTGCGCGTGGGCGACCGAACCTAGTAGCAGGAGGGTTGCCAGGAGCGTGAGGATGAAGCTATTTCGTCGCATTTGCGGTGCCTCCGAGTAACGTCTAGCGTGTTGCCCCCCGGCGTGCTAACGAAGTCGACTAATTAGGGCGGGCGCTCCTCCTTCCGTCTGCTGGCGAAGTGCGCGCCAGCTCGCGTGCTCGAAGTCACTGTGGTTCTGCAGAAGCCAGGTCGGCGATGATGAAGGCGTAGTCCCCGGGTTGCACCGCTGAGGGCAGAACCCGCATCTGAAGCAGCACCGATCTGGGGTAGGGGGTCCGGATGGCTCCAACTTCTTCCAATGTGTATGGATCGATGACGGTGCCGAGCAGCGTGTCCGCCGCCAGTTCGCGGTCTATCGCCTCGAGGCCGACGGCGGGGTGGAGGATCCCGCCAACGGGTACGCGCACCAGGGTTCGCTTGGTAAGGAGCAGTTGCCCGCCGGTAACCTCAGGGGCTTCGTCGAGCATGTGGAGCGCGCGCATGACGTTGATCACCCCACCGGCGGCGCGCTGCAAGTAGCGCGGATCCGCGTAGAGGGTGCTGCCGCCGATTTCAGCCAGCACAGCCGGGATACCGCGACCCGCGGCGTAGCTGGTGATGGATCCCTGCGAATGGGCTCCACGGTAGAGGAGTTTGAGGCCGAAGGCGCGGGAAAGCCGTTCAGTTTCGTCGTTAGGTGAACCGTCTGACTTGACGAACACGTAATGGATGACGCGCTCGAGGCTGCCCCCATCAATGTGTATGAGGCAGTCGCTGCGGTCTATGAGTGGGCTGATGGTGGCGGCGATGCGCTCGCTCAGCCAGCCGTTCGAACTGCCGGGGAACTGGCGGTTGAGGTCGAGCATGTCGAGCGGCATGTTGCGCGTTTGGGCCGCGAACGCGGGTGGGTTGGCCACGGGCACGGCCATGATCGTCCCCGCGAGGCGCGTGGCGTCGATCTTCGCCAGTGCCAGCCTGATGGCGTCGACGGCGAAGATCTCCTCGCCGTGCACCACGCCAACGACCAGCAGTGTCGGACCGTCCTTCGCGCCGTGCACAACGTGGAGGGGCACGCTTAGGTTGTAGCCGCCCGCAAGGTCGGCGACGGGCAAACGCGTTCTGCCCCTGTCACCGCGTGCGACTTCCAACCCTTGGAGACGGAAGCTGCTCATGTTGCACTCCAACTCTTGTCGAAGACCCTCAGCCAGTTGCCGCCCAGTATGGCGAGGGCTTCCTCGTCACCGAAGCCGCGCGCCACGAGGCCGCGCGCGACGTTGTGCCAGTGGTAGACGTTGTCGAACCCCGCTACGTACTTTTCGTCGATGCCGTAACCGCCCCAGGCCCCTGGCACTTGGCTCCCGAACTCGAAGCGGAACACTGACTCACCCAAGGTCTTGCCTCCGAACAGGTCGGTGCCGATGCCAACGTGGTCCACCCCGACTAGGTCGACCACGTAGACGATGTGATCCAGGAAGTCTTCGAGCGTTGGGCGTACGCCGCTTCGCCTTTCACAGAACTGCGAGTGGGGGCACAGGCCGATGAGGCCGCCCGTGGACGCGGCGGCGCGGATCTGTTCGTCCGTCAGGTTGCGTGGGTGGTCGGTCAAAGCCTTGGCGCAGGAATGCGAGAACACCACTGGAGCTCGGGAGCAGGCGGCCGCGTCAAGCGAGGTCCGCTCCCCCGTGTGGGAAAGGTCGACGGTCATGCCTACGCGGTTCATCTCAAGGACCACGCTGCGGCCGAACGCGGTCAGGCCCTGATTGGCGTTCTCGAGGCAGCCGTCACCCAGGCGGTTGCGCTGGTTGTAGACGAGGTTGGCGACGCGCACCCCCAACTCGTGGAACACCTTCACCAAGTAGGTAGAGCCTTCGAACGGGTCGGCCGCCTGAAGCCCATACACCAGACTCAGGACGCTGTCGGCGTGATGCCGCAAGAGATCGGCGATGCTTTTGGCCCGCCGTGCCCTGCCGGCAGCCACTTCGTCGAGGCAAAGGTAGTCGAAGACGCGGCGGATGGTCGCCGTGGCGTCCTCGCCTGGCATGGCGATGGTCTCGACGCTGACGCTCACCCCGTTGTGCCGGTACTGGTCGATCCTGTCTGCGCCGTCAACGTCTGGCACCGGGCGCATGAGCATGGATCCACCGAGACCGTCGATAAGGAAGGCCTCGGAGTGCAGCGCCACCGCGCGCTGCTCCTGCGCCTCGTCCAGTCCGAAATCGAACGCCTGGTACACGTTGTCTCGCTCCTATGGTGGCGGTTGGGCTCCATCGTCGGGAACCCGAGGGCCGTGCGATTGACTGATTGTCAGACAATCTGTAGATAGGATAATATGGCCGTGCTATGTGGCTGTCAATACGGCAGTCCTTGGGCGACCGCAGCTACGGAGAGGAGACTGCAGCTTGCTGCAGAATGTGGAATGTCCGTATTCACCCGGGTAGACAGGTCCAGCGTTTCCGACACCGTCATCGATCAGGTCATGGAGCTGATCAGCACGGGCACCCTCAAGCCCGGTGACCGCTTGCCCACCGAGCACGGCCTGAGTCAACAACTCGGCGTTGGACGCTCATCGGTCCGCGAGGCCCTTAAGGCGCTCGAGACCCTCGGCTTCATCACGCGTCGCAGCGAAGGCTCCTTCGTCAGCGAGGGGATGAGCATGCCGGCGCTGACCAAAGCCCTCTACGTCGACATGCTCTTGCGCGAGCTGGAGATCCGGCACCTATACCAGGCGCGCCGCTTGCTCGAGTCAGAACTGGGAGAGCTGGCCGCCCGGAACCTGACGGAGGAAGATCTCGAGGAGCTGGAGCAGTACTGCCGCGACATGGAGAAGACCCCGGACACCGACATCCAGCAGCACGTCCGCCTAGACAGGCAGTTTCACCGCACCCTAAGCGAACTGGCAGGCAACCCTGTGATGACCCGCCTGTGGGAAGTGACGTTCGAGGTGCTGCTCGAGGTAAGGCAGCGCATCCCGTTCACCCCCCAGAACATCCGTTACAGCGACGCCCGCCACAGGGTGCTGCTCGACGCCCTCCGCGAGCGCGACCCCGCCAAGGTCAGACGCACCATCACCGAAACGTTGGAACACGGCGAGGTGCGCTTGGTCGCGAGGTTGGCTCAGGTGGACGCAGAGAACGATAGCTAGCTCCGACCAAGGAGGCAGACCCGTAATGAGCCAGATCACCGATCCAGTTGCGCCCGAAAACGTGCACGCCGACGCCGTCATCATCGACGGCCTGTTCTGCAAGCTGTACTCGCCGATCCCGCCGCAAGGCGGCATCGACGACCTGATGTTCGACCACATCCTAGCCAGCGGAGTGACCGCGTTCTGTGACTCCATCGTCGCTGACGCCTACCCCCAGTCGATGCCAGAGGCCATGATGAACCTCTACCAGGAGCACGCGATCGCGGAGGCGTTCCCCGAGAAGGCGCTGGTCGTGCGGCGCGCCTCGGACATCTACGAGGCCAAGCGCAGCGGCAGGGTGGGCATAATCCTCTCGACGCAGGGGCTGGCTTGCATCGGTGAGGACACACGCAACCTTTGGGTGTTGAAGAACCTCGACGTCAAGATCATGCAGATCACCTACAACGAGCGCAACGCCATCGGCTGCGGCTGCATGGAGCCGACCGACACCGGACTCACGCGCGTTGGGCAGAAGGTGGTTGAGGAGATGAACCGCCTGGGAGTGGTCGTCGACCTCTCGCACGTCGGTCAACGCACCGCGCTCGAAGCCGCCAGGCACTCAAAGGCGCCCGTAATCGTCTCGCACGCCGGGGTGAAGAAGCTCAACCCCCACGTGCGCAACCTAAGTGACGAACTCATAGAGGCCGTAGCCACAACGGGCGGCGTCATCGGCCTCTGTCCCCACTCCATCATGATCGAGAAGCAGCGCAAGCAGTGGCCCACTGTTGACGATTACATCGACCACATCCAGTACGTCGTTGACCTCGTTGGCATAGACCATGCGGCCATCGGAACAGACAACTTCCAATACGACACCCACTACGTGCGCGTCAGCCGCGCCGGCTTCGAGCGCACATTCCCGGGGTTCTTCGGCGGCTACCCCGAAGACCAGAAACACGCCAAGGGTTTCTCCAAGTGGTCAGAGTGGCCGAACCTGACGGCCTCGCTCCTGCGCCGTGGGTTCAGCGTGGAGGCCACGCAGAAGGTCCTTGGCGGCAACTTCATGCGCGTGTTCGGGACGGTCTGGCAGTAGCGGCAGGGGCAACTCATCCGAGTCGTGAGGGGAGCGCTGCGTTCGCCTCACGACCCGCC
>CALCHY010000147.1 GCA_937907415.1 uncultured Trueperaceae bacterium
CTGTGGGAGGTTTAGGTGCGGAGTAGACATCTCACCGTTATCTTTGTCGCAGCAGCGCTCCTCTTTCTGTCAGCTTGCAGTGTCTTCGTAGATCTAAGTGGTGGCGGTAGTGTTCCCGTCAACGCCGGTCCCCGCATGGACCTAATGATCGACCAAGTAGATGACGGTTGGTCCTCCGAAAGCACTCGGAGCCTCATCCGAAGCCTCTGGGCACGGAACGCAGAACTGCAGAGTTGGTTCGTGCTCGTCGACCGCCCAACACGCGGAAGCGACACCATGTATCTCAACGCGACCGTCGGTGATTACCGCCGAGACAGTACCAGGGTTGGCACCCCAAAGCACGGATACACCACCATTCACTCTGTCGAGGTCAATGTGACCTTCGAACTGATCGACGCTTCCACAGGAACAGTCGTGGCGGCCAGTATCGGCCGAGGAAGCGATTCCCGCTCCGGGAGCTCTGCCGACGCAGAGGCAGCGCTTCGCCGCGGCATCGACACCGGGCTCGTGCGCCTCATCCGCGTGTATGCCGGAGAAGGATGATGCGAGAACTCCTGATTTCAATCCTTTCAGCACTGCTGCTGACAGGCTGCAGCGAAGTAGAGAAGTACCTTCGCTTCGGTAGCTGCTCTAGCTTCAACGGGTCGAAGGACAGTTTTGCGATCAAACTCGACTACAACTGGTGGGATGTATACCCTGGAGCCCAGTTCAAAGCCGACTACACGGCCACCTGGGTGGATGACTACTACAACCGCGAGGAACTCAACTGCACTGTCGACTGGCAGATCAGCAATCCCAGCGTCCTCCAACTCTCGGAGGAGGAAGAAAACACCTTCAACGTTCTCAATGTCGGATTCTCTCGGGCTACCGCGGTAATCACGGGCAGTAGCACGAAGACCGTCTCTCTAGAAGTAGTGTCGCTCCCCCCGCCAACAGAAACCGAACCCAACAATGGCACGGCGTCAGCTAACCCAATTGCCGCCAACAGTGCGCATGTTGGGCGACTGGATTATCAAGGGGACATCGACTACTTCGCGTTCTTCGTGCCGGCTGGCGAAGCGTTCCAAGTCGACCTCGGCTTCCCCGTTGATATAAGCGACTCAGAGTTCATAAATGCGCCGTACTTCATCAGCAGCATCCAGGGCCCAAACGGTCAATGGTTCGGCTCGGTTAACCGCACCTACACCAACGATACCGGCGCTGACGCCACCTTCTATGCGTCGGTCCAGCCAAGCTCTTACTACTTCAAGAAGCCGGTCTACGAAATTTACTTCCACCTGATCAAGTAGTTCGAACCAATCTACTGCCTGGCGCGAGTGCCAGGCGCCAAGGAGGAAATGATGAAAAAGCGCAGGTTAGGGCTCATAGCGGTAGTCGCCAGTATGGGTGTGGCTTTCGCCCAGGAAACCAACGTCGTCACCCCACAGCAGTTCGTCCAAGAAAACCCTGGGCCGACCTTCCGGCTACAGGGCAACGGAGAACTCAGCTCGGTCGAGATGCTCGAACTCGTCTTCCAATGCCTTAGCAACGGGGCTCAGGTTGCAGGCGACCGGCTCGTCGTGACTGGCTTCAACATGCTCGATCCCCGCGCCTATGAGTTGCAAGGACCTCGTGCGCTGGCCACATCATTGCAAGCCGCCGAACTTCAGGCGCAGGCCGCGGCGGCCGAGTTCTTCCAGGGCATCGTCGTTCGGGCCAGGACCGCATTCGACACCACCAGCGAGACGCGCATCAACGACGCCATCGTCGGCGATGAGGTACTGAAGAATTTCCAGATGAGCACCGTGGAACGGCTTTCCTCCTACACCTCGAGTGAAGTCAGCGCCTACCTGCGGGGCGGTCGCAAAACCGGCACGAAGGTCATCAGCCTGGGAGGGGAGGGTATGTGCGTCGGCGTCCGGTACGAGGTGCCACTCGACCAAGCCGGCTTCGACCCTGTCCACGACGCCAGCCAAGCGGCCCTGCCGCCCGCCGCCCCCGAGGATGGCGACGGCACGTTTGACGCCCCACCACCAGGCCAGGTCGGCGACTGGTAGATCGTCAGTGACTCCCGCGCTCACAAAGGTCGTCCGCGTTATAGTGGCCGGCCTTGTCCTATCGTCGGCGTACGCCGCTGACGATGTGTGCATATCGACACGTAACGTGACCGCCACCGGCTACTCCGCTTCCGAAGCAATCGGAGCAATAGCAACGCAACAGGGCCTTGCCCAGGCACTCGCCGCCGCAATCACTCAAGCCAACGGAACACTCATCCGCCACCAAACCAGCCTCGAGACGACCATCACAACCGCCGTCACAGGGGCACGACTCACCAGCCGTACTGACGAGGAGTTCAGCGAGCTCCTAGAGCAAACCACCGCAGGCGTCATACAGAGCTACCAGGTCATAGGCCAGGGCGAGGAGCACGGCCTCGCGACGGTCACCGTCAGTGCAGACGTGTGCATTGACCCGCGAGCCGCCCTGTCGTTCACCGGCGACGCAACAGCATCAGCAAGCTTGGAAGCCGGCATGCTTTCTCTCCTCCAACAGTCCGGATGGCGCATCGGCAGCGTCAACGGCCTGCGCTCGAGCCAAGCGATTGATGCCTACCTCCGCACTGGCGCAACCGTCCTTCTTACTATCGACAACCGCCCGAGTAGGTTTGGCACGTACCGCTCCTTGACAACAGTCCAGCTCATGGTCACGGCAACAATGACGGATCTGCGAAGCGAGGAACTCAACCAGTCGCATGCCTTGATAGTCGAAGGCCTTGGCAGTACCCAGCACACCGCCATCCAAGACGCCGCCACCAAAGCCGCCCTCGAGTTAGCGGCGATCTTTCAAGACACATGGACAACCGCCGATACCTCTGGACCAACGCGTATCATCTTCACGAACGTGCTGCGACCAAGCACTCGCTTCGAGGTCCAGGACCTCCTTGACACAACACCTGGCCTCACCCTCACCACCGACCTATCCTGGGACCCAGCTACCGCTGTGCTCACCGCCTATGCCACCCTCCACGGAGATTCCTGCCAGCTAGGGGAACGACTAACTGGAGCCAGGAGACTGCTGATTCGCCTGGATAGCTGCACACCGCAGTCCCTGATTCTCCGAATCCAGCGCGAGTAGGCAGCCAAGAGGCTTGCGAATCAACCAAGTCAACATCCGCACGGGGCCCAATATCTGATACCCGTGGTTAGGGTCGGTGGCGATATTAGACAGAGGTCAGCCGCAGGATGGGACTATCCAGCACAGCGCTAGGCCTCCTCTGTTGCCGCCGGTCGTAACCTGGACAGAATCGCCGGTCGGGAGTTGACGCTTCCGTCCAGTTCGTGCTCGTGAACTAGACAATCCGTTTGTGGAGTTGGAGGGGCCTCCCTCGTAGCCTTGGGGTTGCTAAGGCACCAAGGGAGGGAGGCCACCTCGGTTGATATCACGAGAGGTCAGGCTACGCATGAAAAGGGAAGTGTTGGATGGTGTGCCGAAGGCGGTGATCGCCCGCCGTTACGGCGTGAGCCGCCAGTCGGTCTACAACGTCCTGAACGCGGCTCCGGCTACTGAGAAGTCGGTGAAGCCGTCGAAGCTGGATCCGTTCAAGGGTTTTGTGGCGGATAGGTTGGCGGAGTTCGATCTGCCGGCGACGGTGCTGCTGCGCGAGATCAAAGAGCGCGGTTACGCGAGCGGCATCACCATCCTGAAGGAGTTCGTGAGGGAGCAGAAGAGCGAGTATGTCAAGCAGGTGGTGGAGCGCTTCGAGACGCTGCCGGGGCGGCAGGCGCAGCTCGACTGGGGCGAGTGCGGCACGGTTGTGGAGAACGGAGAACGCAAGACGCTGTACGCCTTCGTGGTTCGTGCTGGGCTACTCCAGGGTGATGTTCGCGCGCTTCACCACCAGCATGCGTCAGCCCACGCAGCTGGCGTGCCTGCGGGAGGCGTTCGAGCTCCTGGGGGTGCCCAAGGTGCTGCTGGTCGACAACATGAAGACCGCCGTGGATAAGCAAGCGCTGGGTGAGGCGGTCAGGTTCAACGGCGGCTTCCTGGACTTCTGCGAGCATTACGGGACCTTGCCGGTGGCTTGCCCGCCCTACTGGCGCAGAGCCAAGGGCAAGGTGGAGAGCGGTGTGAAGTACCTCAAGGGCTCGTTCCTTACGGGCCGCGAGTTCACTGAGCTTGTCAAGTTGTTTGTGTATGGGGCCGGGTCACGTCTCAGAGTTGGGGGTTGATCCGCTCGGGGCAGGCGAGGGATAGCTGGGCGAGGGCCTGCTTCCAGTTGGTCGTTACGGTGCCCTGGATGAGCTTGCCAGCCATCGACCTCTTCGGGCTTGCGGGGGTGCGGTTATTCCTCTCCTTCTCGCGCACCCTGGCGCGTTTGTCTTCGATGTTGCAGATTGCCAGCCACAGGAGCTTCACGGCGGCCTGGTCGTTGGGGAAATGCCCGCGGTTCTTGATGATCTTCCGGAGCTAGTAGTTCAGGGACTCGATGGCGTTGGTGGTGTAGATGACGCGGCGGAGCTCATTGGGGAAAGCCAGGAAGGGCGTGAAGCGCTCCCAGGCGTCGCGGAACACCCGAGCGGCGCTAGGGTACTTCGCGCCCAACTCGCTGACCTCGAACGCCACCAGATCCTCCAGCGCCGCCTCAGCGTTCACGGCGGTGTAGATCGGTTTCAGCGCCGCGGCGACGCGTTTGCGGTCCTGGGTAGCCCACGAAGCGCATGGCGCCGCGGATCAGGTGCACCACGCACGTCTGCACCGTCGCTCACGGCCAGGTGGCGGCGATCGCATCGGGCAGGCCGGCGAGGCCGTCGCAGCAGAAGATGAGCACGTCCCGGACGCCGCGGTTACTGAGTTCGGCGCACACGCCGCCCCAGGACTTGGCGCCATCGGTGGCTTGAATCCAGATTCCGAGAACGTGCTTAACGCTCTCCCTGTCGACGCCGACAGCGATGTGCGCCGGCTTGTTCTTGACGTGCGCGCCGTCCTTGACCTTCACCACCAGGGCGTCGAGGTAGATGACGGGGTAGAGCGCCTCCAATGGCCGGTTCTGCCAGGCGAGAACCTCATCCAAGATCTCATCGGTAATCTTGCGGAACGTCTCGTGGCTCAGCCCCCTGCCGATCGTGGTGGCCAGGTGATGCTGGATGTCGCGGATGGTCATGCCGCCGGCATAGAGGCTGATGATCATCTCGTCCAGGCCGCCGACGCGGCGCTGGCCCTTGGGCACCAGCCGAGGCGTGAACGCACCGTTACGGTCCCTAGGCACGCTCAGGGGCACGTCCCCGGCTTCGGTAAGCACCGTCTTCTCGCTGCTGCCGTTCCGATGGTTCTCGAACAGGGCAGCGGCGGGGTCGCCCTTCTCGTAACCGAGGCGGCTGGTCATCTCCGGCTACAAGCCGCGCTCCAGCACGCCCCTAATCAGTTCCGGGATCAGGCCGCCAGCGCCGGAGAGCTGCAGCTTGCCGGAGTCGATCTGCGCGAAAAGCGAATCCAGCGCACCGCTCGCTGCCAGCTCAGCGGCAGACGGCACAACATGAATAGTGTGGGTAGCTTCAGGCCCGGAGGCTAGTTCGGAATCCAGCGTTTCAACATCAGAAAGTGATTTGGAAGTCGACAAGAGGAAGATCCTTTCCGACCGACCCTATACACAAACAATCTGACACCCTCAACTGATCACCATCTCTCCCGCAGCGCCGAATAGCAACGCGCACGTCGAACGCCTGCGACGCACCGTCCGCGACGAGCACTACACCTTCGAGACACCCGCACTCGACATCAACCAAGCCAACGAACGCCTACTCGCCTACCCTGAGTTCTGCAACCACCATCGCCCCCATAAGTGCCTAGGCGTGCGCACCACGATCGAGCAAGCTCGCACCTGGAACCCCCCCATTCGGCCCCAGGTCCTGGGCTCTTACACTGTTTTGACAAGCTCATTCACGGGACCGTACTTGCTTCGTTTTGTGCTATCTTCTGCAGCAGGCCACTGTCGACAGTCGACATATCGCAATTGCGGAGGATCGCGAACCCGGACACTCGCGGCTGGCCAACTCAAAGGACTGGCGCACCTGTAGAGCGCCGCGTACCAGAAAGGTCGGAGGATCCGATGGTCATCGACTTTCATACCCACATCCAACCCAATACGGACGTAGAGCACTTCCTCGCCGAGATGGACAAGGAGAGCATCCAACTCTCCGTAGTGCTCGCCCTTGGCCAAGACCAAGAGGAACTCGAGGAATCTAACCGCCTCATCGCCTCACTCGTCCAGAAGCACCCCAGCCGACTAGCCGGCTTCGCCTCCGTCACCCCCACCCGCAAGAACGCCGTAAAGGACTTCGAAGAACTTGTCAAGAACCACGGCTTCAGAGGCCTCAAACTCCACCCACCAATCCAACACTTCTCCATCGACGACCCCCGCGTCTCACCCCTAATGGAGAAATGCGCCGAACTAGACCTCCCTGTCTTGTTCCACACCGGCGGTGTGTTCCTCCGCGAAGGCGTCATCCGCTTCGGCGACCCGCTCCTGATCGACGAACTCGCCATCCGCCACCCCCACACCAAGATGATCATCGCCCACGGCAATCCCTTCGGCCCCGACCCCTACATCGCAGGCAAACACCCCAACGTCTACCTCGACACCACCCTCACCTTCGCCCAGATCGCACGCCTCATCCCCCGCATCGGACCCGAAATGCTCGACTGGATGCGCACAGACGAAAAAGTCCTCTACGGCTCCGACGCCAACCCCAACCGCACCTGGCGCTTCAAATACAACCTCGACCCTATCCGCGACATGGACATACCCGAACCATCACGCGCCAAAATCCTCGGCGGCACCGCTCGCAAACTCCTCAAACTCGACTAACCAGGAGGCACCCGATGACAGCCACCAAGCACCTGAGCCTGGACGAAGTACTCACCAAGCTCTACGAGCATATCGACGAGAACTTCGACGCCTACCTCGAGGACATCCGCACGCTCGTGCGTCAACCGAGCGTCGCCGCCCAGGACTGGGGCATCAAGGAAGCCGCCACCATGGTCCGCGACATGATCCAGGAACTTGGTTCGACCGACGTCCGGTTGGTCGAGTACGAAAGCGGCAGCCCCGTCGTCTACGGGCGCGTCACGAGCGAGAACCCGGACGCCGGCACCCTCATCGTCTATTGCCTTTACGACGTTCAGCCGCCCGAGCCCCTCGAGGAGTGGAACGTCGAGCCGTTCAGCGCCGACATAGTCGACGTCGCGGGCTACGGCCCGAGCGTGGTCGGGCGCGGCGTCACGAACTCCAAGGGTCCGCTCGTGAACTTCTTCAGCGCCGTCAAGTCGATGCAGGCCGTGCTCGGTTACACGCCCCTCAACCTCATCTTCGTCATCGAGGGCGAGGAGGAGGTCGGCAGCCAGAACCTCAAGAAGTTCGTGCCCGAGTACGCCGAAGAGCTACGCGCCGCCGACGGAGTCTACCTGCCCGGTCTGCGCCAGGACGAAAACGGCAAGCCCAAGGTACTCCTCGGCAACAAGGGCATCGCGTACTTCGA
>CALCHY010000148.1 GCA_937907415.1 uncultured Trueperaceae bacterium
GGGGGGGGGGGGGGGGGCGGAATGTCGGCGCTCAGTCGCCCGACGACTTCCTTTACGGCTTTCTTGGGCGGACGGACGCGGTTCTTGCCGACCTTGAACGCGTGCGAACGAACTGGCCGAAACCATGGCCGCCCCACGAGCAGCGGCTGAAGCACCTTCCTACCTTCAGGCCGCGGTTCGCGAATCACATACGCTCTGCGCTCTAGATGCGGTTCTCAACCAAGATCGCTCAGGACCGCGCCACGCCGCACCCCGACCCTGTCAAGCCGCCCTCGCAGCAGGCAAAACTACATCTCTCGAGAGCGCGCAGTGCGTCAGAGACGAGTGTTACAGCATCAAAGATAACACTACTTATCGTTTTCAGGCTGTGGGGGAGACCACAATCCCGCTTACCCACAATGGAGGGGTTTAGGAAGAGCGGATCTTCCTTTGCGCTCGCTCCAAGATGGTTAGGGCGTCAGGCAGAGCGGTACATGCCATGCGTGAGGAGGCTTACACTTGGGTGTATCACTATCGGGTTGATGAGACTTGCTGGGCCAACCGGTCCAACTTGAATCCTCGTTATCGACACCAGGGGTGACAATGGACAAATCGGCAGGGGTGGGCGACGGGCTGTCTCCGCTGACTCCAATCTACGATGAAAAGCATCATGCAAGTTACGCCACTCACCTAGTAACCGCAATCACCAGTGACCCGCCAGTTCACAATGTCGCCTTGGCTGGCGCTTACGGAACCGGCAAGAGCAGCATCCTACAAGGGGTTAAACAGGCCCTATCAGACTCCGCCGGTAGAAAAGCGCGAATCCCGCTGGTAGAAATCTCGCTATCGAATATTAATGAGCCTTCCGAAAAGGTCGCCAAGGCGAGTGGTGAACCTTCCCTATCTGCAGTGCTACAAAAGGAAGTCGTAAAGCGGCTCCTCTATTCCCAGAGCCCGCACCAACTGCCCCTCTCTCGGTTCAAACGAATTGCAGACTTCCGCCGGAAACGCGCCATATGGATCGCATTGGGGGCCACGGCCATTCTATGGGCGATCCTATTTTTGGTCTTTGGTCCGTCCGGTATAAATCAGTACTTTGAGGGCCGCAGCCTGGCCCCCTGGCTTGGAGCCGGGTTGGGCTCCCTTGTCAGCATCGGCATTTTGTTTACTGTCCAGTATTTTATGCATCAGCACGCGGTGCATGAGGTCTCTTTCGGCGCGGCAAGTATCAAGCTCAGTGACGCCGCCGGTAATTACTTCGACCAGTTCCTCGACGAAATCATCTACTTTTTCAAACGCACGGGAACTCGGTACGTATTCTTCGAAGACCTAGACCGGTTCAACGACCCGGACATCTTCCGAGCGCTGCGCGACCTGAACTCGATTCTCAATGCAGCCCTACCAGAAGAGAAGCATGTTGCCTTCGTTTACGCCGTGCGCGACAGCCTCTTCGAGCCGGGAACCCCGGATCTCTTGAAGGCGCCTGGCGCCAGCAACGTCTCAGAGAACCCCGAGCCAGCCACCAACTCCCCTATTCCTGAGAGCACACAATCGGCTGCCACAGGCCATCGGTACGGCGTGAGTTCGCCCGCATCTGACCGCTCAAAGTTCTTTGACCTAATCATCCCCATTGTGCCATTCATCTCTCCTGAAGTTTCTGCAGACCTACTCCATCGCGAGTTGAAGTCAAGACCAATTGCGGACGACGCTAGGCCGTCACAAGACCTGGTTGAACTCGCGGGCCGCTACTTTACCGACATGCGAGTAATCCACAGCATCGCGAACGAGTTCCAAATCTACGCGAATGAACTACTCGGGAAGTCCAAGCTAAGCGGCTTAGATCCAAACAAACAACTCGCCATGATTCTCTACAAACATGCCCACTTGGCAGATTACGAGAGGATTCGGAGCGGTGACAGCAAACTTGACCAAATTGTGAAGAAAGTCCGAGAAGTCGCCCATGAACGCCTACAAGTCATTGACAAAACGGTTGCGCAGTTGAGGACAGAAATCCCAGCAGCTGACAAAGTCAAAACGCTTAGCGAGACTATGGGTGCGCGGCTCCAGTCTCTACTGGAAATCGGTGCAAAATCGAGCGGTGTCGGCGCGGGAGCTTCTGTTTTGCTCGAGCCTTCCCAGCGAACTTTTCAATGGCAGGACCTGAAGACCGAGGCATTTTGGACTGCATACGCCGCCCAACCCGGGGCGCTTATCCTCCAAAACGGCGCTCGGTTTCAAGTGAGGCTTACAACTGACGAACTCGAGAAGTTCATAGATAAGGTGGCATCTATTGCAGCCTGGCACAGTAGAGCTCAGAAAGAGGTTAACGACCGCGTGCGATCTCTGAGCAGACTGCGCGCAAGGAACGTCGAGGCGACATTCACGCAGCGTGTAACTGACCGCTCGCTTTGGGACACGAATTTGTCTGCCGCAATACCCGACCTCACAACGTACGCCCACGAAGTCTTGGAGGACGGGCTAGCGCTCGATCTTATGCGCTCCGGGTACCTGGACAACAACTTCGCCCTTTACGCGAGCGTCTACTACGGCGACCTGCGTAGTGTGGACGCCCGAAGTTTCATGCTCCAAGTGATGGACCAACACGAGACAGCACCCGATTTCAAGTTATCCAACAAGGACGTAGAGGCGATCCTCAAGCAGCCGGGATACGATTTTCTGAACACTCGGAGCGCTTTGAACGTCTCTGTCTTCGAGCACCTGATCGATAATGACCGGCTCGAGCCAACTATCCGAAGATTGGTCGCGGGCACGCTGGATCAGAATCACGTCTTCGTCAGGGCTTTTCTCGCTCGCAGCAAGGCCGCCTCCAGACTCGTAGTGCGCCTCTCCCCCACCTTCGACAAAATCCTAAATGTCATTGCGGGAAACGAGCAGTTGGAACCGGATGTAAAGCTGCGCCTGGTAAGCACTGCGCTCGCCAACCTGGACAGCAAGGTTGACTATGACGCCAGTGACGCCACTCTCGAACTTATCGCGGAGAATATCGATAGCCTGCCCGTGCTCAGGGAGGAGCTATCCTCGGAGCGAAGCAGCGCCTTCGCCAAATTCTTAAGTCAGAACTCCATCAAGCTTGAGTCAGTTCAACATTTGCCCGACGGCACAAGGGACGCCGTCATGGAAGTAAATGCGTTCGAGGTCAACCTTCCAAACCTAACAGCGATTACGCCAAGCGACGGTCAGGTTGGTATAGACACGCTGTCAGAGGTTCAAGACTCCCTCGCCGACTACCTGCTCCAGGAGTCCGAGGCGTATCTCGGCTCGTTGGAATCAGCCGAGGCGCAACTGTTTAGCGTTGACACCCCAGCACGCCTAATAGAAGTGCTGGAGCTCGCCACCAACCTCGACGACGATTCGAGCGACAGACTTCTCCAACTCGCCCACCCTGATGCCATGGTTGAGCGGTTCACTGATGCTCCCGCGAGCAGTTGGCCCAGCCTTGCACGCACCAAGCGGTTTATGCCTACCGCACTCAACTTGACCACTTACCTTAAGAGCGAACAGCACGTTGGCTCCCACCGCGACTTAGCGCGTAGCCTAGCCACAACTAGTGCGATTCTGTCCGAGAACGAAGCGAGTGACGATGACAAGACCGAACTGGCCGTATGGCTAGTCAATCAAGAAGAGATTCCTAGTCCCGTCACGTTGAGGCTTCTCTCGCAATTGAATCCACCTAATCCTCTGCCCCTCGCGAGTTTGCATGTCCTTGACGGCCAACTGCTCGCCGGACTCATAAGCGCGCGGCACGTCGGAGACACAGTAGAGACTTTCAACCACTTCGGCTCCCTCCCCTGGAGCGAAAAAGAACTGGCCCTAGCCAAATCAACGAACCTGCCTGGGTTCGTGACGCGACTCGAGCTCCAAAGCGATGAATACGTCGGCGTCATTACGAGTAGCCTTATCTCCGGAGAGGCAAAGGCAGCGGTTTTCCT
Source organism: uncultured Trueperaceae bacterium (assembly GCA_937907415.1). Next base: position 3,930 of record CALCHY010000148.1, read on the forward strand.
TGCGGCCCAAAGCCTTCATGAAACCAAGATGCTCACCCTGGAGCTTGCGACGGTATTGGTGGATTTCGCGGCAACTGCAAGCTTGGGGGCATCAGGCGAAGAATTGTCGACACTCGCAAGGGCTGGAGCCCCGTCTGAACGCATAGCAAAGGTGCTTGGCCAGCGCGTAGACGACCTTACCAAGATGGAAATCTTGGATGTCTTAAGTCAACTGCGCGGTGAGTACAAGAAGCTGGCTGCCGCTGACGGAAAGAAGCCAAGAATCGAGGACGACAACGACGTACGACGGCTACTTGACATGTTGAAGGCGAAGAATCACGTAAGCGACTACCGCACAGAAAAGAAGGATGACAAGTTCTTGCGGGTATTCATGAAACGCCACCAGAGCTAGGCCAGAAGCCACTAGCCGTCACTGACGCCCCGCGCTGGTACCTCTCAGAGAACAAGGCCGTGGTGATCAAGCCAGGCCCCACGCCCGACACTCTCCACAAACTCCAGTGGCGCGATCACCGCCTTGAGCTAGTTCCGGGATGGTCCTTCGAGCACTTTCTCGGCGGGGCGCAAGCCGTCCATCGGCTAGAGGCAGCATCACTACCGTGCACACGAGAACTTTGAGCTTCTGTTACGACCCCAGCTAGCCGGGACCCCCCTTCCCAGTCGCACCACCATAAGTTCCGCTCAGCCCTCGTCTCGCAGCGGGTCTATAGCGAGCACCTCATCCCTCGCCCAAGCGATCCACTCCGTTAGCGTCGTCTCCTCCGTTACGGCTGCCGGTACGCGGCCGGCGGCTTCTACTGCTGCGATGAACGCTCGCAGCTGCTCGGCGCGTGCCCAGCGCTCGCTCAACTCCAGGAGCTGCCGCGTCCTGGCGGACTTGGCCTCGCGCCGCAGCCGTTCCGCCTCCAGCCGCTCTAGCTCCCGGCGCCGCTCTTCCTCCTGCCGCTCCCACTCCAGCTGCCGCTGCCGGCGCTCCTCCGCGAGACGTGCCTCCTTAAGCCGCGCCCTCACAGCCACCTCAACCACCAGCACCATCACCTCATTCAAGGACCCCTCGAGGGGTTCCTCCGGGGTCTCCACGAGGCGCCGCTCCATCGAGGGGTAACTGACTTCGCCATAGATGACGCGCAACTGCAAGATTCCCGAGGGGCTGTAATCGTTAGAGCGCCAAGATCCCCATTCGTATCCGCCTTTTGGTTCCCGCTTCTTCCTGGGGGTGCGATTAGCTCGCTCACTGAGCCGTAGGTGCAGGTCGATGCCCTCCACCTCCAGGCGAGATCCCTCACCACGCCCACCCTTCAGGAGCTTTCTCTTCCGAAGCCCAACCTCCAGCGCGTCCACGATTGCTAACGCACGGGAACGGCTGGCATCGCTTACCACGAGACTCAAGGCCCCGTTTTCCAGGCTAGCGGTACGCATGCCGCGGTAGTCGACCCCGCCGTCGTAGCCCTTCGCGCTATGCCGCATGCTCGCGTTCAGCTCGCGCGCCCAGGCGCCCCTCCGCTGCCTCTCTGTATCTACGATGATCTTGTTTTCGGGATTCTCCTCGTACTCGCGCTGCAACACGACGGGTTCCGCGGTCTTAGCCGTACGTCCGTCACGCACCGCGTGGCCATTGCCGCTCCGCGAGCCCCGCCACACGCGCACCTTCTCGTCACCGTCTTGTGGCCGCGGCAGACGCGGCTGCGTCACCTTCTTGGCCGCCGCCACCTTGGCCCAATGGCCTCGTGGCGGCACGGGAACGTCGTGCCTGTCGCAGATCTTGCGCAGGCCAGTGCCCGTGATACCGAACCGCTCCGCCACCTTGGTGGCCGGCTCACTCCACACGAGCTCGTACAACTCCCTCCGTGATACCGCCACGAGCGTTTGCATGCTTTGACTATGCCCGCCTGCGCCCTAGCTCGTCGAGGGCTCGGCAACTGAATATCGGCCCGCTACTCAAGCCCAATCAGAACGGAAGGTCCTCTTCTTTGGGGAAGAGTTCGGGTTCGGGCTCCACGCGGTGGATCACCCCGCCCTTGACAGACCACTTCTCCCCCGTCCAGCGCCGTAGTAGCTGCATCAACCGAAAGCTACCGCGGTCGCCCTTGTTCTGCGTGTTTGCCTCCCAGGCCTCCAGGAGCCTATCGACCTGGGAAGGCGTAGCGGTCTGGAATCGTGATAACAGCTTGGCCACTTTTTCTTCCGAGTCGTCGTAGTTTCTTGAGCGCTTGTAGGCGTAGATGACTGAGTCGAAGAGCTGTGGCGTCCGCACAAACTTGGCCTCAAGCAGCTCGAGAATCTTCAGGGCCATTCGTTCCGGGTGCTCCAAATCGCCAGCCCCCAGGGCTTGGCGGATTCCGAGCAACCCGTAAGGGGTGCCGCCGAGGCGCACCGCAATCACCGGCACGCCACGCCCGATGGCGACACCAACCTCCTGGTTCGTCCAGCTACTCTCGTGGAAATCGGCCGTCACCAGCGCCACTAGCGCGTCCATGCTGAAGAGCGCATGCTCGATCTCGCGGTGCCACTCCCTTGTCGGTTCGATGTCTTCGTGAGCCACGAAAGCACCGATGCCACACCACTCGATCGCCTCCTTCAACTTCGAGGTCTCCACCTTGTAATTCGCCTTGTGGCTGAGGAACACCCGCGTCGGATACGGGCCCCAAATTCGCTCGACCGCCTGTGGCGGCGCCGGGCTCGTGACCACGCGGTGGTAGGCGCCCGCCTCCTCCCGCCATCGCTCATCCTGGATATGACTGGGCTCGAGGATCACGCTAGTGAAGCGCTCGCCTTGCATCCGGACCATCTCCTCAAGGTCGCGAGTGATGCGCTCCTCGATGTCGCGGCGGCGCCCGAAGATGCGGACGAAGAGATCGTCCGGTACCGCCAGTTTCAGCGTATGCCCGTGAATCCCGCCATCATAGTTGTCGTAGTGTGTCGCCTCGTCAACCGACGCGGGGCTGTTCACGAGCACCTCGCTGAGCAGCGCCTCACCGTTCAGTTCGTAGATCTTGTTGAGAAGCCGCAGGTACCCTTCCGCCTGATACGGCAACTTGAACTCTGCCAAACCATCAGCCATCTGCTCCCCCATCCACCGCCAGAATCCCTTAGCGCCCACGCTCTCGTGACTTAGCTCTGCCCGTGCTACGCCGCATCTTCTCTCCTCGCCTTCGGCGAGTGAACGTCCTAGTCGGCCGATTTGCTGCCTCGTGTGGGTCGATAGTATGAACCGCCCCGCATTTTCCGGAGGCTAGTTTGCTTGAGTCAGGCTGCTGCCTGACCCTGCTGGCGATAGTACATCTGCTCGAACTCGGCCGGCGGGATGTCGCCGATGGGCTCTAGTAGCCGCTGGTGATTGAACCAGTGCACCCACTCCAGGGTGGCGATCTCAACATCGGTAACGCCCCGCCACGGGCCCAAGTGATGAATGACTTCGGTCTTGTAGAGCCCGATGATCGTCTCAGCTAGCGCATTGTCATAGCTGTCACCGCGACTGCCGACCGAGGCGGCGACGCCGGCCTGAGCGAGCCGCTCCGTGTAGCGGATCGAGAGATATTGTCTGAGTTCAACCGGTCGATGCAACACCTTCTTGTTGGAGTGATTGTAGCTGC
>CALCHY010000149.1 GCA_937907415.1 uncultured Trueperaceae bacterium
GAAGGCGAACACTCCGCAATCGAGGTCAACGAGCTCGAGCCAGAGACCGTCCCGTAACGCACACCAACCAACCGCCGAACCCCTAACCCCTACAGCCCCACGGGCGCCCAAGCACTCTCCGGCGCCCGTGGGCCCACTTTTACCGGAGACTGAAACCCAAACATGATTCTCACTGACATCGCCAAGCAAGTACCCGGCTTCACCCCCAACCTCGCGCCCGGCCCCCACCTCGAAATCAGCAACATCCTCGATGACCTCGCCCGCGATGGGGACGCCATCTTCTCCTACATCATCAGCAACGAGCACGACACCCGCCCACCCGGCACTAGTACCTACATCGAGCTTGGCGGTCCAACCCTCGCGAAATACTTAGAAGTCACCACCCCGCACAACGCCTATCCCAAGGCCGCCCTGCAAGTCACGCACGTCGACAACGCCATGCCGTTCCAGCAAGCCGTCGCCGCCTTCCGCCACAGCGTCCACGCCGCCACCGAAGTCATGCCCGACCTCCAGCACCACGGCGCCGACCCCCAGGCACTCGTCGCCAGCCTCGCCCACTTCTACGTCATCCTCTCCCTCGCACCTGGCCACACCGACAACTACTTCGCGCAGGTCCACTACGACGAACGAGGCATTGCCCTACCGCACGACATCGGCGTCACAATCGGCAAGGCCACCGACCACAACACCGCCCTGCGGTACCTCAACACCCTCAAAAACCTCGCGATCGCCACCTTCGGGCACCAACGCATCAACCCGTTCCCCAGCCAAGTGCGCCAAGTCGAGATCCCCACCAGCACCGGCTTACACACCGTCGCGTTCGAGTACCTCCTACCCGACGGCAACTAATCCACTCGGCAATACAAGAGCGCGCCCCGCGATTAGACAGGTCGCGGGGCGCGCTCATGCATCCCAAGAACTAGAGAACGGGGGAAGAGCGGTCAGAAGTTCGCGTTAACGTAGGCGCGCCCGAAGTTCTCGAACGGCCCCAGGTTGCCCTCAAAGGTGATCGTCACCAACACTCCGTCAATCCGCACGCCCTTGTAAGGAACGGTGCGCGAGCCCAACCAGTCCGTGACGACTTCGCCATCGAAGTGATCCGAGGTCCTCAGGAACAGGTCAGTCATCATGCGGAACACTTCCGCATCGCCATGCGTCTGGGCGCAGACCGCGACCCGAAACGCCGACTGCGAAGCAGGGCACGAGCGCGTACCGACGTTCATGCTGCGGTAGAGCTCCTGCGCGAACCGCTGAATCTTAGCGCTCGTACCAGCGTTGCTATTCGCGAACGCGAACCCAGCCGCAAGCACCAGCACGACACCAACCACAAGAAAAAACCTCAACTTGTACGGCATGCCTAAGTATCCCACACGCCGCGCCCCACGCCACTCTCCGGATCGAAGCAGACCAACCTTCTGCCCCGATCAGAAAGCCGCTCGCGCGGCATGGTTCCGCGCGAAAGGAAGTCTCATGCCCAAGTACGAAGTCATGCGCATCATCCTCGAAAAGCGCGTCATCGAAGCCGACACCCCCGAAGAAGCCGAACGCCTCATGAGCAACTATGGCCCCAACGACGTAGACGCCACCGCCACCGACCTCATCGCCGAGCAAGTCAGCGACGACACACCCCTCCCAGCCGAACCGGACCCCGAGGAGCGCAGCGTCATCCTCACCGGCAACCCCGTCGACGGCTTCAGCATCATCGGACCGTTCAACACCCGCGACGAAGCGTTCGAATCCGGCGAGAACGACCTCGCGCTCCGCGACGCCGACTGGTGGGTCGCCCACCTACAAACACCCCACACCGAGAACCACAAGTGAAGTCGTACCTCCTCATCGTCTGGCACGACGTAGAACCCGCCCTCGAAGGCCCCTTCCTGACAGAAGAAGCCCGCCTCGAACGCGCCAACGAGATCCGCGAAAGCAGCAACGAGCACGGCGTCTACAACCTCGAAGCCGAAGGCAAGGTCATCGTCGACGGCTTCAGCCCAAGAGAAGCGCTCGACTAACGCAGTTCCCGCAATATCATGTGAGGTACGATTACTCCTAGTTAGCGCGCCGCCCCACTCCACCACGCTCCACCCAACCCACTACCCCCACCACGACACCCCGCTGGCGTTGGAGGAACACACATGCCAAGACGCAAACCCCTAACCCTACTCGCCGCCCTGCTAGCCGCCGTGCTCACGCTCGCGGCCTGTCAGGACCCCAGCGCGAGCAGCGGGCCGCCCGCGTTCGACCTGCTCGAGGCTGCGCAAGACGTGCCGCTGGTAGCCACTCAGGGCCTCAGCCTCATGAACCGGCTGGATGACAGCCTCACTGTCGCCACCGCCAGTGATTCCAGCCTCAGCATGAGCACGCTGGAAGCCGTTGACTTCGACGACTACCCCTTCGTCAACATCACCTTCACCGCCCCCGGCCCCATCAACGACATCTGGGAGTACGCCACCACCCTCACCCCCGAGATGTGGGACGCCACCAGCGAAACCGACAGCCCCTACGGCACCGTCATCACCGGCGCCACCACCGCCCGCATGCCCGTCAGCCTCATCAGCAGCGACCTAGCCATCCTCCTAGAACTCCACAACACCCTAGAAGCCCTCGGCGGCCAAGCCCGTCTAGACGCCATCGTCGCCGCAACCCCCACCACCCTCCTCATGCGCGACACCACCGGCACCTACTGGGACACCAGCACCGCCCAACCCGCCGACGAACTCGAACTAGCCGCCGCCCAAGGCCAATACGCCGACATGCGCGCCCGAAACAACACGCCCGAAGTCCTCGAAGAACTCAACGCCCACTGGCAACAACTCCTAAACCCCGACAACGCCGGCATCACCCCCAGCAGCACCGTCACCACCAGCATGCTCGAGCTCACCGACCAGGACGGCGCTCTCAACATCACCAACGCCCTTCACACTCTCAAACTCCAAGAGGTCGTAGGTGGCGACAGGGTAGACAGCATCGACCCCGTCTGCAGCCGCTTCCTGTGGTGGAAGATCTGCCATAACGTCGAGATCGGCAGCATCAGTGACGCCCATCAAGGGCACGACAACAGCGGCGCCTACCAGTACGCGAACGCGTTCGGCCGCGACGGCACCTTCAATATGCCCATCTGCATCACCGGCGGCACCAAGAAGGATGCGCCCGTCGGCTGCGGCCCCAGCGCCTTCGCCAGCCTCCTCTGGCGCGACTGGGTCAACGGCGAAACCTACCTCGGCCTCACGTACGGCGAAGACAACACGAACAACCCACCCCCAACCACCAACCCCCCAGGCGACGAACCGCCCACCAGTAGGCCTCCCGCCGACAACCCACCCAGCGAAGACCCGCCCACAGCAGACCCGCCCGGCGAACGCGACCCCTGGCGATGCCTCAACCGCCCAGAAGAGTGCATGGCCTACCCGCCCGTAATCACCGACCCAATCGGCTGCATCGGCCGACCCTGGGAATGCACCCCCTTCACAACCCCAGTAATGCCCCGCGCCCTACAAGCGGCCGCGCCCCAACTAGATTCCGACCTCTACGCCGCCGGTGATCGTTACGACCGCAGCCCGGACGGCCTACTCGCCGCCCTCACCCAACCGAACTCGCGCGGCGTGCCGCTCATCAGCGCATACATGGGCGCCTGCTACTTCGTCAGCGGCAGCATGAGCACCCCCGCCGGATTCGTCAACGGCGCCAACGCCTTCCTCCGCGACGAAGGCAAACAAAACGCCAACCGCGGCACACGAAACCGCATCCGCCTAGCCGGAAACACCAGCTACCTCCTCGGTAACGTGCTTTCAGCCAGCGCCAAAGCCACCATGCTCCGCAACCAACTCGGGCGGCAAGACAACGCCATGGTCGCCCTCTACTGGCCCAAGGGCGTCCTCAGCACCGCCGGAGCGCACTACTCCCTCATCGAGCAGTACCGCATCACCAGCGGCGGCACCTACCTAACCCCCGACGTGGCCATAATGGCTGTAGACACCCCCAGATTCCACGACGGCCGCCGCATCTGGCACAGCCTCAGTGACATCTGGCTCCCCGCCACCGGCGTCTACTACCTAGACAGGTACTAACGACAAGGAACGGACCCCGACCACCATGAAGCGACTCCACACCACCCCACTACTCATGCTCGCGCTCCTCGCACTCGCACTAAGCGCGTGCGTTCCTGACCCGCCCAAGCTCGCCCTCCAAGTCAGCAACAACCAGGCTGCTACTTGCGAGGGCTTACGCGCCAGCCTTACGTTCGCCGGCGGCGAACTCCAAGTCGGCCCCGTCAGCCCCGGAGAAACAACCGAAGACTTCATCGCCGCCCCCGCCCACACCATCGGCAAACCCATAACCATCGAAGCATGGTGCGAAACCACCACCAGCACGGGCTACGCCAAACTCGAAGGCACCCTCCGCGAGCTCAACGGCAAGTTCCACCTAACGCACATCACCCCACCCGGCAGTCAGAGCATCTGCCGCGAAGACCTGACCGAAAGCACCGACCCGGCGCCCTGCATCAACAACGGCGACGTCATCTAACTCCCACCACCACCAACTCAGACAGACGCGGCCCGCAATGAAGCGGGCCGCAGTCATTCTGCCTTGCGTCGGAACGTCAAACGCTGCTGATCCCAGTCGAGCCCCGTCACTTCCCAGCCGGCGCTCAACCAAGAGCGGGCCTGCGTCGGGCGCGGCGAGTTTGCCCAGAAGGACCGATGCTTCCGCGCCGACAACGGCAACGGCTCACCGAGAACCTCTTCGATCTCCTCGAATGAGACCTCTACCGCGTCACCCGACACGCCAGAAAGGAACTCAGTTATAGGAGCGTAACGGGCGGCCTTACCGGGCGCCTGCACGCGAACCGGGGCCCGCTGCGGACCCTCTTCGCTAGAACCCACCAGCCACTCCCCAAGAGCCGCGTAGAACTCACCCAGCCGCTCCTCGGGCACCAACACACTCACCGAAACCACTCAGAACCCTCCAACCACGAAAGAACCAGACTCACAGACCAGCATCCAAAGCACGCCCAGTATGGCACCGCCCCAAGAGCGCGGGAAGGAAGCGCTCCCGCGCAAACAACGCCGCAATAGAACACCCCGCTAAGAGAGGAGACCACACCCCTTGCGACCCGCGAGGGCACCAAACCATGAGCACGCGAGCCACCGCCCACCTAATCGGCTGCCTCAATAACCCAAGACTCCGACACACCCCCAACGGCTACCCCGTCCTCGAGCTCACCCTAGCCGGCGACGCGCCAACCCCAGACGGCGCCAAGACCCTCCCGTACTACGTCGGCGTCACCGTCCTCGGCAAGTACGCCACCTTCCTCGAGCCCGTCCTCAAAGAAGGCGCCCCCACCAGCGTCCTCGGTGACCTCCACCAGGACCGCTGGACTGACCAGAACGGCCAACAAAGGAGCGTCACGCGCCTCACCGCCCACAGCCTCGTCATGCTCGACGGCCCACACCAAACCAGAGAAGACGCCCGCGGCCAGAAACGCCTCATAGGCGCCCGCAACGAGATCCTCATCGTCGGCAACCTCACCCGCGACACCGAAACACGCCGAACCCCCAACGGGCACCTCATCACCCGACTCTCCCTAGCCACCAACACCCGCCGCGGCTCCGGCGAAACCACCAACTACTTCACCGCAACCGCCTGGCACCAACTCGCCGCCCGCGCCAGCGACCTCCACAAAGGCGACCTCATCCTCCTCGAAGGCCGCATCACCAACGAAAACTGGCTCGACGCCAAAGGAAACCGCCGCTACACCTGCCGCATCGACACCAGCCGCATAGACCCCATCCACCGACCCACCAAGGCAAACGAACCGATCCTGCGCACCGACCACCAAGAACCGCAAGACCCGCAAGAACATGGAAAGGCGATAAACTAGAAACAGGCCACGACCACAGAAAGGACGCCATGCCCGCCACCCCCCACCCCACACCAGAAGCCCTCGCGACCCTCACCATCGACGGTAGTTGCGACCACAAAACACACCAAGCCGGCGCCGCCGCCATCCTCAAACTCCCCGACGGCACCCGCGCCACCACCACAGAAGCCCTAACCACCAACAAAAGCAGCGAAGCCGAAGTCCACGCCCTCAAGATCGGACTCGAGCTCGCCGCCGAACACCACATCACGCACCTCATCGTCTACGGCGACAGCCAAAGCGTGACCGACGCGGTGAACGGCCACGCGCGCTTCCCGCACGGCGCCAGAAACCAAATGCGCGAACTCCTCGAAGGCTTCCAAGAAGTCCACGCCGTGCACCTCGACCGCAGCGAGAACAACGCAGACCTACACGCGCGAATCGCCCGCCCCGACGACTACGCCGGCCGCCCCCGCCGACAAGGCCGCAACCCCACCAGGCGCGGCAGCGGGTACTACCGCAACAAGCGCAAGCGCCGCAGCGACCCCAACCGCCGCTACGTCTAAACCAGGACCCACATGCTGACCATCGCCACCATCCTCTCAACCGCCACCGTCCTCACGTACGCAGGCATCGTGCTCTTCTACCCATCCCGCGCACGCCCCGACCAAGGACACCCGTGACCACCCCACGCCTGCTCCTGATCCTCGCGCTGCTCGCAACCAGCCTGGCAATGGCCGCACCGCCAGCCACCGCCAGACAAACAATCACCCTCAGCATCCCCTACGCGATCCTCGTCCACGCCGACGCCTACACCACCGAAACCCTCGAGCTCGAGGACGCCACCCACCTAGTGATCGAAGCGCGCGCACCACTCAGGCTGTTCATTCACACGAACGACAGGTGGCGGCTCACGGTTCGCACCGCCGGCGGGCACGTCCGCACCTTGCGGGGAGCGCGCGGCCCGCACACGCTCACCAGCGCCGACCTCGACCACCTGCCACTCGAAGACGGCGAGCTCATCACCATTAGCGTCGAACGAGAAATTCAGGAGGACCAATGATGCCTAACGCCGCCCCGGGACGCACGACCCTTACGGGAGCTCGCGAGAAGAGCCAGAGTGAGCGGGTGAAGAAGACGTCCTTAGCTCCGCTCGTTGCCGCGTTCGTGCTCGCTGCCCTAGCCGCCGGCTTCCTAATCGCGCTCATGGTCCTCCGACCCGCCACCAACACCAGCGACCAGGCCGGGCCCCTCAACCAACTCGAGGCTGTCTTTTACAAGAGCCCCACCTGCGGCTGCTGCCACGTTTACGCTGAAGCCCTAGCGGCCGCCGGCGTGCGCCTCACCACCGTCAACGATGCGCGAGCCGCGCACGAGGTCAAGCAGGAGCACGGCATCCCGCCTCACGCGTACTCCTGCCACACCTTCACTATCGCCGGGTACGTCGTGGAGGGCCACGTTCCGTTAGAGGCGCTCGAACTACTCATCACGGGCCGCCCCAGCATCGACGGCATCGTTCTTCCCGGCATGCCTATCGGCACCCCCGGCATGCCCGGCCCCAAGACCGCTTCCTACGAGATCCTCGCCCTCGAAGACGGTCAGCTCGCGCCGTACCTCACCCTCTGATGCCGCGCCCCGCCTTGGACACTTATTTCC
>CALCHY010000150.1 GCA_937907415.1 uncultured Trueperaceae bacterium
TCCCGGTTCGGGTTCGTGAGGTTGTCAAGCGTGTAACGCCGGCCGTCCGGGTCGGTGTGCGAGTACTTGCTGGCGACCTTCTCCGGCAGGGCGTCGAAGTCATAGGGCGCGAACAGCGCGTCAGGGTTGAGCGCCGCAGCGTCGGTCTTCCGGTAGAGCAGCAGCACGTCGTGGTTCTTTGGGAGACTCCGGGAGACGAGGGACTTAGACCCCGTCCGCTTCCACACGATCTCGTTCTGGAACATCAGCGGCCCGAAGATGACGTCAAGCATGACCTTGAGGTAGTGACTCGCGGTCGGGTCGCAATGCAAGAGCAAGAACCCTGTTCGCGCGAGTACGCGGTGCAGCTCGACGAGGCGCGGCGCCATCATGACTAGGTAGGCGCTGAGGCTGTTGTGCCCGAGGCGACGGACGGTGAAGTCCAGGTACTCGGCGAGTTCACCGTGAACGGTGACGAGTTCGTCGAGCGTCCGCGCGGCTTCTTGTCCCCACCGCCAGGTGTCCTCGAAGGCGGTTATCTGCGCGCGTGGCGCCGACTCGGCGCCTGAGTGCTCGCGGAAGATGACGTTGTAGTCGGCGTTGCTGTTGAACGGCGGGTCGAGGTAGACGAGGTCGATGCTCTCCGCGGGCATGCCGCGTAGGACGTCGAGGCTGTCTCCGTAGTGGAGCGTGCGGCGGGTCATGGTACCCCCAGATCGTGGTCGCTACAGTCTGCCAGGGCGGAGAGCCTGATGCAACCCGGCGCGGGCGCCTTCGGGTTCCGGCCGCGTATATTGGCTGGATACCCCTGAACGGCGGTTGTATTGTTCCGCGTAGTGTTACAAGATGAGCCATCTTGTGCGAAGGGGGGGGTGGCGTGGATAGCGCGGACCAGGGGACGCTGCACCTTGTCCTCAAAGGTGAAGAGATTTCGCCCGAGACGGTCGGTGTTAAGGACCTGAGCAAACTCCTTACGGCCTTCTCCGGGATGCTGGAAGCGGCCGGAGGCGACGCTGACGAGGTCGCACTGGTTGACGTGCGGCCGGGGAGCGTCGGTTACGAGTTCAATACCAAGCCTGAGATTTCGCTGTTGATGGCCGATGTAATTGCTGGAATGGGTGCCGATGGCATGCGAAGCGTTGGGTCTGATCTTGACGCTGCAATTCGGAAGACGCGACGCGCAATTCCTGACAACGCGGAGCTGGTGATCGAGCAGGTCTACGGCAGTCGGCGGGAGACCGCGCGTCTCGAGCCGGGTGGCGATAAGGAGCAGCCCAGGACCATTCGGGGGCAGACCGTCAAGTACGGGCTCGTAACCGGTGTGGTTGCTGGAAAGCGACCTACCGCACGCGTGAGAGTCGTCGGAGAGGATCGCGTGGTGTTCATGAAGTGCTCGGTTGATGATGCGCGCGTGTTCGGTGGCTTGATCTTGCGCAATGTGCGGGTCGAAGGCGTGGCGAGCTGGGACGTTGACAGTATGGAGCTCCAGGGGTTTGAAGTCACGGCGGTTAGGAAGTTCAACCCGGCGCCTCTCTCCGAGTCCCTACGGGGCCTGGCGGAGATCGTTGGTGGCGCCTGGTCAGGCAAAGACGTAGTTGCCGAGATAGCGCGTTTGAGAGGGGACGATGAGTAAAGGTGCTGACGTGATAGACACTTGCGTGCTCATCCTGGGGATGGAGCACGCCAATGGAGGGGCGGAACACCCCGCGCAGGCTGAGAGAGCGTTCGAGTACCTACGGTCGTTGGAGGAGAAGAAACTGCCCGCCGTTGTTCCGAGCGTAGTCGTGGCGGAGCTGCTAAATGGCCTGGACGACGAGGCGGCGAAGGAGGCATGGGAGCAACTCGACAATAACTTCATCATTGCCCCGTTCGACGGCCAGGCTGCCGTGCTCGGAGCTCGCGCCATACGGGCCGCCATGCAGGCCAGGAAAGCCGGAGTTGGTCCTAGTAGGCCGAGCCGGCACGAGGCGAAGGTCGATGGAATGATTGTCGGTGTTGCCATGGCGACCGGAGCGGGCCGAATCGTATCGTTCAACTTGCGTGACTTCAAGCATGCAGCGGGCCCCGTGGAGGTCGACGAACCACCGCAGCTCGCGCTCGCAAAGCGCATCGACTTCGACGCTTCCGTGAACTAGAGCCGCCAAATAGAAGGAGCGGCTATGACCAATGCGCCCCGGGCATCCCCCGGGGCTCTCTCATGTAAGCTGACTGCAATCTGCCCGGCGTGTGCCGGGGTTTGGACCAGCGCGTTTTTCGGCAAAGACCGAGGACGCGCGCGTGAGCATGGCTTGACAAGTTGGTGAGTTTCCGGTTAGATTAGCACTAAGCAGCAGGAGTGTCGGAGACGGCGCTCCTGCTGTTCTCGTTCCCTCCTCGGGATTGAGTCTCGACCCGCCGGCCGCGCTCCGTCGGCGGGTCACACTTTGCGTTGGAGGTAGACATGGATGACCTCCAGCGCGAATTCAACCGCAAGATCCTCGCTCTCGCGGAACGGTTGACGGGCTCGCGCCCGCAGGACCGCGAGATCGCCGAGCTGCGCGAGCTGCTCCTCACGATGGAGCTCACCGGCAAACTCAAACCCCCGCTCACACCGAAACCGAGCGCCACCGTCGATTGGTGGAAGCTCCTGCCGCTGTTACTGACGTTGGCCCTGATACTCGCGGCGACCATCGCCGCGCTGCTGGGCGTCGAGATCGGAGGGATTCTGTGATCATCGACTCGGCCCCCGCCCATCCGGAAAACTACGACACAGGCCGCTTTGGCCACAGAGTCAAGCGCGTCGTCATCCACCTGGCTGACGGGTCGCTGGTCGGCACGTCCGCGTGGTTCGCGAATCCCGCGGCCCGCGTCTCCGCTCACTACACGGTCGGCATCGACGGTCGCGTGATCCAGCATGTCGGTGAGGCGGACACCGCCTGGCACGCTGGCGACGCCACCGCGAACCGCGAGAGCATCGGCATCGAGCACGAGGGTCGTCACCCTGAGGGTGGCGATTGGGTGCCCGGCCGAATCCAGCTCGAGGCCAGCGCCAAGCTGGTGGCGGAGATTTGCCTGCGGCACGGCATCGCGCCGAGCGTCGAGACCGTCGTTCCGCATTCGAGCATCAATCCACGCAAGCCGCGGTGCCCCGGCCCCGGCTTCCCATTCGTCGGTTTCGTTGGGTTGGTGCGGGCGCACCTGGCGCCACCCGAGCCCGTCGGCCTGGCGGTAGGTGACGTGGTGCCGGTGCGCCTGTTTGACCCGAGCAGCAACGAGCAGATCGGCGAGGGCAGCAGAATCCACGGCACCGACAAGGTTTACGTCAAGCGTATCGGGCCGCTGCGTGCGGCTGTGCAACCGCTGGCCGTCGCGGCCAGCCTAGGCGCCACAGGCGCCGACGAGGAGGCAGAGATGTTCGAGGTCATCAGCAAGGTTTGGAACTCAGGCTGGTTAGGCAAGGCCGTTGTCGGCATCATCGGCGTGGCCGTGCTGGCGTTGCTCTGGCTCGTGTTCTCGGGTCGAGCATTCGCGCAGGCCGCCAACCCCGAGCTGCTGCAGCCAAGCACGTGGTTCACCTCGCTTGAGGCGGTGTTCGCGATCACGGCGGTGCTCGCCGGTTGGGTCACCAAGCTCGCCACCGCCCTCGGTAAGGATTGGTTCCGGACGCAAGGCACGTCTACGGTGGCGCTCTCTGGCATCATCGCGGCGCTCATCGGTGGCGTCGGCGGTTGGCTCTCGCTCGGCGTGTTCGCGGGTGCTGGTGGAATCACTGGCGCTGTCGCCGCTATCGGCACCGCGGTCCTAGCGTTCCTCGGCTCCAACGCGTCGGCCAAGGCCGACAGGCAGGCTCTCGCTGGTGCCGTGCAGCGTGCCGAGGACGCCGCGTCGGCTGAGGCCGCTAAGACGCGGCTGCTGTGACGCGCGGCGGCTTGCGCCGCCTCCTGCTGGTGTTGTTGACGCCCCTCCTGATCGGCGCGGCGTCCGCGCAGACCAGCTGGGGCGTACGCATCGACATCGACCTGCCCATCGACCAGACGGTGCTCGAGTTCGTGGCCAACCCGCTCGGCTACGCACGCGATCACCGCGACGTGATCGACGCGCGTGCCTACCTCGAGACCGGCCAAGTCGGCTTCGAGGGGCGCTACCGGTCGAGCACTGAGGCTTTTCTCGGTGCCTACTACATATTCCGTAGCACTAGCCTGTTCGGCCAGTCGGCAGAGAGCCGCCTGGGTTTGTACGCCGGTCGCGATTTCCGCGC
>CALCHY010000151.1 GCA_937907415.1 uncultured Trueperaceae bacterium
CGCCTCACCGACGAGACCCTCGGCCTCACCGACGACTTCCTCAGGCCGCAAGCGCACCCGCACGCGCCCGCCGCCCTTACCCCAGACATCGCCCGCGAGGAGGCCCCGTGACCGACCACGACCACCACGACCACGACAAGCAAGGCGCGGCCACCAGCACGAGCACCAAGGACCCCTGGACCGAGGCCATCGAGAGCGAGCCGCACGTCCACCACGCCGAGCACGACGCCCAGCTCGCCCCCGGCCATCACGCTAGCCACGGCAACCACGCCGGGCACGGCGCTCACGCCGACCACGGCGGGCACGACAAGCACGCCGGCCACTCACCGGAGATGTTCCGCGACCGCTTCTGGGTCGCGCTCATCCTGACGCTGCCCATCCTCTACTTCAGCGAGCAGATGCAGGCCTGGTTCGGCTACCAGGCGGTCAGCTTCCCCGGCAGCGAGTGGGTCAACCCGATCCTCGGCACGGTGCTGTACCTCTACGGCGGCCTGGTGTTCCTGCAGGGCGCCCGCCACGAGCTCGCCGCCAGGCAGCCGGGCATGATGACGCTCATCAGCCTCGCCATCACCGTCGCCTACGTCTACAGCATGGCGGTGGCGCTGGGCGTGCCCGGCAGGCCATTTTTCTGGGAGCTCTCCACCCTCATCGCCATCATGCTCCTGGGCCACTGGATAGAGATGGCCAGCGTGCAGGGCGCCTCCCGCGCGCTCGAGAACCTCGCCTCGCTCATCCCCCACACCGCCCACCGCATCACGGGCGGCGCCATGGAGGACGTACCCGTCGCCGAGCTACGCCACGGCGACCGCATCCTCGTGCGCCCCGGCGAGCAGCTCCCCGCCGACGGCCTCGTCACGGAAGGGCGCAGCAGCGTCAACGAGGCGTTCCTCACCGGCGAGTCCAGGCCCGTGCCCAAGGAGGAAGGCTCCGAGGTCGTGGCCGGCGCCGTCAACGGTGAGGGCGCCCTCACTGTCGAGGTCGCCCGCACGGGCGGCGAGACCACCCTGTCGCAGATCCAGCGCCTCGTCGAGGAGGCGCAGGCGTCGCGCAGCCGGTTCCAGAACCTCGCCGACCGCGCCGCCGGCTGGCTCTTCTACATCGCCGTGGCTGCGGGCGTCATCACCTTCGTGGCGTGGCTGGCCGCCTCCGGCGACCTGCAGCAGGCCATCGCCCGCACCGTCACGGTGCTGGTCATCGCTTGCCCCCACGCCCTCGGCCTCGCCATCCCGCTCGTGACCGTCAACGCCACCGCCATGAGCGCCGCCAACGGCATCCTGGTGCGCAACCGCGAGGCGTTCGAGCGCGCCCGCGACATCGGCATCGTCGCCTTCGACAAGACCGGCACCCTCACCGAAGGCAAGTTCGGCGTCAACGCCGCGCACGTCCACGGCATGGACGAACGCGACGCGCTAGCCGTCACCGCCGCGCTCGAGACGCGCAGCGAACATCCCCTGGCGCAGCCCATCGTGGAGGAGGCGCGCTCGCGCGGCCTGAGCCTGCCCGCGTCCCAGGACTTCGAGGTCGTGGCCGGCAAGGGCGTCAAGGCGCGCGTGGACGGCGTCACCTACACCGTCGGCCGCCCCGAGTGGGTCGAAGAGCAGGGGCTAGCGTTCCCCGAGGCGCTCAAGGGCGCCCTGGCGGAGGCGGAGGCGCGCGGCGAGAGCGCCATCGTCCTCATGAACGAGCAGACCGCCCTCGCCGTGTTCGGCCTCGCCGACCGCGTGCGCCAGCGGGCGAAGGACACCATCCGCGCCCTCAAGGCCGCCGGGGTCGAGCCCGTGATGATCACCGGCGACGCGGAGGCCGTGGCGCGAACCGTCGCCGCCGAGCTCGGCATCGAGCGCTACTACGCCCGCGTGTTGCCGGGCGAGAAGGCGGAGAAGGTGCGTGAGCTGCAGAAACGCGCGCGCACCGCCTTCGTGGGCGACGGCATCAACGACGCCCCGGCCCTGCTCGAGGCCGACCTGGGCATCGCCATCGGCGCCGGCACCAACGTCGCCATCGAATCGGCCGACCTGGTGCTCATCGAGAACGACCCGCTCGACGTGCTTGCCGCCCTCAAGCTCTCACGCGCCACCTACCGAAAGATGATGCAGAACCTGGCGTGGGCCACCGGCTACAACGCCGTCGCCATCCCCCTCGCCGCCGGTGTGCTGGCTGGCATCGGCTTCCTGCTCTCGCCGGCGGTGGGCGCCGTGCTCATGAGCGTCTCGACCATCGTGGTGGCGTTCAACGCCATGCTGCTGCGCCGCACCGACCTCTCCGCCGCGTGAGCCCCCGCTCCGCGCGCACCAGCGGACGCTAGCCGCCCGCCCCACAAGCGCCCAGGCGCCCTGGAAGCTAGCCCGGTCACGGCTTCCAGGGCGCCGTTCTGCAGCAGCGCGCTGCTCAAGTTCGCGCGTGCCCCTATTCGACGCGCGCCCGGGCCTGAAGGCGGAGCCGAGCTCCCGCAGCGCCCGAGCGACCCCGCGAGCGGCCGGGGTGGCTCGGGCCAGCGAGTGCTCCCCGGTCACCCCCGGCGGCGCCGTTCGACGCCCCGGCACGGGCGTGGCCCCGCCCACGCCACGCCGTCGAGCCTTACCGCGCGGGGCGGAGTGGGCGTTGGTGGTGCGCCGAGGGTCACGACGAGTCTCGCGCTCGCTCAGCCGGGGTAACTCGCGGGCGCCACCGACCGCCGGGTCTACCAGTGGGGGACGTTACCGCGGTCCCTGGTGAAGGCGCCGGGCTCGGCGTCGAAGCGCGCCCGGCAGCCTGGGCCGCAGAAGTGATAGGTCGCACCGCCGCGCGCCCGGGAGTACGGGGCGTAGCCGGCGTTCACGACCTGACCGCACACGGGGTCGATCCTCAGGTCAGTGTCGTCGGGAAGCCCATAACCCCTTGGTAGGGCGGGCGCGCCCCGGGTCTCGTCCAAGGCGGTCGGCGCGGTCATGGGCTCGCCAGCAAACGCACGCCGGTGACCGTCGCCCGGTAGGCGTGGCGGCTACGCCGGCCCTCATGTTCGATGGCTTCGAGCAGCCGCAGCGGATAGGCGCGCCGTGGATCGTAGACGACGCTCCCGCGGCCGCTTTCGAGCCGCACCTCGGCGCCGATCACACCGCGCACGGCGACGAGCGCGTTGCGAACGCGCGCCGCGCACGCGGGGCACCCCATGCCGGTGACGTCGAGAGAGAGGAGCGCCGGCGTGCCTCCAACTTGCGGGGCCGCTGCGGCCGCGACGGGCGCCAGGTGGCAGTCGTCGGGCCCCTGGCTGCGCTGGGTGCAGGGGGTTGTATGCTCGTGCTTCATGCGCTGATCCTTTCCGGCGCCCGCGGGCGCCAAGCACTAACTTGCTCAGTCGACGACGATCACATGGCCGCGGAGCCTGCCCCTGTGGCAGCCGAAGGCGATGCGGCCGGCGCGCTGAGGGGTGAACTCCACGCTGACGGTCTCGTTCTCGGGTAGTTCGGCGCGCCGGTTGACGCCGTCGAAGATGACCAGCTCGCTGCAGGGGTTCGCCTCGCGGCGGGTGAAGTCGAGGCGCACCGGCCTGCCCTTCGCGACGAAGACCGCATCGGGGCCGTAGCCGCCTTGCACGGTGATGCGCGCCGCCTGAACGCCAGCCGCTTCGGGCACGATGGCGCCTTCGCGGTGGGCGAGCCACATTTCGCGGACGAGCCAAAGGACGACGGCTGCGCCCGCCAGGTTGCCGAGCCAGGCCGCAATTCTCATGAGCGCAACTCCTTTCGCGTGGGCTCGGGTCGGGCGGCGGTCGCGGCCCCGAAACGTTTCGGGCCCCAAGAATGCGCGTGCTGGCCGCCGCCCCAATTCGCCGCGCCCGGTCGGTCGTGGCGAAGGCGCCTAGGGCGGGCCAAGCCGTCGCCGCGAGGTGTCATCGGCGCCTTCCCCCACCTGGGCCTCGGCCGGCCGCCGCTCGGGCCGCCGCTCGTCGAGAGCGCGTGCCTCTCGCATCATGAGCAGCACGGCGAACGGGCAGAGGGCCAGCAGGGCGAGCGGCACCCAGATCGGCAGCGACTCGCGCGTGAAGAGGACGGCCACCAGCGCGACCGTCGCGATGGCCCAAGCGAGGTGCCGGTGCATGTGGCGCACGTTCATAGAAGTTCAGCTCCTTTTCTACTCTCGTCGACCTGAAGGGCCGGCGGCGAGCCCGGGGTTCGGCGCCACGTGGGAGCGCCGCCCGCGCGGCGCCTAGTGGCGCCGGGACCCGTTCGCTCCCAGCGCGATGGCGAGCCCTGCTGGCGTCGGACTACGGGCGTCCACCCGGGCCGAGCCAGCGCCCACCGCCGATACCCCATGTTCCCGCACGGATGTTCAGGGCGTTCAAAGCTGATGCAAAGCTGGTGTTGCCTCGCCCGCGCGCCAACCGCCGCCGCCCCGGCGCGGCCGCGGGCGGCCAGGGCGTAGCATGAGAGCGAGAAGGGCAGGTAAGCATGCACCAGGAAAACCGGGCGGGGAGCGCGACGCGCGCCACCGCCAGCACGCCCACGAGCAAAGCGGGATCTCCTGAAACGTTCAAGGGCGGCGTCATCATGGACGTCGTCACCCCCGACCAGGCGCGCATCGCCGAGCAGGCGGGCGCCGTGGCGGTGATGGCGCTCGAGCGCGTGCCCGCCGACATCCGCTCCCAAGGCGGCGTGGCGCGCATGTCCGACCCCGGCCTCATCGAAGAGATCATCGAGGCCGTGTCGATCCCGGTGATGGCCAAGGTGCGCATCGGCCACTTCGTCGAGGCCCAGATCCTGCAGGCCATCGGCGTCGACTTCATCGACGAGTCCGAGGTCCTCACCCCCGCCGACGACGCCTACCACATCGACAAGCGCGCCTTCAGCGTGCCGTTCGTGTGCGGCGCCACCAACATCGGCGAGGCGCTCAGGCGCATCGGCGAGGGCGCCGCCATGATCCGCACCAAGGGCGAGGCCGGCACCGGCAACGTGGTCGAGGCCGTGCGCCACGCCCGCAGCGTCATAGGCGAGATCCGCGCCCTAAAGGGCATGGCCAGCGAGCAACTCATGACCTACGCCAAGGAGCATGGCGCCCCCTACGAGCTGGTGCGCTACGTCCACGAGCACGGCAAGCTGCCGGTAGCCAACTTCGCGGCCGGCGGCGTGGCCACCCCGGCCGATGCGGCCCTCATGATGCAGCTCGGTGTCGACGGGGTGTTCGTCGGCTCCGGCATCTTCAAGGCCGCCGCCAGCGAGACCGACGAGGGCCGCCGCCATCAAGCCTGGGAGCGCCGCGCCGCGGCCATCGTTAAGGCCGTGACGCACCACGACGACCCCGCCACCCTCGCGGAGGTCTCCAAGAACCTGGGCGAGGCCATGGTCGGCATCGGCATGGAGGCGCTCGCGGAGGACCAGCTTCTGGCGCGCCGGGGCTGGTGAGCGCCCGGAGCCGCGCGCTGACGCCCAGAACACGGCAGCCACGCCCTCGGACCCCTTGAAAACGCCACCGCCCTCACCTGGGCGAAGGCGCGCCGTGGCTCCTCACATAGCCTGTGGCCGCTGCTGAGCCTCAGCCACGGTGGGGCTTCGGAGCGCTCAGCGCCAAGGGCGGCCGCCACCTGCACCTCCGTCCAGCCGCGCGCTTTGCTCCCCTCGTAGTTCCGGCTCGCCACGCGCGCCTTGAGGCGGCGCTCCCGGGGTTAGGGAGGCCGAAGCCGGCGAAGACGTTGCCGCTGCCAGCCACGATGGCGTCGTCATCGACTTGCCCTGTTGCATCTTGAAGCGCACCTAGCAGCAGGAGCGGCGAGACGGATGAGCCGCCAACCCGGCTGGGACGCGGCCTACTCGCCAGTCGACTTCGCCAACAGTATCCCTCCGTTTATCGCACGACCCCGGCCCGCGCCTAGCGGGGAAACCCAGACTGATGACGGCGGCGAGGAAGGCCGCTCAAGCCGGCGACGTGCGGGCGGAAGCGTCACCGCTACCATGGGGCATGACGACGATCGGGCAGTTGGCGCGGCGCACGCGCGAGTCGGTGAAGACCCTCAGGTACTGGACGGACCTGGGCCTGCTGGCGGCCGAGCGCGGCGCCAACGGCTACCGCTACTACGGCGCCGGGGCCGCCGAGCGCGCGGCGTTCATCCGCGGCGCGCAGGCGCTCGGCCTCACGCTGCGCGAGATCGGGGACGTCCTCGACGCGCGCGAGCACGAGCACCCGCCCTGCCAGGAGGCGCGCGAGGTCCTGGCGCGGCACCTGCGCGACGTGCGCGAGCGCCTGGCGCAGTGGGCGCGCCTGGAGGCGGAGCTCGCCGAACGGCTGGCGTGGGCGGAGGCGCACCCGCGCCCCGCCTGCGACGGCGAGGGCTGCGTCTACCTCGCCGACCCGCCCGCCGCGCGCCCGGACGCGGCCGCTTGACCCTCCCCCTTACTGGAGGGTCTAGCCTGCGGGCATGGCCAGGGCAGAGAACTCCCATTACGACCTACTGATCATCGGCACGGGCGGGGCGGGCACCGCCGCCGCCATCCGCGGCGCCGAGCTGGGCGCGCGCGTCGCCATCGCCGAGGGCGCGGTGGTGGGCGGCACCTGCGTCAACGTCGGCTGCATCCCCTCCAAGCTCCTGCTCGAGGCGGCCGCCCAGTTCCACGCCGCCCGCACCAGCTTCCCGAGTCTCGCCGGCGAGGCGCAAGCCGCCTGGCAGCGGGCGCAGGCGCGTAAGGGCGCCGTGATCGAGAGCCTCCGGCAGGAGAAGTACCTCGACGTGCTCGCCGGCTACGAGGGCGTGACGCTCTTGCGCGGGGCGGCCGAACTCCTGGGGGCGGAGCGCGTGCGCGTGGGCGAGGCGGTGGTGGGCGCGCACAAGGTGGTGATCGCCACGGGCGCGGCACCCGCCCTGCCGCCCGTCCCCGGCCTGGCGGAAGCGGGCGCCCTCACCAGCACCAGCGCCATGGAGCTTAAGGCGCTGCCGGCGTCGCTGATCGTGCTCGGCGCCGGCGCCGTCGGCCTGGAGCTGGGGCAGGCGTTCGCGCGCTTCGGCGTCAGGGTCAGCGTGCTCGAGGTCGCCCCGCGTATCCTGCCCGGCGAGGACCCCGAACTCTCGAACGCACTGGCGGACGCCCTTTCCGCCGAAGGGCTGGAGCTGCGCCCGGGCGCGCGCGTGACGCGCGTGGAGCGCGACGCGGCCGGCTACCGCCTGGAGGTCGAGCAGGGCGGCGCGGAAGAGACGCTGCACGCCGAGCAGCTCCTGGTGGCCACCGGCCGCCGCCCGAACACCGCCGGCCTCGGCCTGGGGGGCGCGGGGGTGGAGGTCGACGCGCGCGGCTTCGTGCGCGTCGACGAGTTCATGCGCACCTCCAACCCGGCCGTGTTCGCCGCCGGCGACGTCACCGGCGCCCCCCAGTTCGTCTACCTCGCCGCCGCGGCGGGCCGGGTGGCGGCGGAGGCCGCCCTCGCCGACCTCACGGGCGCGCCAAGCGCGCCGCTCGACGCGAGCACCGTGCCGCGCGTCACCTTCACCGACCCGCAGCTCGCCGCCGTAGGCTTGACTGAAGCGCAGGCGCGGGCGGCGGGACACGCCGTGCAAGTGGCGACGCTGCCGGCGGCGGCCATCCCGCGCGCGGCCGTCACCGGCTCCGACCGCGGCCTCATCAAGCTGGTGGCGGAGGCGCCCGGCGGCCGCCTGCTCGGCGCGCACCTCCTGACCGCCAACGCCGGCGACGTCATCGGCGAGGCCACGCTGGCAGTGCGCTTCGGCCTCACCAGCGCCGACCTCGCCACCACCCTCCACCCCTACCTGACGTGGGCGGAGGGCGTGAAGCTGGCGGCGCAGGCGTTCACCCAGGACGTGACCAAGCTCTCCTGCTGCGCCTGAGACGCGCGCCCCACCGGGCCGGCACGCGGGCCGGGTAGGATGGCGATCTCGACTGGCTCACGAGGGATGTGCGAGGCTTGAGGATGCTGCACGCCATACCGGCCCTGCCGGTGCGCGAGCTGGAGCGGAGCGTGGCGTTCTACCGCGACCACCTCGGCTTCGCCCTGCTTCACGACGAGGCGGGCTTCGCCGTCCTGCGGCGCGACGCCGTCGAGCTGCACCTGTGGACGGCCGGCGACGAGGCCTGGCGCCAGCGCGACGCCACGGTGCCGGTGCTGTCGGGCGCCGAGTCGTTCCTGGCCGGCACGGCGAGCTGCCGCATCGCCGTCACGGACGTGGACGCCCTCCACGAGGCGCTGCGGCCGCTGGGCGTGCTGCACCCCAACGCGCCGCTGCGCGACGAGTGGTACGGCGCGCGCGAGTTCGGCGTGCTCGACCCCGACCGCAACCTCATCACCTTCTACCAGCCACTTGCCTGAGCGCCGCGCCGCCTCACCCCGGCCTCGACAGCCGTCCTGCTTGTCGCTCACAACGCCGATCGGTGACCTTCGGCACACGTGTCCCTTCACGCCTAGGAAAGCTCAAGGAGAACGCGGCCGGCTTGCCGTCTCCGATGGCCCTCCTAGGTAACGCTCGTACCTGCGCGAGGACGTGGTGAAGCGGTCAGGGCGCAGGAAGCGGGTTTACCGGACGCCCGCGGGGTCGGCGTGTGCGGCGTGGCGTTCGCGCCCGAGGCGGAACCAGTGGAAGAAGATGACGATGAAGGGGATGCC
>CALCHY010000152.1 GCA_937907415.1 uncultured Trueperaceae bacterium
GCCATCTCGCTAGTTGGCCGGCGAACGCGCGCGTTAGCGCGGTCGAGCCGTGGCTGAGGGGAGTCGTCTCGTACAACACGTAGAGAGGCTGAGTTTGGCCGATGGGGACGGGGTTCGCTTGGTACTGCTGCTCCGGGTGCTTGAGGTAGTCGCTTAAGTTCGTCGCGTGCCTGCCGCTGCTGCGGTAGAGGTTCTGGAGGCGCGGGTCCGCCATGTCCGCGTCGACGAGGAGCGTGCGGTAACCGCTGAACGTCAAGGCCTCTGCCAGTGCGGCCGCAACGGCGACGGCGCCCTCGTTCGCCCCAACGCTAGAAACGTGGATCGCCGCCGGGTAGGCCCCGCCTGCCGTCACGGCGAGGCCGTCCCTAAGCTGGCCGCCCGCCTCGACTGAGTAGCTCTGCTCGCGCTTGGCGGTTCCGAAGATGGCGAGCAGCGGCAGGCGCGTGGCGCGTAGCGCGTCTTCGGCGCTGTAGATGCGGGGGTCGAGGGTCTCGCGCAAGAAGAGATAGCCGTATACGAGGGCGACTATGAGGAGGGCGGCGAGTGCAGCGTTGAACAGCGGCGTCGGCGCCACGGTAGTGAGAGGCGGCGCTGCGCTGCGCAGGAGCGTGACACTCCCTGGCGCATCCTGAGCAAGCTTCTCGGCGGCGCTCAGGTCTTCCTGCGTTTGAGCAGCTACCGTCTGCAGCGCCACGAGGCGGGCGCTGGCCGCTTGGTCCTGGGCGTCTATGCGCTGGAGCTCAGCTGCCGTGCTTGCGGCGCGCTGCTGCAGTACTGTGATCAGCTCCTTGAGGGCGGCCGCGCTTCGAGCGGCGTCCCACGCCACCAGTTCACCTGTCACCGCGTTGGCGGTCTGCGCAGCGCCAGCGGCCGTGCCTGCCGTGACGGTCACGTATACGAGCAGCGCCTGCGTGTCAGTGCTGATGGCAGTGCGCTCGCGCAGGCGCTGCACGGCGCTAGGGGTGACGGTCACATCCTGCTCAGCTAGCGCAGCGCCGAGCAGGTCATCCGAGAGAGCGGCGATGCGGTAAGCCGTGACGTGCAGCGCCGGAACCACGACGCTCGGCAGCCCGTACTTGCTGCTATCGAACCCGGTTGGCGAGATGGTGACGACCGCTTGCGCCGAGTAGCTCGGCGGCAGGCGGCGCGTGTACGCGTACACGAGAGCCGCCGTTGCCGCCGCCAGCAGCAGCGCTACGAGCAGGCCGCGTTTGATCAGCGCGATGACGCGGTCGAGGCTCAGCACGATTTGCTCGCTCAACTTGACGACTCCTCGACTACAGCAGGCGCCCAACGTGCGGCCCCAGGCTGCGGAACCTGATTATCCGGCGTCACCCCGGCCACTTAGGCGCAAACGTCACGTAGCGGGAGAGGGTCCGCGGCGATCGTAGCCGCCGGGGCCGCCGCGGCGTGACTTATCATCTCCTGCAGATGCCAACCCCCGCGGACGTGAGACTGCAAGCCCCGGCGCAACGCCGTGGGGTGGTCATGGGGTTCCTGATGCTGTGCATGGCGTTGGCGGCGATCGAGGGCACGATAGTCGCGACCGCAATGCCGAGCATCGTTGCTAGCGTAGGCGGGTTCGAGTACTACGCGTGGGTGTTCGCCGCGTTCCTGCTCGCGCAGGCGACCTCGACTCCCCTATACGGCCGGCTCTCCGACCTGCGCGGCCGCAAGCCTGTGCTGCTTGTCGGCATCGTGGTGTTCATGCTCGGCTCCGTGCTGTGCGGCTTCGCGACGACCATGCCGCTGCTCGTCGCTTTCCGCCTTCTTCAAGGCCTCGGGGCTGGCGCGATCTACCCGACCGTGTCGACCCTCGTCGGCGACCTCTACGAGGTGAGTGAACGGGGCAGGGCACAGGGTTATCTCTCGAGCGTGTGGGGCGTCTCCGCCGTTCTGGGCCCGCTCCTCGGCGGCGCGCTAGTCGAACGGGCGCACTGGGCGTGGGTGTTCTGGTTCAACGTACCGTTCGGGCTTGCGGCCATCGTTGGGCTGTGGGTCTTCCTCCACGAGTCCGTCGCGCACAGCGACAAGCGCCTCGACCTCGTTAGCGCGGCCCAGATGTTCGTGGCTATCGGAGCGTTCATGCTGCTCCTCACGCAAGGCCCACAGTGGGGCTGGGCGGTGGCGCTGACGCTCGCGGTAGTGGCCGTTGCCGTAGGGGTTGCCTTCGTGCGCCGCCAGCTGGCAAGCGAGACGCCGCTCCTCGGCATCGACCTGTGGCGCGACAAGCTCATCTTGCTCGCCGACGTGGCCACGTTCGCTGGCGGCATGCTGATGATCGGGCTCATAACGTACTCGCCGACTTACGTGCAGGGCGTCATGGGTTACTCGCCGACCATCGCCGGCCTTGCGCTCACGGCCATGTCAGTAGGGTGGACGCTGGCCTCGATGGTTGCAGGCCGCCTGATCGTGCCGTGGGGCCCGTCCACGGTGGGGAGGATCGGCGGGGCGGCCGCGGCCTGCGGCGGCTTCCTCTACCTGCTGCTAACGCCGGCACGCGGCCCGTGGTGGGTGGCGTTCTCGTCGCTGACCGTAGGCGTTGGCCTTGGGGTGATCATGACGACCATGGTCGTCACGATCCAATCATCCGTAGCATGGGCGCGCCGCGGCGGGGCGACGGCCACCAACATGCTCATGCGCCTCCTAGGCAACTCGCTCGGTGCGGCCGTGCTCGGCGCCGTCCTTAACATGGCTCTTGCAGGCAGCGTTGGTGAGAACGGGGAGTCGGTCATGAGCCAAGTGCAGGCCCTGCTCGCGCCAGGCAGTGCGCCGAGCGGCGCGCAGGTGACTACGGGCACGTTGGAGTTGCTCGCAACCAGTCTGCATGCCGTCTACGTCGGGGTCTTCGCGATCGGCCTGCTCACACTCCTACTTACGTGGCTGTTGCCGCGCGGAAGGCAACTGGCCTGAGCGGCGAGGAGGCTGGATGGACAACCAACCGGTGTGGGAACTTGGCGGCTGGCAGGGCCTCGACCGACTAGAGGGCGTCAAGCAGGCGGACGTGTGCGTCGTCGGCCTTGGCGGCTCTGGCCTCAGCGCCGTGCTCGAGCTGCGGCGCCTCGGCCACCGGGTAGTTGGCGTCGACGCTGGCAGCGTCGCGCGCGGCGCGGCCGGGCGCAACGGCGGCTTCATGCTGGCGGGGACGGCAGCGTTCTACCACGACGCCAAGGCGTCCCTGGGCGCGGAGCGCGCGAGGGCGCTTTACGAGCTCACCCGCGAGGGGTTGACGGCCGAACTGGCGGCAGCGGGCCCGACTGCGCGGCGGGTAGGCTCCCTGCGCATAGCTGCCGACGCGGCCGAACTTGCCGACTGCGACGCGCAGTACGCGGCCATGCGCGACGACGGCCTGCCCGTCGAACGCTACATGGGCCAAGAGGGCGTAGGGCTGCTCTTCCCGGAGGATGCGGTCTTCAACCCCCTCGAGCGCTGCAGGCGCCTAGCGCGCGCCGCCAGCGCGTCCGGCGCGGAGCTCTTCGAGCGGAGCCCAGTTACCGACCTCAGCGCTGGGCGCGTCGTGACTTCGAACGGAGCCGTCGAATGCGAAGCCGTCGTGGTGGCGGTAGACGGCCGCCTCACCGCCGTCCTGCCAGAGTTGGCGGGCGAGGTCCGAGACGTGCGGCTGCAGATGCTGGCGACGGCGCCGACCGACGAGATCCACCTGCCGCGGCCCGTCTACCGCCGCTACGGTTTCGAGTACTACCAGCAGGACCCCAACGGACGACTAGCGCTAGGCGGCTTCCGTGACGCAGGCGGCGAGGAAGAGTGGACGACCGACGACCGGCCGAGCGAGCGCGTGCAAGCCCTCCTCGAAGCGTTCCTCCGTGAAGAGCTTGGCGTGAGTGCCCCCATCACGCACCGCTGGGCGGCGAGCGTTAGCTACACCGCCGGCGTACTGCCGGTGGCGCGGCGCGTGCGCGCCGGCGTCTGGGCGGTCGGGGCGTACAACGGTACGGGCAACGTGATAGGCGCCCTGCTCGGTCGCGCCGCGGCGCGCAGAGCCACCGGGCGGGAGTCCTCCGTGTGGGACGCCTTCGGCGGCAACTGAAGGCGCCAGCCACCCGGACTAGGTCAGGGCGCGGTCTAGTTCGGCCGCGGTGGCAAGCGCGCCCAGATCGGCCAAGCGTCGAGCTCGCGGCCGAGCTCGCGCCAACCGGGTAGCAACTCGCTCATCAACGCCTTGAAGCGCGGGCCGTGGTCAGGCACGAAGAGGTGCGCGAGCTCGTGCACCACCACGTACTCGAGGAGCGCTGGCCTGCGGCGCGCGAGCTCGACGTTCAACCAGATGCGCTCCGCCCGTGGGTTGCAACTACCCCACCTAGTCGACATGCGCTTGACGCCGAAACTGCTCACCTCGCGGCCGAGGCGGGCCTGCCACTGCGCGAGCAGCGGCTCGAGGTCGGACTTGAGGGCGCGGCGGTAGTAGGCCTCGAAGGCGCGCGCGATGACGTCGTGCGTAACTAGGGCCGGCGTGGTCAACACGACGTGAGCGCCTGAGAACTCGACCTTCGTGCGCGCCGTTTCACTAGCGGCCGTCACTCTCGTCAGGGCGTGAGCTACTCCGCGGAGGTAATGAAGCTCGCCGGGCGCGTAATGCACCTCGGTGTGTGCGCTCAGTTGACGGAAGCGGCGTTGGTGTGCGGTTATCCAGTCGGCGCGCTCGCGGACGAGGTGCTCGAGCTCGTGAGCGCGGGCAGAAGTCGGGACCGTTAGCCTAACGCGGCCGTCTGGCGGGTACACGCGCAAGTTCAGGCGCTTGACGCGCTTCCTGACGACCTCGACTTCGAGGCCCGCGATGGTCGTGACGGTGGCGGCCTGGCTTCTCGCGGCGGCGCCGGTTGGTGGAGCGCGCCGTGGCCGCCCGTTGGTTCGCGGAGGCATGCGGCTACTCTGTCACGGCCTCATGAAGAGCAGCAACGCGGGTGATGAACGAGCGCGCTGCGCAGTAGCGGGGCGCACGTGGAGTGCCGCCACGCGCTGTAGGCAGTAAACTGCCCACAGTAACTACTAGGGAGGCGCACTTGCAGCAACCTAGATGGTATTTACCGCAGCCGCGACCAAACGCGCTAGTCGTGTCTGCCCGCGTTCTGGTCAAGGCGCTACACAGCGTTGCGGTCCTCGTGTTCGCGGTGGCGGCTTGCTACCTCGTCTACTGTGGCGTGACGGGCGAACGCTCCGCGCTGATGGTATGGGCGCTCGTCGCAGTAGGGGTGGAGGCCGTCGTTTACGTCGGCTTCGGCCGCAAATGCCCCTTGACGATGCTGGCGCGTTGGTTAGGCGACAGTGGTGGCCACGATTACTTGTTCGAGTGGCTACTTGGCGCCAAGCGCATCGGTCTCGTGTCGCGCTCGCTTGCCGCGCTAGCTGGCGTCGGCGTGCTCACGATCATCATCGGCAGCATCATCGCCGCGCTGCGCTAAGCCACACCACTTACCTTCGACCTCGGCCTCGTCGCGCTCCTCAGAGCGAGGTCACGAGCCCGCCGTCGACCAGGAGGCTCGCCCCCGTCACGTAAGACGCGGCCGGGCTGGCGAGGAAGGCGGCGACGGCGCCGAACTCCTCGACGCGGCCGATGCGCCCGAGCGGGATGCTCTTCACGGTGCGGGCGCGGACCTCCTCAGCGCTGATCGAATCCCTTTGCGCCGCCTTGGCGTCCAGCTCCCTGATCCTTGGCGTATCGATGCGGCCGGGGGAGACGACGTTCACGCGGACGCCTTCGGGCGCGAGGGTAGTGGCTAGGTCCTTGCAGAGCGCCTGCACCGCTGGGCGGTAGGTGTTCGAGAGGGTGAGGTTGGGGATGGGGCTGCGCACGCTGGAGGAGCCGATGACCACGATGGCGCCGCCACCGGCCGCCCGCATGTGCGGCAGTGCGAGGCGCACGGAGCGCACGACGCTCATGAGCGTGAGATCGAAGGCTGCCGCCCAGGTGGAGTCGTCCAGGGCGTCGAAGCCGCCAGCTGGCGGCCCGCCAGCGTTGGCGATCAGCACATCAAGCCCGCCGAGCGCCGTGGCCGCCTGCTCCACCAGCGCCTCGAGTTGCGGTGCGCTCGACACGTCGCAGGCGTAGCCGAGAACTCTCGCTCCGGTGGCCGCCGCGATCTCGTTAGCGGCAGCCTCCGCGCCCTCCGCGCCGCGCCCGCATAACGCTACGTGCGCGCCTTCGGCCGCTAGTGCAGTCGCCGTCGCGCGCCCCAAACCGCTCGTGCCCGCCAGTACCAGTGCTCGTTTGCCTGTCAGCCCAAGGTCCATGATGGCCTCCTAGTCGCGATGCCGGTAGCCTAACCCTGGTCGAGGCGGTTGGTGTCCGCGCGAGGCCCGGCCGCAGTGCTTAGCGTGGTGGTGCGGCAGTTGTCCACCACCCTGTGCGGTTGGAACCCAACTGGTAGCTGAAGTTTTGCCTAGTAGTCCCTTCATTCCGTGGCAGCGGGAGCGTGTACCATGTAATCGAGGCTTTACCGGGGTCGCTCTTACCGTCGAACTCTGCTTCGCAGGACTTCCCCCGAGAACGGAGACGCTATATGGCATTGACCGAAGTAGTAGTACTTATTCCCGAAGACCGCGTAGGCGACTTCTACCGCGTTGTGGGCGCATGGATGGGCGGCGCCAACCTCATCGACGAAGCCGCGGCTCCCCGCGGCCGCCGCCGCGCCGGCGCAGACGGCGCCACTCCTACGCTGTCGTCAAGCAGCCGCTATGCCCCTCTTCACCGGCACCTCGCAGGGGTCTCCAAGGAACTCAAGTCGTACGAGATGAGCTTCGACGAGATCACGACCGTGATGGGCGCCGGCCTACCGCAATCGGCCCAGGACCACCGCGCCTGGTGGGCTAACACGGAGTCGCACTCGCAGGCGCTCGCCTGGATCTCGGCTGGCTGGAAGGTAGACGGCGTCGACCTCAACCACCGCCTCATCCACTTCACACGCGTGCGCTAGATCACCTTCAGCGCTCGTTCCGGCCCGGCGGCCCTTTCTGGGTGCTGGGCCGGAACCTTTGTGAGCGCGCGCGTGTTTAGATGCGGCCATGAAGAAGCTGCCGAGCGAAGTCGCCGCATACTCACTCGAGGCGCTGCAGCGCCTTGTCAAGATCCCTTCGGTTTCCGCGGAGGGCCGGGCGTTGCCGGAGGCGGCGGCCGCCGTCGCGGACTTGCTGACCGGTCTAGGGGCCAGCACGGAAGTGCACGCCACGGCCGGTGCGCCAGTGGTGTTCGCTGAGTATCCGGCTCAGCCCGGCTACCCGACCATCCTCTTCTACAACCACTACGACGTGCAGCCGGCCGACCCGCTCGCCGAGTGGCATAGCGATCCGTTCGTGCTTACCCAAGTCGGCGATACGTGGTACGGCCGCGGCGTCTCGGATGACAAGAGCGAGCTCGTTTCGCGGCTGGCGGCGTTGCGCTGGTACCGCGAGGAACACGGCTCCATCCCGTTCGGCTTCAAGTTCGTAGTGGAGGGCGAGGAGGAGGTAGGCAGCCCGAACCTCGCGGCTTACGTGGCTGAGAACGCCGAGCGCTTGCGTGCCGACGGTTGCGTGTGGGAGTTCGGCGGCGTTACCGCCAGCGGCGCCCCGATGACCTACTTCGGCCTCAAGGGCGTCGTGTGCCTCGAGCTGAACGTCCGCACGGCCGGGCACGACCTGCACTCCTCACTTGGCGCGGTCGTCGAGAACCCCATCTACCGGTTAGCGCAGGCGTTGACTTCGCTGCGCGACGCGAACGGGCGCGTGCTGATCGACGGCTTCTATGCCGACGTGGCCCCGTTGACGGCAGGCGAGCAGGCGCTGCTCGCCGCGCTGCCGGACGAGGCGGCCGAACTAGCGGCGGTCTATGGCGTTAGCGGCTACTTGGGAGGCGTGACGGGAAGCGAGTTCCAACGCGTGCGCCTCATGGAACCGAACATCAACTACAACGGTTTCACTGCCGGCTACTCGGGGCCGGGCTCCAAGACGGTGCTACCGGCGACGGCCAGCGCGAAGCTCGACATCAGGCTAGTGCCGCGCCAGGACCCAGCGAAGGTCTTGGCTGGGTTGCGCGCGCACCTTGACCGTTTGGGGTTCACCGACATAGAGCTGACGGAGTTGGAGATGAGCGAGTTCGCCGCCCGCTCGGACGTCGATCACCCGTTCGTGCAGGCCACCATCTCTGCCTTACGCGAGGTGTACGGCCGCGAGCCGGTCGCTTACCCGAACAGCGCCGGCTCCGGCCCGATGCACCCCTTCCTCGAGCACCTTGGCCTCCCGGTCGTCGGCCTCGGTTGCGGCCACCCTGGGTCGCGGGCGCATAGCCCTAACGAGAACGTGCGCCTAGCCGACTTCGAACTGGGCGTCGCGTCCGTCAAGCGCCTCTGCGAGGTGTTCGGCGGACTGCCGCGCTGACTTGCTTAGACGTACTCCGGCTTCAGGCGTTCGAGGTAGAGCTTGCGGAACTTCGCTACCTTCGGCGCGATGACGGCCGCGCAGTAAGGCTGGCGGGGGTTCTTGGCGAAGTAATCGTCGTGGTAGGCCTCGGCAGGGTAGAAGGTAGCGAGCGGCTCTAGCTCCGTTACGAGCGGGTCGGCGTAGATGCCGTTGGCCTTCACTTCAGCCATGACGGCCTCCGCCGTCTGGCGCTGCTCCTCACCCTGGTAGTAGATGGCGGAGCGGTACTGCGTACCGATGTCGTTGCCCTGCCTGTCCTTGGTCGTCGGGTCGTGAACGGTGAAGAACACGCGCAGGATGTCGGCGTAACTAACGACGGCAGGGTCGAACTCGAGCTTCACTACCTCGGCGTGGCCGGTCCTGCCCGTACACACCTGCTCGTACGTCGGGTTGGCTACATGCCCGCCCGCGTAACCAGAACTCACCTTGCTAACGCCGTTAAGGCCGTCGAAGACGGCCTCGAGGCACCAGAAGCAGCCACCAGCTAGGACGGCGGTAGATGTTGTCTCACTCATGGGTTCACTCTAGTCCCGCTTGGGCGTTAGGCCCAGTCGCGCAGGAACTCCACGAAGAGGCGCACGCCGTATCCAGTTGCGCCTGGCGTTAGGTAAGCCTTGCCCTTCGGGCTGTCGACGAGGGCCATGCCCGCCATGTCGAGGTGCGCCCACGGGTAGTCGGTGAACGCCTGCAGGAAGACGGCGGCCGTGCCGACGCCGCCCTGCGCTCCACCCGTGTTCTTGAGGTCGGCGACTTGCGACTCGATGGTCGCGCGGTACTCCTCGAAGAGCGGCATGGGCCACACGCGTTCGTTGGTGGCGCCCGCCGCCGTCTCGAGGCGAGCGCGCAACGTCTGGTCGCTAGCGAACAGGGACGCCGCCACGCCAGCGCCTAGTGCCGTCACGCTCGCACCCGTGAGGGTGGCGATGTCGACCACGGCGGCGGGCTCGAAGCTCTGCGCGTAAACGAGGGCGTCGGCTAGGGCCAAGCGGCCCTCGGCGTCGGTGGAGAGGACCTCGATGCTTAGTCCGTTGCTGGCGATCAGCACGTCTGACGGCCTGAAGGCCGCGCCGTCCGGCATGTTCTCTACGCATGGGCAGAGGGCAACGACGCGCACGTTGAGGTCGAGTTCGGCAACGGCCTGCATGGCGCCGAGCACGGCGGCGGCGCCCGCCATGTCCGATTTCATGGGGATCATGCCGTCGCGCGACTTGAGCGAGAGGCCGCCGCTGTCGAAAGTGACGCCCTTGCCGATGAGCACGACGAGGGGGAGGTCGGTGCGCCCGGCGTTGTGGACTAGTTCGATGAAGCGCGGCTCGTGGGCTGAGCCCTTGGCGACCGCGAGGAAGGCGCCCATCTTGCGCTCCGCCGCCCAGGCCCTATCGCCGATGGCGACGCCAAGGCCAGTGCGCTCAGCCAACGTGAGGGCGGTCTGGGCGAGGTACTCGGGGGTGGCGTACACGGGCGGCAAGTTGACGAGGTCGCGTGCCAGCGCAACGCCGCGGGCAACGGCATGCGCTGCTAGCGCGCCGTCTAGGTGGTTCGCCCTCTGCGTTTCGTCTGGCTCGACTAGTGTGATCTGCTCGAGGCCCGTGGCCGGAGCCTTGGCCATCTCGCGCCAGCCGCCGTAGCGGTAGCTCGCAAGTAGGGCGCCCTCTAGCGTGGCTTGAGCAGCCTCGCTAGGCGCCAGGCCGCCAACGCCAGCGCCAGCGCCGTGGATGACGGTGGCGAGGTTGGTTGCGCCGAGGTCGCGCGCCTTGAGGGCGGCAGCTGCGGACGCGCGCCGCACCGCTTCTGGCCCGAAGGTCGCGCGCTCGCCTAGGCCAGCGACGAGGACGCGCTGCGCCTTGACGCCACTGGTTGGGTAGAGGGCGGTGACTTCTCCCAGCTTGCCGCTGATGTCGCCGCTGGCGCTCAGCCTGGCGATGACGCCGCCGAGCGCGGCATCGACCGCTGCAGCGGCGTCATCTTGCGGCGCCGTGCCAGAGAAGTGGCCGATGACGATGGCGTCCGCGGCCACGTCGGCGATGTTGGCGGTCACTACTTCGCTGTTCGGCAGCCGGGGGAGTCCGAGGCGAGGCCCCTCGCGGACGGTTCTTTCGCTAGGCATGTTCCCTCCTGGGTGGCGCGTCGGCGCCGCTGTGGCCATGCTACCGCTGGCGCCGTTCGTTAAGGATCGACTAGCGCAAGGGGGTTTACATAGTCGGGTTGGCCGACTATCATCTCTCAATCGGCACGGCGTATGGCGATGCGAGAACGTCTCACCATACGAAACTCAAGGCAGTCACTTGGCCTCCACTGGAGATGACCTTGCCAAACCAGTACGTCATCCAATCAGCTCTGCGCACCCTCCAAGTACTCTTGGCGTTCGGCAAGCCGCCGCACCGCTACGGCCTAGCCGACCTGCAGCAGGTGACGCCGTTCGAGAAGAACCAGCTCTACCGCTCACTTCGCACCCTCGAAGCTGGTGGTTTCATCGTCGCAGACAGTAGCGGTCGCTACACCGTCACCCCTATCGCCAACGTCCTCAGCGCGGCCAGCGCCCACGGGCGGCCCCACACGCTCGTCGAGGTCGCTTCACCGCAACTGGACGCGCTGGCCGACGAGACAGGGGAATCCGTGAACCTCAACGCCCTGGCTGGTGACCAAGCGGTCTGCCTTGACCGCCGCGAGAGTGCCCACAAGGTGCGCCTCGCTTCGGTGCTCGGCCAAGCAGTGCCGCTGCACGCTGGCGCCGGACCGAAGGCGATGCTCGCGTTCCTCGACGAGGGCAGGCGCGCGCGCATCCTCGGTAGGCTCGCCTCTTACCCCAGCTACTCCGCCACCACGCTGCGCGACGCTCAACTCCTCGCCGAGGAACTCGAGGCCACCCGCGAGCGCGGTTACTCGATCAGTGACGAGGACTTCGACGAGGGCGCCCGCGGTGTCGGTGCGCCCATCTTCGACGGCAGTGGCCAAGTCGTTGGCGCCGTCAGCGTCGGAGGCCCATCGTTCCGCGTCGGCCAAGGCGAGCTGACGCGCTTCGCACCGCTCATCGTCCGAGTCGCCAAGACCATCTCGCAGGGCCTCGGCTACTCAGGGTGAGGAATCTCAAGGAGGACCGCATGCCCCCGATCCGTGTCTTTCGTAAAGCTCGTAGGCTACTCGCAGCTGCACTGCTGCTCGTAGCCGCCTCGGCCCTAACGGCCAGCGCGCAGGACTACGACCCGAAGGGTTCGTTGACCTTCGCGACCAACGCCGACCCAACCCTCAACCCGTGGAACGCCTCGGCCGTCATCGAGTCGAACCTCATCAACACGATCCTCTTCGACCAGCTCGTGCGTTACGACCCGACCGACCTGCGCCCAGCCCCAGGCCTCGCCGAGAGCTGGGAGACCGCGGCCGATGGCCTTAGCTGGACCTTCCACCTGCGCCAGGACGTCACCTGGTCGGACGGCGAGAAGTTCAACGCGGACGACGTCGTCTTCACCTTCAACGACGCCATCCTCGTCAAGGAACTCGGCGCCAACCGCGCCTCGACGTTCACGCCCGTAGACCGGGTTGTCAAGGTCGACGATTACACCGTCGTCTTCGAACTCAACCGCCCCTTCTCCTCGCTGCCCTACTACCTCGCCTACTACTCGGGCATGCTGCCGGAGCACGTGCTCAAGGGCGCGGAGAACCCGCTGACCGTCGCGTCGTTCAACAAGGGCAAGCCCGTCGTGACCGGCCCGTACCGCGTCGACGAGTTCGTCTCTGGCGCCTACGTTCGCCTCGTGCCGAACGAGAACTACTGGGGCCCGAAGCCCAAGCTCGCCTCGATCACCTTCAACATCATTCCCGACGGCAACGCCCAAGTAGCGCAGCTCCTCGCCGGCGGCCTCGACATGGTGTCTATCACCAACCCGGCGCTCCTCGCGGGCGTGTCGCGTAACCCCAACCTCGAGGTCATCCGCCAGAGCCAGAACATCTGGTACTTCGTCGCCCTCAACCTCGACGACCCGCGCTTCCAGGACGTACGCATGCGCCAGGCGCTCCTCAGCGCCATCGACCGCGAGGCCATGATCAGCGCTATCGTCGAGGGCTACGGCGTCGAAGCGACCGGACCGATCGCCCCCCTCCTCCAGGCCTTCTACGACACCGACGTCGCCCACTGGCCGTACGACCCTGAACGCGCCAAGTCCCTCCTCGCAGACGCAGGCTGGACGCCAGGCGCGGACGGCATCCTGCAGAAGGACGGCGAGCGCCTCACCATCGACATGCCGACCGGCCAGTTCGGTTACCTCGTGCCAGCCACGCTGCTCGTCCAGCAGTACTGGGAAGACGTCGGCGTCGAAGTGAAGGTGGACACCATCGAGTGGAACGCCTTCATCCAGAAGGCCGTCGTCAACCGCGACTACGACGCCATGCTGGCGTGGTGGAGCACCCCGCCGACCCCGGACCAGTCCGGCTACTTCGCCTCGTCGGCAGCCGATGTCGGCAACAACATCCCCAACTACCGCAACCCCGAACTCGACGCCCTCTGGGAAGAAGGCCGCGCAGCCACCACACTCGACGGCCAGATCGCCATCTACAACCAGGTGCAGCAGATCATCGCCGAGGAACTGCCTTACCTCTTCCTCTGGTACCCGGACATGATCGCGGTGCGCAACACGCGCATCGGCGGCATGTACGACATCAATAGCGCAGCGAACTTCCAGTACTCGTTCAACTGGTTCGTCAAGCCGTAACCAGCTTAGGAGCCTAGGTGACCGCGTACATCCTCCGCAGGATCGGGCTTGGCATCATCGTGCTGTGGCTCGTCTCGGTGGTGACGTTCTTCCTCATCAACCTGGCGCCAGGCGGACCGTCCGCTGCCGTCAGCTTCGAACGCACGGCGTCTGAACGCGAAGCGCTCCTGAAGCTCTACGGCCTAGACGACCCCGTCCTCGTGCGCTACGGCAAGTGGTTGGGCGGGGTAGTGCGCGGTGACCTTGGCGTCAGCTACAACCAGGGCCTGCCGGTAGCGTTGCTCCTCAAGCAGCGGCTACCGAACACCCTCACCCTCGGCCTCGCGGCGCTCCTGACGGCCACCATCCTCGGCATCCTGCTCGGGACGCTGGCCGCCGTCTACCGCAACGGTTGGGTTGACCACCTGGTCAGCACCATCACCACCCTCGGCATGTCGATCCCCGGCTTCTGGCTGGGGATCGTCGCCATCATCCTCTTCGCGGTCGAGCTGCGCTGGTTGCCTGCCTCAGGCATCGTCAGTTCTGGGCGCTCCGCCGACTTCCTCGACCGCCTCAAGCACCTCGTCATGCCAGCAGGCGTCCTGGCGTTCACGCTCATGCCTAACGTCGTGCGCGTGACGCGCTCCGCGCTGCTCGAGGTCAACCGCGCTGACTACGTGCGCACCGCCAAGGGTAAGGGCCTGCCACCTAACCGGGTGCTCTTCAAGCACGCCTTCAAGAACGCCCTCGTGCCCGTCCTGGCCGTGCTCGGGCTCGTGACGACCGCGCTCTTCTCGGGCTCCGTCGTCATCGAGAGCGTGTTCGGCTGGCCTGGCCTCGGGCGCTTGGCCATCGAGGCGGCCAACGGCCGCGACTACCCCGTCATCCTCGGCGCGACGCTGCTTGCAGGCCTCCTCGTCGTGGCCGTCAACCTCCTCGTCGACCTGCTCTACGCGGTCGTTGACCCACGGATCCGCCATG
Organism: uncultured Trueperaceae bacterium; assembly: GCA_937907415.1. The sequence continues at coordinate 14,079 of CALCHY010000152.1, forward strand.
ACTGACAGTGCCGCAACTAGCGCGCCGCAGACGGCACCGGAAGCCAGCGCCAGTTCAGCTAAGCTGTGGCGCAAGGTTCGGCGCCAACCGCTCGGCATCGTTGCGCTTTTACTCCTCGTCGTGCTCGGTTTGGCCGTCACGCTCGGCCCCGTCATCTACGCGCAAGCGCCCAACCGCACCGACGCGCGCAACACCCTCAAGGCCCCAAGCGCCGAGCACCTCCTCGGCACTGACGAGCTCGGTAGGGACGTCCTCGCCAGAGTCCTGGCGGGCGGCCGCGTTTCGTTGAGCGTCGGCCTCCTCGCCATGGTGGTCGGCCTCACCATCGGCACCATCGCAGGTGGCCTCGCCGGCTACTTCAGGGGCCGCACCGAAGTCATGATCATGCGGCTGGTAGACGTCTTCATGGCCATCCCGAACTTCTTCCTCATCCTCGTGGTCGTCACGGCGTTCGGTAACCACCCCATCACGGTCATCGTCACCGTCGGCATCGGCTTCTGGGCTCAGATGGCGCGCGTCGTGCACGCCGAGTTCGTGAAGGTGCGCGGTTACGAGTTCATCGAGGCCGCTCGCGCGCTGGGCGCCACCCACCCCCGCACCATGCTCAAGCACGTCCTACCGCAAGTCGTGCCGCAGGCCATCGTCCTCGCCTCGCTAGGCGTCGGTTGGGCGATCCTCACGGAAGCGGGTCTCTCTTACCTTGGGCTTGGCATCCAACCGCCGCTCGCGTCGTGGGGCAACATGCTCCAGAACGCGCAGTCGTACTTGTGGTTGAAGCCGGAGCTCGCCATCTACCCAGGCCTATTCATCGCCATCACCGTGCTGGCATTCAACGTGCTTGGCAACGCCCTGCGCGACATGTTCGACCCCCGCGCGTAGCGGGGAACGCATCCACGCGCGTGGCCGGGGATCAAGCGCCTCAGCACACCCTATGAAGGGAGTAACAATGCAAGACAAGCGTTACGACGGTTACAAGTCTTTCCAGTTCCTCGAGGCAGGAGTCGACTACAAGGAGTTCGAGCTCGCGCCCGTACTCAACCGCGTCGCATCCAACAAGGTCGCGGTGACGCCCGAGCAGGAGGAGCGCGTCAAGCGCCTCTTCGGCGAGAAGCTGATGATCTCGCTGCACGACCACTGCTTCATCGCACCGAAGGACCTCAGCCAGTTCTTCGAGTTTCGCCGCTGGGGCCGCGATTTCACTGGCTACGAGGGCCTCGCGATCAGCGGCCTTGACGCCGTGTTCGACAACCTCATGAACGGCACCGCCATGATCCACTCGCGTGGCGGCTGGAAGTGGGACGACGTCATCACCGACTTGGGTCTGCGTCTCTCCGACATCGCTCACCAAGACATGGTGGTCCTCTGCACCACGACCGAGCAGATCGTCCAAGCCAAGGCAGAGGGCAGGATCGCGTTCATCGTCAGCCTCGAGGGCGCGGCGATGATCGAGAACGAGCTCGACCGCCTAGACGTCCTCTACGGCCTCGGCGTGCGCAGCATCGGCATCGCTTACAGCGAAGGAAACGCGCTCGGTGGCGGTCTGAAGGAGCCACGCGACGGCGGGCTGACGACGTTCGGTCGCAAGGCCGTTGAGCGCATGAACAAGCTCGGCCTCGCTATCGACATCAGCCACTCTGGCGACCAGACCTCGATGGACACCATCGAGGTGAGCAGCAAACCGATCTTCATCACCCACGCGGGCGCCAGGGCGTTATGGAACTCGCGCAGGCTCAAGCCAGACGACATCATCAAGGCGTGCGCGGCGAAGGGCGGCGTCATCGGCATCGAGGCGGCGCCGCACACGACCATCACGAGCAAGCACCCGCGCCACACCATTGAGTCGTTCATGGAGCACTTCGAGTACTGTGTCGACCTCGTCGGCATCGACCACGTCGCCTTCGGCCCAGACGTGCTGTTCGGCGACCACGTCGGCCTGCACACGACCCTCACCGACGCTCTTAGCATCGGCGCGTCGCGCGGTGGCCTCGAGTACCCCAAGGTCGAGTTCGTCGACGGGCTCGAGAGCCCGGCCGAGGCGTTCCCCAACATCGTGCGCTGGCTCGTCAAGCACGGCTACAGCGACGACGACATCGGCAAGGCCGTCGGCGGCAACGTCATGCGGGTACTGAAGGAAGTCTGGGCCAAGTGAGCGCTCCAGGCACCGGCAAGGCCGAGGCGACGGCAACGACCTTCACGCTGGAAGTTAACGGCGCGCTACTGGAGGTCGACGACAGCGGACGCACCGACCCTCAGGCGCACACCAAGCCGGCCATCATCACGCTGCACGGCGCGCCTGGCATGGGCAGCAGGCGTAACGACTGGGACGTGTACGCCGCGTTCACCGACCGCTTCAGGGTCGTCAGTTACGACCAGCGCGGCTCCGGCGCCAGCTCAGACACCCCGCCTTACACGCACGCGCAGTTCGCGGCGGACACGGACGCCGTGCGCAAGGCGCTCGACCTAGGCGACAAGGTCGTGATAGCTGGCGGATCGTACGGCGGCTACCTCGCCCAGGAGTACGCCCTGCGCTACCCGCAGCACGTTACCGCCGTCGTCCTGCGCGACACGGCGGCGCACTCGGGCCACAAGGGCGAAGCCATGCGCATGGCCTTGGAGAGTCCTTACCCGATGGACGTGCCCGGCCTAGAGCGACTGTTCGCTGGCCACACCACGTCAGACGACGACTTCCGCGCGCTCATCACCATGATCATGCCGCTCTACACGACGACCTACGACGCCGAGCGGGACGCAAGGCAGGTCGCCGCCATGCAGCTCCACTACGCGACGCACAACTACGCGTTCGCTCACAACCAGACCACGTTCGACTTAAGGCCGCTCCTCGGGGAGCTAACCGCGCCAGTGCTGATAACGGTCGGGCGCCACGACTGGATCACCCCGCTGCCTGCCAGCGAGGAGCTGCACGCCCTGCTGCCCGACTCCGAGCTCGTGATCTTCGAGAACAGCGGCCATGGCCCGCAGAACGAGGAACGCGAAGCGTGGCACAAGGCCGTTAGGGAGTTCCTGGAGCGCAGGGTGCTTGCTTGAACGCCCCCGTCGGTGGTGGGGCGTTGAGCCCCATCACCCGCTCGGAACGCGCTACCAGGGCGCGGGCGGCATTCGACCGCCTTGGCGGCAACATCGACGCCCTCGTGCTCTTCGACGACCAGTACATCCAGTACTTCACTGGCTTCGTCTTCTCGCCGACCGAAAGGCCGATAGCGCTCATCATCAGCCCGGATGGCGAGCGCACGCTGTTCGTGCCGCGCCTCGAGCGCGAACACGCGCAGGCGTTGGCCGACGTCGAACGCGTAGCCGACTACCCGGAGTACCCGGGTGAGACCCACCCGCTAAGGCTCCTGCTCGAGGAACTAGCCGCGCAAGGCATCGGACGCCATGGTCTCGGAGTCGACCACGATGGCTATCCGCCAGTCATGGGTTACGTGCCTTTGCCCCTCAGTGGGATCACGAGCGTGCCGGTAGTAGGCGTCACCGTGCAGCTCGACGCGCAGATGGCAAGCAAGTCGGAGCATGAGGTGGCGCTCGTGCGTGAGAGCGCCCGCTGGGGCGCGTACGCGCACCGCCTGCTGCAAGACGGCACGAAGGTCGGGTTGCGTGAGGACGACGTTGTTGCCGTCGCCTGCGGCGCGGCTAGCCGCGCGCTAGCGACCGAACTGGGGCCCGACTACCGTCAGCGCAACAAGTGGATCCGCGGGGCGCTCGCCATCTACCGCGGCCAGATCGGCGCGGCTAGCGCTCTGCCTCACGCGCTTGCCAGCAACGCCGTCTTCCAGCGCGGCGACACGCTCGTGACCGGCGCTGGCGCAGACGTATGGGGTTACCTTAGCGAGCTCGAACGCACCATGTTCCTAGGCGAGCCAAGCCCGGAACAGAAGCTCTTCTTCGGGCACATGCTGGCGCTGCAGGACATCTGCTTCGCCGCGATCAAGCCGGGCGCGAGCGCGGCCTCCGTCGACCTCGCCATGCGCGCTTACGTCGACGAGCACGGGCTCTGGGATCACTGGCGTCACCACGTTGGGCATGGGCTCGGCCAGCGCATCCACGAGAGCCCCTTCCTCGACCGGGGTTACGACGGCGTACTCTTGCCTGGCACCATCCTGAGCGTGGAACCCGGCCTTTACGTACCCGGACTGGGTGGCTTCAGGCACTCGGACACCGTGCTCGTCACCGAGAGCGGCATCGAGTTCCTCACGAACTACCCCCGCGACCTGCGGAGCCTCACCCTCGACGCTTGAGCCTGGTAGCGCCAAGCGGCCAGCGCGCCGGTTAGGCGGATATCCTGGCGCTCATGAACCTGACGCCCTCCGACATCTACCCGAGTGGTGGTGGGAGGGCGCCTTACCAACTGATCGACGTGAGGGCGCCGGTCGAGGTCGCCAGCGGCGCCCTCCCTGGCGCGGTGGCGCTCCCGCTGCTCACCGACGAGGAGCGGCACCTAGTCGGCCTGCGCTACGCGGAAGCTGGGCAGGCCGCAGCAACGGCACTCGGTCATCGACTCCTCGAACCCAACCGCCTCCGTAGGGTGCAAGCGTGGCGCGCAGCGGTGGACGGCGACGCGCGGCCCACCGCGGTGGCGTGCTGGCGCGGCGGCGAGCGGAGCAAGCTCGTCGTCGAGTTCATCGACCGGCCGAACGCCATGCAAGTGACTGGCGGCTACCGGGCGCTGCGTGCACACTTGCTGGCCTCCCTAGCGCCAGCAGTGGAGGGCAAGAGCTTGGTGGTGCTCGCCGGCCTCACGGGTTCCGGTAAGACGAGGCTGCTTCGGCGACTGGACGACGGTAGGGGCGGCGACCTCCAGGCCGTCGACCTTGAAGGCCTCGCCCGGCACCGCGGCAGCGCCTTCGGGCACGTGGCGGAGCCTCAGCCAAGCCAGCAAACGTTCGAGAACGCCCTCGCGGCCGAACTCGTCCTGAGCCAGGCCACGAGGCTCGTGGTCGAGGACGAGTCGCGTTACGTAGGCAAGCGGACCGTGCCGGACCCCCTGTATGACGCCATGCAAGTGGCGCCGCTCGTCGTGCTCGAAACTACCCTCGAGGCTCGCGCTACCGCCATCTACCGCGAGTACGTCGCCTGCGCCACCGCCGCGGCGGGGCGCCAGGCGGTGGCTGAGGATCTGCAGGCGTCGATCGGGCACCTCAAGCGCCGCTTAGGGGGCGCGCTGACCGCGAAGCTGACGTCAAGGGTGTCGGAGCTAGCGAGCACCGCCGCAGCGTGGGTGGACGAAGCTGCTCACCTCGACTGGATAGCGACGCTGCTGCGCGAGCACTACGACCCGCTGTACCGCCGCTCATTGGATAAACTGGCGCGCCCGGTCGTGTTCGCCGGTGATGAGGAGGCGGTCGTTGCGTGGCTGACGGAAAAGCGGTAGGAGGGGCGCCAGTGCGCCTGACCAGCACGGTCAAGAAGGGCGGCTGTGCCGCTAAGATCGCGGCAGGCACGCTCTCCGAGCTCGTGCGCGGGCTGCCGAAGGTAACGCACCCCGACCTGCTCGTCGGCACAGAGCACCTCGATGATGCGGCCGTCTTGCGCCTCAACCCGGAACAGGCGCTCATCCAGACCCTCGACTTCTTCACTCCCATCCTCGATGACCCGCGCGATTTCGGGGCCGTCGCCGCCGCCAACGCGCTCTCGGACGTGTTCGCCATGGGCGGTCGACCCATCAGCGCGCTGACCATCCTCGCCTATCCGCTTGGCGTGCTCGACAACGATGTCCTAACTGAGCTCATGGCTGGCGCCAGCGAGGTCATCACCGAGGCAGGGGCGCTGCTGGTTGGCGGTCACTCGATCGAGGATGACACCCTCAAGTTCGGCTTCAGCGTTGCCGGCTTAGCGCACCCTGAACGCCTGTGGACGAACGCCGGCGCCCGCGTTGGCGACGTCGTGATCCTCACGAAGGCAATCGGCACTGGCACGCTCTCGGCCGCGCTCAAGTCGGGCGAGATCGCGCCAGCCGACTTGCGCAGCGCGACCGCCTCGATGCGCCAGATCAACCGCCACGACCTGCCTGACGAGTTGCACGCCGCGGTGCACGCTGCTACGGACGTGACGGGTTTCGGGCTGTTAGGTCACGCGCTGCACGTGGCGAACGCCTCTGGTGTTGGGTTGCGCTTGCGGCCGGAGAGTGTGCCGACGTTACCTGGCGCCAGGGAAGCGCTCGCTGCCGGCAACCTGACCAGAGCGCACGCGAGCAACGAGCGTTACGTGGCATCGTCCGTGACGGGCCGCGCGGCCCTCGACCCCGTCACCTGGTTGACGTTAGTCGACCCTCAGACGAGCGGCGGCTTGCTGCTGGTGGTAGACGGGGAAACTGCGGAGGCCGTGACGGCGCACTTGACGCCGCGCTTCCCGCGCACGACCCGCATCGGGGTCGTCGAGGAACTGGGCGTGCTTCCGCCCCTGCGCCTGGCCTGACTCTCGCCAGGTCAGTTGTGTGATTGACGCTCGCGTTCGAGCAGGAGATGAACCGAAGTCGGCTCCAGGATGGAACTGCCGTCGCGGTACGTGCCCCGCGCCAACGTGGCAGCCAACAGGTCGTATACGAGGTAGGCCTCGTCGGCGTCCTCGCAATGGTGGAGGAGCGCCTCGTCGCCAGATGACATGACTGCGACGATCTCGAAGAACTCTGGCTCGACGAGTTCGGCTTCGACCTGCTCGGGGTCGGTGTCCTCCGGGAACGACTCGATGATCTCGAGGCTCTCGAAGAGGGCAGAGTTAAGCACGCGGTCATCAAGCGAGTGGATCCACATGCTGGCAATCATACGGCCTCGTTACGAACGGCGGTCGAGCATGTCGCGCATGCCGTCAGACATGAACTGGAATGACAGGGAGGCACTAGCCAGGAAGACGCCCGGTCCTACCGCCGCCCACGGTTGCGTCGTGAGGAACGAGCGTGCGTCTTGCAGCACGTTACCCCAACTTGGGGTTGGCAGCGGCACGCCAAGGCCGAGGAACGATAAGGACGCCTCGACCAGCAGGAAAGCGGCGGCGGTGCTAGCGACCTGCACGACCATGCTCCCGAGGAAGTTGGGTACGGCGTGGCGCATGAGCTGACGACCGCGCGTGGCGCCGAGGGCGCCCGCCGCCGTGACGTACTCCGCCTTCATCTCGTTACGCGTGAACGACCGCGCCAGCCGGAAGAACACGGGTGAGCCGGCCACCCCCATGGCCATGATGGTTTGCAACGTGCCACCGCCTAGGCTCGCCACGACCAGCAGGATGAGCAGGAAGCCGGGGAACGCCAGCAGGGCATCGAACACGCGCGAGAGCACCGTGTCAGTCACGCCGCCGAGGCCCGCTGCCACTACGCCGAGTACGCCGCCAAGCGTGAGGGTCAGGAGCGTGGCGGACAGCGCGACGACCAGCGACACGCGGCCACCAGCGAGCGACCGCGCTAGCACGTCGCGGCCGAGGCCGTCCGTGCCGAGAGGGTGAGTCGTGCTAGGCGGGGCGTACCTGGCGCGGTAGTCGGGCTTGATCGGATCGTAGCCGCTAAGTTGCGGTGCGAAGACGGCCGCGAGCGCGATGATGACGAAGAGAACGGTGCCGAAGCGGGCGCGGTTCACGAGACCCTCAAGCGTGGGTCCGTGACGACCTGCATGATGTCCGCCAGCCAGTTGACGAGCACGTAGACGGTCACCGCGAGGATGGTTACGCCCTGCACGACTGGATAGTCGCGCGCCCCGATGGCGCCGAGGATCGTGGCGCCCAGGCCGGGAAGGCCGAACACCTGCTCGACGACGATGGTGCCCGTCAACAGGCCACCGAGCTCTAACGCTAGCAGCGGGATGGTGCCCGGCAGGGAGTTGCTGGCGATGTGCTTCGCCACCGCCCAAGGCCGCAGGCCTTTACTGCGGGCGGTGCGCACGTAATCGGAGCTGCGCTCTTCCAACACCCTGGCCCGCGCCAGCCGCGCTACCTGCGCTGCCCGCGGGATGGCGAGTGTGACCGCCGGTAACAGCAGGTGCCAGCTGGCGGCGAGAGTTAGCCCCTGCGGCGGTAGGCCAAGCACGGGGAACCAACCTAGCTGCACCGCGAATAGCAATATGAGCAGGAACCCGAACCAGAACTCTGGCAGAGCAAGCGCCACGGTAGTGAAGAGGAGGGCCACGCGGTCGAATGTCCCGCCCGGCCGTAGCCCGGCAAGCAGGCCAAGCCCTAAACCCAAGACTAGGGAGATGACGAACGCCATGCTGGCCACCGTCAGGGTGACGGGCATGCGGTCGACGAGCACGCGCACTACGGGGCGGCGTTCGCGTAGGGAAGCGCCGAGGTCGCCTTGCGCGACGTCGCTAAGGTAGGTGATGTACTGCGCGGGCAGGGAGCGGTCCAACCCAAGCTGTGCACGCATGGCGCTTACTTGTGAGGCGCTAGCGTCTAGGCCGCCCATGATGGTGGCGGCGTCGCCAGGAAGGGCGCGCATGGCGAGGAACACGAGCGTGAGCACCGCCCATAGCGTGATTACGAAAGATACGGTTTGGATCAGTAGATACCTTGACACGACTTCCCGTTCGGTCAACCCGCGCCTGCGCTCTGCGGTGGGGGAGGTAGTAAGCGTCACGGGTGGGGCGCCTAGCGGCTGGCCCCACCCGTGTTAGTAGCTCGTTCAGGTGCGGCGGCGGTTACCGCCACCCACGGTCACTCGAAGTGCGCGGCGCGGAAGTCGAACGAGTCGAGGAGCGGCGTCATCCAGAAGCCGACCACGCCTGCCTTCTTGCCGTAAACCCGGTCGGGCGTGCCGAAGAAGATGAACGGCGCGTCGTCGTGGATGCGGATGAGGGCCTGCGAGTAGAGCGAGTGCCGCATGGCTGGGTCGGAGGTGATGTTGGCCGTAGCGATCCAGTTGGCGACCTCGTCGTCGACGACACCGGTGTAGTTGCGGTCGGTACCGAGGCCGGTAAGGCGCCCTGAAGGGTCGAGCTTGCCGGTGTGCCCGACAACCGTCATGCCGAAGTCGTGCGGGCCGCCGTAGATCTCCGAGAGCCAGACGCCCCACTCGACGATGGAGATCTCGGCGTTGACGCCGACGTCACGAAGGAAGTCCTGCACGATCTGGCCGGCCTGGATGTGCTGCGGGTAAGGCTGCGGGAGGACGAGCTTGATCGTGAAGTCGGAGGGAACGCCAGCGTCCTTCAGGAGGGCCTTGGCCTTCTCAGGGTCGAAAGCGAACGGCGTGACGGACTCCGGGTACCACGGGCTGCCGGCTTCCATGAACGTGCCGACCTGAGTGCCGCCGCCGTACGCGACCTCGAGGACGATCTCGGTGTCGACGGCCATGTTGAGAGCGCGACGCACGCGGGCGTCGTTCAGGTATGGCAGGCGGGCGTTGATGCCGGCCACGAGCACCAGGCCGGAGGGTTCGCGGACGAGCGCGAGCGCCGGGTTGGATTCGACTGCCGCTTGCTGCGCTTGCGGGACGGTGTCGATGATGTCGAACTCACCGGTCGATAGACCTTGGTACTGGACGGCAGAGTCGCTGACGAAGCGGATGACTACCTGCTCGAGCGCTGGCGCGCCCTGGTAGTAGTCGGCGTTGCGGCTGAGGGTTATGGCGTTGTCACGTACCCACGACGCCAGCTTGAAGGGGCCGGTGCCGACTGGTTCGTTGCCGAAGTCGTGACCCTCAGCGAGCTTCTCGCTTGGGAGCATCGCACCCCAACCGGAGGCGAGGGAGGCGAGCAGCGCTGGGGTTGGCTTGGCGAGGTTGACGGTGACGGCGTGGTCGCCGTTTGGCACGACGGAGGTGATGTTGGTGAACTCGCTGGCCTTCGGTGAGGCGGTGGCCTCCGCCGAGATGCGCCCTAGGGTAGCGACGACGTCTGCAGAGTCGAACGCCGTGCCGTCATGGAAAGTGGCGTCGTTCAGTTCGAAGGTGTACGCGAGGCCGTCCGCGCTGATGGAGTACGACTTGGCGAGGGCCGGGACGATCCGGCCGCTCTGGTCGACTTCGACGAGGCCGTCGTAGATGGACTTGCCGACCTGGAAAGCGGCAGTGGCGGAAGTTACCTGTGGGTCGAGGGTGTCTGGCTGGGCGCTCATGGCCATGGTTAGGGTTTGCGCCGAGGCTGTCGCGCCGATGGCGAGCGCGGCCGCAGCAGCTACCAACACGCGAGGAACTATCCGAATCTTCATGCACTGCCTCCAATGATCCGGGCCTGTCTGGCCCGCGCTCAGTTTGAGTGGTGCGGGTCAGGGCCCCGTCAGGTGTCCTAGACCGCTAGCAGCCCCCGCCACTGCATTCGCGCCACGCTTGAGATGGTCTACATGCTAACCGGTAGCGCGCTGCGCGTCATCAAGACCGCGTGAGGCAAGCGTTAATGCTCACTCGTGAAACTGTTCACACGCCAGCGTCAGAAGCCCGTTACTTTCGACCCTTAAGCTAAAACTCAACATGACTGCCTGGATGCGCCGCTTGGCGCCGCTGATCGTCTGGACCGCCTACCTGCTTGGCTACGCGCATGTGAGCGAGCTAGCAGGCAACTACGCGCCCCTAGTAGGGCTCGTGGTCGTTGGGTTCAGCGGTTGGCTGTGGGGAGCCGCTGGCGGCTTAGCGAGTGGGGTGCTCGGCTACCTCGCCGTGCAGGTTCGCATCAGCGGGCTCGGGATCGCGCAGTGGCAACCGGTTCAACTACTCCAGGTCGACCAAACGTTCGCCTTCGTGGCGTACGGGGGGACCGGCCTAGTGATCGGGTGGCTAAGGCAGCTGGAACGCAACCTGCGCCATGAGAGGGCCGTTTCTCGACGGGCCTTGGTCGACCCCCTCACCGGTGCGCTCGTGCGTTCGGCGTTCGAGGAGCGTCTCCGCCAGGAGCTCGTACAGGCAGAAGCCTCGGACGGCGGGCTGGCGCTACTCTTCGTCGACCTCGACCGCTTCAAGTTCGTCAACGATACTTTCGGTCACGACGTTGGCGACAAGCTCCTAGCTGAGGTCGGCAAGGTCCTGCTAGGCAACGTGCGCACCAACGATCTGGTTGGCAGGGTTGGTGGCGACGAGTTCATGGTCGCGCTGTTGGGTGTGCGAGACGAGGCAGCGGCTGGACACATCGCCCGCTCGCTAGTTCGTGCGTTGGGCGCACCGCTTACCGTCGAGGAACGCGAGTTGCAGGTGTCCGCCAGTATCGGCGTGTCGCTCTACCCGCGCGACGGGCACGACACTGAGTCTCTACTGCACTCAGCCGACGCCGCCATGTACCAGGTTAAGCAAGGCGGCAAGAACGCTTTCCACTTCAGCACGGTTGAAGTGCGCACGCGCCTTTCCAGGCGGCTCGAACTCGAGCGTAAGCTCAGGCGGGCCTTGCCTGAGAACCAGCTTGAGATCGTTTACCAGCCGCAGATTCGGCTTGGTGACGACTCGCTCGTCGGCTTCGAAGCACTACTGCGCTGGCGTTCGCCTGAGCTCGGGATGGTGTCGCCGGCGGAGTTCATTCCGGTGGCCGAGGAGGCGGGCCTCATCGCCTCGATCGGGCACTGGACGTTGCGCGAGAGCGCCATGCAGCAGCGGGAGTGGCTACGCCTCGGCCTCAAGCCCGTGCGCGTCGCCGTGAACGTTTCCACGCTGCAGTTCCACCAACCGGCCTTCTACGACACCGTGAAGGGCGCCCTGGCGGACTCCGGCGTTCCAGCCGACTTGTTCGAGATCGAAGTGACCGAGAGCGTGCTCGTGCGCGATCAAGAGCTGGCTGTTCGCACACTAGGGCGGCTCGAGCGCCTCGGCGTGCGCATAGCGTTAGACGACTTCGGGACGGGTTACTCGTCGCTCGCCTACTTGCAGAGGCTGCCGATACGCACCCTCAAGATCGACCGCTCCTTCGTGTCCGGCTTAGCGCCGGCGCCGTTGACCATCTCGGAGGAAGTCTCCGGCGCCCGTAGCTCGTGGCGTAACACCGACCGCGGAAGCTTCGGGGTCGATGGGGAGCGCCCGCAGTCACCTTCCAGCTCGTCGGACATCACTGGTGCTGGCCCCATAGTGGAGGCCATCTGCGCGCTAGCGCACAAGCTCGGTAAGGACATCGTGGCTGAGGGGATCGAGACGGCGTTCCAACGCAACTTCCTCCGCCGCCTCGGAGTCGACTTGGCGCAGGGCTACTTTTTCGCCCGGCCGTTGCGACCTGCGCAGGCGGAGGAGTTGTTGCGGCGCGCTACTTCCGAGGTCAAGACCAAGGCCCGGCGTCAGCAACGCGTCTCGGAGGGTCACCGCAAGGCGCCAGAGTTCAGTTCTAGCGCCAGGTGGGCGGCGCTGGCCGCCGCTACGGCCGCCGAGGCCAACCTCGGCGCGCCAGCCCTTGCCCCGGTCGACCTGACGGTCACGTCCTCGGTGCAGAGCGCCAACCAGAAGGACGCGAAGTTCGACGACCTACTCATCTGGGAGTAGGGGCTAGTAACCGCAATCCACGCCGCCGCCAGCCAACCCGATGGCGTCCAGCTCGGCACTAGTCGGCGTAGCGCCGCTAGGTAGTGCGGTTATCAGGGTGCCTGCCGCTAGGCGCTGTGAGAGTTGAACCCCCCAAGTAGCTGTCTGGTTGACCCTCACGACGTAGAGGGGTTGGCGCAACTCGTGGTCGCTGGCACGGAAGCCGACGTTCCGCCCTTTGGCGCCCGTCGCGCCGGCGTCGACTTCCAAGAGCGCGCTGTGTAGGGCGGCGCCTGACTTGGTGGTGCCTGCTCGCGAGGCCGCCACGAGCACGGACACACCTTGATAAGCGGCCCAGGCTGGGGAGTCGAACGGTTGTCCCCAGCGAGACGAGAAGCGACTGTTGAGGTCTGCCGCCGCGCCCGTGCTGATGGTGGGGTCCCACAGTTCGAGGCGCTCGATCGCCGTGCCGGAGCCGTAGCGGTTGATGGAGGCGAGGAACTCGCGCGTTTGCGTCAACGGATCGGGGAAGGGGGCGAGACGCAGCCCGCTGCCTGCGTCTTCCGCTTGCCCGACCAGGGTCACTTGATCCGCAGCGCCAAGCAGCACCGCAACGACTTGAGCCCCAGAACTCTTGGCGTCTGCAAGCACGTCGAAGTACTGAGGACGCTCGACCTCGACGGCGGCGGAGCCAACTACGCGGTCGCCTACCGCCGTGAATGCCGCTGCGGCCCTAGCGGAGAGGGCGTCGCCCTCCGCAGAGTCCAGGTGGACGATGAACCAGTCCTGTGACGCCGTTCCAGTCCGGTAGAGGCGCGCCATGGCGTCGAGGTAGGCGCCGGCGGACGGTTGGACATGGAACGTGGTCGGCTGGCAGGTCTCGCGCAGCAAGAGGCTGGTCGAGCCGATGTTCACGAACGGCACGCCGTACTCAGCGGCCAGGTCGGCGAGCACCTCGGCCTGGCCACGGCCGATGCCTCCGACGAGGGCGTCGACTTCTCCGCGCGCGAGGAGCGCTTGCGCGGCGCGGTGCGCCGCCTCCTCGCTAGGGCTGCTCGCCAGCAGCACCTGGGCGTCGCGCCCGGCCTCCGAAGCCGTCGAGTTGGCCGCGCCCTCTGCGAAGAGCGCACCCATGCGGGCCGCGTTCCCGACGAGGTCGTTCACTCTCGCGACTTGGGTGTGTCCTCCCGTTGGCATGGGGATGACCACTCCGATCCTCAGGCTGGAGGCGTCGTGGGCTGCTTCGCCAAGGACCGGCCTGCCCAGGTCGAGAACGGGGATGTCGTACTCGGCTAACACGGCCTGGATGTCGTCCCAGAGCGCGATGATGGCGCGGTTGAGGCGGTCTCGCATGGCGACGTCGTCGCGGCGCACGACCATGGTGATGGGGATGTTCTGGAAGATCGACGGGAAGTCGAACGCCGGCTCCACGGGTTTGACAACGAGGTCAACGTCGCTGCGCGCAGCGTAGTAGCCGATGACCGGCCCCCAGCTGAAACCGACGTCGATGGCGCCTCCCACTACGTCGTTGAGCAGCCCAGCTAGGCGGTCCTCACCTTCTTCTCCGCCATAGACGCGGCTCACTTGTTTGAGGAGTCCGCGTTGCCGCAGCGCCTCGTGAGGTGGGGTTCCGAGCCCTTGGACGCCGAGCCTCAAGTCGGCCAGGTCGGGGTCGTCCATGTCGTCGATGCTTAGGCCTGAGTCCTTGCGGTAGACCATGACGTAAGGGCTCTGGTAGTAGGTGAGGGTGTTCGTGCCGCGCTCGAAGCCGTCCGCCACGCCCATGATCACGTCGCAGGTGCCCTCTGCGAAGTGCCGGTCGATGAGGTCGCTCGTGAAGGCGGTCCAGTCGTAGGTGAGGCTGGCGCCCAACTCGTCGGCTAGTAGCTCAGCGATGCGGTTCTCGAACCCGCCTCCAGTGATGCTAGAGAACGGCAGCTCGTCGGGCGGAGCACAAACGCGCAGCTCCCAACTGCGTTCCGCTTGCGTCGAGGGCGCCTGGGCCCCCGCGAGCGTTAGCGCAGCGAAAGCGAATATCAGATAGGGGACGAGTCTCGGCCAGCCGAGGGCCCGTTGGACGCTAGTTGAACGAGATAGCGGTTGACCCCGTCCTGGGGGCGTCAGATAGTTCGCTCGTCTTGACATAGTGGCTACTTTCTTTCTCCCGCCCGCAACGCTGGCCGGGCGAAGTTCTCGCAACAAGTTAGCTTGCGTGGCCCTAGTGGCCGTGTGTGGCGGTCAACCAGCGCCGACCTCATGCAAGAGAAGAGGTGCGGGGAGTCTCGCTCCCCGCACCTTGCCTGCTACTCGGGTGCAGTGTTACCCGCGCCCCGAAGGGTCGTTTAACTACTTACTGCAGGCCGAAGACGTACAGGGTCGAGCCAGCGCGGCGGTAGCGACCGGCGGCGTCAGCGGCCGTGTTGGCGCCGATCTGCGGGTCGGATGGGAGCTGGCTGGTCACGACGGCGATGAACTGACGGCCGTCCGGGCCCGTGAAGCTGATGGGGGAGCCGCGGAAGTTGGAGCCCGTGCGGAAGGTCCAGAGAACCTGGCCGTTGCGGGCGTCGACTGCGCGGAACTCGCCGGAGTCGGTGCCGCCGAAGATGAGGTCGCCAGCGGTGGCGAAGACGGGCATGGCGTCAGAGGAGACGACGGACTTGAGGCCCCAGGCCTTCTGGCCAGTCGTTGGGTCCCAGGCCTGCAGTTCGCCGCGCCAGCCGCCAGGGCCGTTGCCGATGTTGGTGAACGACATGTTGATGTAGCTCTCGCCCGGCGTGTACTCCTTCTCGGTGCCCGTGAAGGTTGCGCAACGGTTCTCGGCCTGGAAGTAGACGAGGCCGGTGCGGGGCGAGTAGGCGTCGTTTGCCCAGTTGTTGCCTGCGATGAACGGGCAGACCTGGACTTCGGTCGGGACGTCGGTGTAGGTGAGGGCGGCTTCGTTGTAGACGGGCATGCCCGTCTCCATGTCGACGCTGCTTGCCCAGGTCACGTTGGTGTACGCGAACGGCTCGGCCATCAGCTCGCCGGTGAGGCGGTCGAAGACGTAGAAGAAGCCGTTGCGAGCGGGCTTGATGAGGGCCTTGACGAGCTTGCCGTCGATGGTGATGTCGGCGATGAAGTTCTGGCCTGGTTCGTCGAAGTCCCACTGGTCCTGCGGGGTGTTGGAGTAAGCCCAGATCATCTCGCCGGTGGTGGCGTCACGTGCGATGGTCGATGCGCAGTACTTGGAGGTGTACTGGTCGAGGCCCGGCGCAGTGGCGGGGTCGCGGCGGTAGTCGGGGTTCCACGGCGCGCAGTTGGCGGTGCCGTAGTAGAAGAGGTTCGACTCCGGGTCGTAGGTGAAGTAGCCCCACGTGGTGCCGCCGCCGAGCTTCCAGGAGTCGCCGTACCAGCTGTCTACGCCGGGGTTGGCAACCTTGTCGGACGCGTAGAAGGGCGCCCAGCGCTCGCCGATGCCCATGTCTTCGTTCGGGCCGGTGCTGTAGTACTTCCAGAGCTGTTCACCGGTCTGAAGGTCGTGGGCGGCGACCCAACCACGGATGCCGCGCTCACCGCCTTCGTTGCCGATGAGGATGTTGTTGCCAACGATGAGCGGGGCGTTGGTGGTGGTCTCCGTGATGCTGAGGTCGGTGACCTGGGTGTTCCAGATGACCTCGCCGGTCGTGGCGTTCAGCGCGATGAGCTGGCCGTCGAGCGAGTTGAGGATGATCTTGCCGTCGGCATAAGCCAGGCCGCGCGACTGAGCACCACAGCAGGCCTTGGCCTGGTCGAGGTTCGGCTGGTCAACGCGGTACGACCAGAGGATATAGCCTTCACGCGCTAGATCGAGCGCGTAAACGGTGTTCGGCTTTGGCGTCAGGATGTACATCGTGTTGCCGATGACGAGGGGGGGCGCCTCAAGCGAGTCGGTGACGCCAAGCTGAAGCGTCCACTTCACCTGGAGGTTCTTGACGTTGTAGTTGGTGATCTGGCTCAGCGGGCTGTAGTTCCAACCTTGGTAGTTGCCGTTCGCCATCGCCCATTGGCTCGCGTCGCGCTGGATGCGGAGCAACTCGGCGTTGGCAGAAGCCGCGCCGAGGGTGAGCAGGACTGCAAGGGCGAGAGCCAGGAGGGTGATGGCCTTGCGCCAGCCCCGCTGGGAGGTTTTCTTGTTCGTCATTCGGTTGCCACCGTTGCCTTTCGAAAACTTGCCTCTAGTGCCGTGAGGTAGGTTCTTGCTCTTGACTCGAGGACGTCGCGCCGTAGCGCTCAGGACTCTCTTAGCGCTGCTCGGTCACCTCCTCGTCAAGCACGGCACCATAATCGTTGCCCCACGAGTTGCGGACGAAGGTAGCTACGGCCGCGATCTGATGGTCGACGAGGGCGTTGCCGAAGCCCGGCATGCCGTGCTCGATGAAACCGTGGATGATGCGCTCGGTGACGAACGAGGTGTTACCCAAGACCGAGTTGCCGGCGAGCGCGGGGCCGATGCCGCCGCCGCCAGTGGCGCCGTGGCAGACCGCGCAGTTCGCCGTGAAGAGGTGACCACCGTCGGCCATGAGCGCTTCGAAGGCGGCCGGGTCGATCGCGACTTTCTGTTGGGAAAGCTTGTCAGTAACGGCGTCGCCCTTGGGAGAGACCAGGAAGTACGCGTCGCCCAACTTCTGGCCGCGGGTCGTGCCCTCTGCCGTGTCGCGGCGGAACGTGTAGAGGGGGTGGCCGTTGTACGTGATCTGAACGCCGCCGTCAGCACGCGTCGTGGTGCCGAGGAGCGCCTGGTCAACGCCGGAGCCGGCCGTTGCTACGCCGTCGTCACCGACGAGGAGAGCGGGCCAGTTGTTGGCGCACGCGTCGACGCAGACGCTTGTGCCGTCACTGTCCTCGACGTAGAGGTAGAGAGAGTTGCCGCCTGGCGTGGCCAGCACGTCGCCGTAGTCCGCGTTGGCGACTACGTCGAGGTCGGCAGGGGTCGCGACCTGCGCCGCTACTTGGAAACCGATTCCAATCAACGCCAGTGACGCGAGAAGCGCGACTGACTTGGTGGCTCTGCTGAACATCCTTCGGACCTCCGTATGTAGTGCGTGGACTTCGGCCGTCCGGTTCCCGGTTCTGAGCCCTCCATGAGGCTCGTGGCTTGGGGTTCGCGCGGACCGCTCCGAAATGAGTGATCCGACTTGGCCTGCGTGGCCGGCCCCGTGGGAAGTGGGGGACGAAGCCCAAACGCAACTCGGTTTGAGAACGATGATATATGGGACGTTTGTCCCTAGGCAAGGCCCAGGAGGCGCGGCCGTGCTCGAACGTAGAGTGCAAAACCTTCGAACGCCTCGTTCCTGACGGCAACTAGCACCATCGGCGCTGGCCGATTGATGAAGAGTTGGTGCGTCCTGCGCTACCACGGCGGGTGCGTCAACGTGCTACTATTCTCTTTCGCGGGCTGCAGGCCGTAGGTACCCGCCTCATGGCTGCGAACGGCGCGAGCGACCACATGCGAGCTAGCGCGGCCAGTAGCACGGCTAGCCAGCTACGGTAGGCAGCAGGACCCAGCGAGTAGGTGACCAGGGTAAGGACGATTTCGAGGAGCCAAGTGAGACTTAGGTTCGCACGGCATCAGGTGCTGTGCGCATGTTCGTGTCTTGGCTCTATGGTGCGCGCGTACAAGCCATCGCGGCGACTTCTCGGGAGGTAATGGTGGCGGACAAAATCAAGACCGACAAAGTGAAGGCAACTGGAGCTAAGGGTGCCGCCACGATTGGCGAAGAGGCAGCAACGAGCACCAAGGCGACTAGCGCGAAGGGGACCAAGACCCCTGCAACTAAGGCCAAGACTGCGGCCGCCAAGACGCCTGCGGCGAAGCCGAAACCGGCCAAGGCGTCGGCTGTCAAGGCCAAGACCGCAGCGCCAGTGGCTGAACAAGCCAAGGCGCCCGCCAAGACGAAGGCGAAACCAGCAGCCAACTCGGTTGCGGGAGCAGACGCTGTTCCGGCGGCGGCAACGAAGAAGGCAGCGACCAAGGCGCCCGCCACCAAGGCCGCAGCAGCTAAAGCCGCGACGACCAAGGCTAGCGCCGTGAAGGCGAAGCCCGCGGCAAGCGACGCCGCGGTGAAGCCTGCGGCCGCCAAGGCGTCGCCCGCCAAGTCCGCGCCCGCCAAG
>CALCHY010000153.1 GCA_937907415.1 uncultured Trueperaceae bacterium
GCTGTTGCCGCGAGTATACGGCGAGCTAAAGCGGTGCGCGGGGGCTGGCCTTAAGTCGGCGTTAAGTCGCTCGGATGTACGGTGCGCGGCATGGGAGCTGGCGGCAGGTGAACGAGGAGACGAGGGTGATGGGCCCCGCCGAACCAGCGTTGCTGTGCCTCGACGCGCTGATGGAGCTGTGCCGCTCGCTCGAGGAGCAGGTCAGCAGCGGCACGGCGCCCTTGCGGGTTTACGGACTGTTGGCCGAGGCGCACCGCGAGCTGGAGATGCGTAGGGGTTTCGAGGGGATGACTGGCGGCGGTGGCAGTGGGGTGCGCTGCGGCTGAGGGCGGTTGCCGAACTGCTGCAAGTTGACCGTTGCGGGCGGCTCTGCTATCGTCGTGCAACAACTGCTGTAAGATGTACAATCTTGCAACAGAGCGCTTCGAGGTGGGGACCCCTCTGTGAGAGAGTCAACTCCTCGACACGTTCGCGAGAGGACCGCACGATGAGCAACAACGCCGGACCCACCCTGAGGTTCTTATGCCCGAACGGACACCTCGGCTTCGCACCCTTGAAGGTCGCGAGCTTCGAGCTGGGCGTCGCCACGCGGCCCGATTTCATACTGGCCGACTCCGGTTCTGACGACATCGGGCCGGGGCCCCTCGGAAGCGACACCTCGACGGCCCCGAAAGAATGGCAACGCCACGACCTCGAGCACATGCTGCTTGCCGCTCGCGAACTCGGCGTGCCGATGCTCATCGGCTCTGCCGGCGATACCGGCTCCAACAGCCGCGTCGACATGTACGTGCAGATGATCCGCGAGATCGCGGCAGATCACCAACTGGCACCGTTCAAACTCGGGTACTTCTACTCCGAAGTGCCCAAGTCTTACCTGCGCCGCAAGATGACCTCGGGCGACGCCGTGACTGGCCTCGATGGCCGCGGCGACCTCACCCTAGAGGAGTTGGACGCCACCGACCGCATCGTCGCCGTTGCGGGCGTGCACCCGTACATCGAACTGCTTAACCGCGGCGCCGAGGTGATCATCGGCGGACGCAGCTCCGACGCGGTCATCTTCGCGGCGCCCGCCATCCGCGCCGGCTACCCGGAGGACCTCTCCTACTACCTCGGCAAGGTGCTCGAGTGCGCGTCTTTCAACGCAGAGCCGTACGCAGGCAAGGAGAGCGTGATCGGTGAGATCAGCGCCGAGGATGTGAAAGTCACCGCCATGCACCCTGGGCAGCGCTGCACCGTGGCGTCCGTGGCGGGGCACGCCATGTACGAGCGCTCCAACCCTTACTTCGAGTTCGTGGCGGGAGGCATGCTCGACATGACGAACTGCCACTACGAGCAGTTCGACGAGCGCACGACTCGCGTCACCGGCCCGCGCTTTGAGAAGGCGGAGAAGGTGCGCGTGAAGCTCGAGGGTTCGGGCAAGGTCGGCGAGCGCTATATGGGGTTCGCTGGCGTGCGCGACCCGTACACCATCGAGCGCATCGATGAGGTCATCGGCTGGGCGCAGCAGCAGGTGCGTGAACGCTTCGGCGACCCAGAAGACGGCGGCTACGAGCTTCACTACCAAGTGTACGGGCGCGACGCCATCATGGGCGAGATGGACCCGCTGCGCAACCAGCCAGGGCATGAGCTCGGCATCATGGTCTTCGGCGTGGCGCCGACCGCGGCAATGGCCGAGGAGGTCACCCTCACCGGCACGCGCCAGATGTTCTACGCACGCCTCCCGGATGTCAAGGGCACGGCGGGCGGCGTGGCGTTCCCACTCGACGAGGTGACACGCGTGACTCCTGCCTACCGTTGGACCCTAAACCACACCGTTGCGGTCGATGATCCCCTTGAACTCTTCGAGCTTCACACTACCGACGTGGCGGACGTTGTGGCGGGCGGTGCTGAGCGATGAGCAGCAAGAAGCTCTCAGAACTCGCCAAGACGGTGCGGAGCAAGAACGCGGGCGTTGACCGCATCACCTTCGACATCTTGTTCCGCGACCGCGGTAACTACGAGCTCGTCAAGAACAGCGGCGTGCTCAGCCGCGCTTCGGTGGCGGCGCTATTCAACATCGACGCCAGCCGCATTACGGACTTCGTCGAGTACGATCCCGCCTACGCCATCAAGTTCACCATCTTGCGCCTCAGGCCGAGCGGCAGCGCTGGCGACGCGGACATCTTCGGTGCGCAGCAGTACGCGCCGCTGCTCGACGTCGAGGTGCCAGTAGCCTGAGCTTCGCCAGGTAGTCTTGGTGATATGAGCAGCGAGGAGCAGTCGCCGGAAGACCTGCAGGCGCGCCTTGACCGGGCTGCCGACCAGCTCACCCCGCAGGAGCTGCGCCTTGCCGCGCACTTGGTCGAGCAGCTGGAGCGGTGGGGTTACCTCTCAAGCACGGAGCTGGCGGCCGAACTCGGGGTACACCGTTCGACCGTCGTGCGCTTCGCGCAGAACATCGGCTTCAAGGGCTACCCGGAGTTGCAGGAGAGCGCCAGGGCCGAGTATCACAAGTCGTTCTCGGTGCCCCGCGAGCTCGTCATGAGCGACATGGGCGGCCCCGAGAGCTACACCGTTCAGGCCGTCTACCAGCGCGAGCTGCAGAACCTGCAACGGAGCTATCACCTCCTTGACATCGCCGCGCTCGAGGCGACGGCCAAGAGCTTAGCCTCGGCTAGGCGCGTGCTCCTGTTCGGCAGGCGTTTCTCTCACCCGATCGCCTTGCACTTGGCGTTGGTGCTGCGGACCATGCGTGACCGCGTCGAGGTCGCGCCGCCGCCAAGCGGTACGTCGGTTGACTTGCTCTTCGACTTGGGTCCGGAGGACTTCGTGCTCGTCGTGTCTCTGCGCCGGCACTCGACCGAGGTGCAGCGCACGCTCAGGTACTTGGCGGACGCGGGCGTGCCAGTCGCGGTCCTGACGGACGCCAGCCCAGGCAACAATGGGCCGGAGGGCGCGAGCGTTTTGCGCGCCCACGTTGGCAGTACCGGCGTGCTGGACTCCTACACGGCGCTCGTCAGCCTCAGCCACGCGTTACTCACCCTCGCAGAGGCCGCGCTGCCCAACGCGCCAGCGCGCCTGGCGCAGGCGGAGAAGGCCTGGCAGCACTTCAACAAGGATTGAGGCCGGGCTCAGGCTGGTTGGGCTGCGCGATAGTTCGCGGCAGCTTCGACGAAAGCGAGGAAGAGCTTGCGGAACGCCGGTTGCTCCTGGGTGAGCCACTCTGGATGGAACTGCGTGCCGATGCCAAAGCCGCGGTCGGCCTCGATCGCCTCGACCCACCCGTCTGTCGAGCGCGCCGTTACCCGCCAGTGGGGCGGCGGCTTGTCGACGACCTGGCGATGGAAGCTGTTGACCCGAACCGTTTCACCCACCCAGCCGGCGAGGGCGCTACCAGGAGTGAGTTCCACGGCGTGCGTCGTGACCGTCGCTACTTCGGTCTGGTAGTGGTTAGCCGCGCCTGGAACTGCCCCGAGGTTACGCACGATGGTGCCCCCTAGAGCCTCTGCGACGGTCTGGTGGCCGCGGCAGATGCCGAGCAGCGGCATCCCGGCAGCCCACGCGGCGCGCACGAGGCTGACCTCCAGGTCGTAGCGTACCGGGTTGGTGTCACGCAGGCTCGGGTCGGGGTTGTCGTGGAAGTACTGGCCAGGCAGCCGGCCGCCGCCACTTAGTAGGAGGGCGTCTATGGCGCCGAGCACGTCCTCTAGCCTGCCGGACGAGTCTGGGTGCGTCGGGAGGAGCAGGGGCACGCCGCCAGCGTCGGCGACGGCCTTGGCGTAGCGCGCCGCTAGCTGGAAGCGCCACTCACCGTGTCCTTCTTCGGTCACCACCTCAGCGACGTGAACGGTTATCCCAATTACGGGTGCTCTCATGCGGCCTCCTCTGTGGTGCTCGTTACCGTTGCCGCCTTGCTGCGGTTCACGCGGCGGAAGCGTTGCCTGCTCTTGCTTCTCGGGTCGTAGATCTCCTGCAGGCGCTCGCCGAGCAGATTGATGGCCAGGACGAGGATGAGGAGCGCGATGCCTGGGATGGTGCTCACCCACCAGGCGATGAACAGTACGCCCCTGCCGTCCGAGATCATCGAGCCCCATGCCGGGATGTTGGGGGGAATGCCGACGCCGAGGAAGCTAAGCGACGCCTCCAACACCATGAAGTAGCCGACGCGCAGGGTGCCGAGCACCACCGTTGCCGGGAGGATGTTGGGGATGACCTCCCGGAACAGGGTTCGTGAATGGCGTTGGCCAAGCGCTCGTGACGCCTCGACGTACTCGCGCTCAGCCTGATCGAGGGTCTGCCCGCGCGCTAACCGGTAGAACTCGACCCAGCCTTTGAGGGAGAGGGCCATCACGAGGTTAGCGAAGCCGGGGCCGAGGAAGGCCATCATGCCGATGGCGAAAATCAGGTAGGGGAAGGCAAGCAGAAGTTCGGTGAAGCGGCCGACCACGGCGTCGAAGGCACCGCGGTAGTAACCGCCGAGGGCGCCGAGCACCGTGCCGAAGGTGGCTGTGATGGCCACGGTGACCACGCCGATCAGGAGACTGACGCGGGCGCCGTAGATGGTCCGCGAGAGGATGTCGCGCCCCAGCGAGTCGGTGCCGAACCAGTGTTGCGCGGAGGGAGGTTGCAGGCGCTGGCCGAGCGAGGTTGCCTCTGGGCCGTACGGTGCGATGAGGGGCGCGAAGATGGCCATGAGCACGTACAGCGTGATGACAGCAGCACTGACGCTCCCCAGCGGAGTCGCGATGAGCTGCTTCACCCGCTTCACAAGGAGATCCGCGGGTTCAGCAAGGTGTAGAGCGCGTCCACGACCAAGTTGGCGGCCACGTAGGTCAAGGCGTAGAGCATGACCGCTGCCTGCACCACGACATAATCGCGCGCGAAGATGGAACTCACGACGAGCCGGCCTAAACCGGGCCAAGCGAAGATCGTCTCGACGATCATATTGCCCCCAAGCAGTTCGCCGAACTGCAGGCCCGTGACGGTGAGGGCGGGGATGAGGGCGTTGCGTAAGGCGTGCTTGATGATGACCGACCACTCACGCAGGCCCTTGGCTCGCGCGGTAGTAACGAAGTCCTTGCTTAGCACCTCGAGCATGGACGCGCGGATGACGCGCGCCAGCACGGCCGCGAAGACCACGCCGAGGGTAATGGCGGGCAGCACGAGGTGCTTGAGGGCCACGCCGAACGCCCGCAGGTCTTTGGCTAGGAGTGTGTCTATGAGCATGAAGCCGGTGGTGCGATCGACGACCATGGTCGCCGCGATGCGGCCCGACGTGGGAAAGAGCTTGAGCTCGACGGCGAACAGCAGGATGAGTAGCAGTCCGAACCAGAACGCTGGCATGCTCACACCGACAAGTGCGCCGGAGAGCACGGAGCGGTCCAAGATGGAGCCTGCGCGCAGGGCGCTGATGATGCCGACCGGCAAGGCGATCAAGATGGCGACGAGCACGGTGGCCATCGTCAGTTCGATCGTGGCTGGCAGGGTGTCGGCTATTAGCTTCACGACCGGCGCATTCTTGACGAAGCTCACGCCAAGGTCGCCGCGGAGCACACCTGCGAGGAACAGCGCCAGTTGTGTGATGAGCGGTTTGTCGAGGTTGAGCTGGTTGCGTAATGAGTCGATCTGTTGTTGCGTTACTTGGGTCTCGCCGAGCATGATCTCGACGGGGTCACCGGGAAGGAAGCGGAGGAACATGAACGCGAGGACCGCGACCCCTATGGCGACTGGGATGGCGGAGAGCACGCGTTCGAGTAGCTTCGTCAGTCGCATTCGTGTCCTTCGCCCCGGTTGCGGTTCAGCTTGCGCTCGTGCGGCGCGGCCAGGTGGCGCCCCAGGAACTTGGGGCGCCACCTGGCTGGCGTGTAACTAGTTGGTGTCGTACCCGGCTTGCTTGAGGAGCTCCTTGGCCTTGGCGGGGTCGTAAGGGTAGGGAGCGAGATCCTGAGCGTAACCGAACCCGCTCGGCAGGAAGGGCGTTGCTAGCCGGTCGGCGTAGCCGCGGTAGATGTTGGTGAGAATGCTGTCCCAGTCGATGGCGTAGTTGATCGCCTGACGCACGCGGGTGTCGTTGAACGGCGCGGTGGAGTTGTTGAGTTCGATCTGGTACGCGCGCGTGCCGAGGGCGGTGTGCACGCTCACGCCCGGCACGCTCGAGAGGCGCTCCACGAGGTCGGGTGGGACGGCCTGGATGATCTGGACTTCACCGGCAAGGAGGGAGGCGATGCGGGTGGATGCTTCCGGCATCATCTGCCACACGACGGCCTTGAGTTTGGGAGCGCCGTTCCAGTGGGTCTGGTTCGCCTCGATCACGACTTGCGCGTCGAGCGCGCCGCGGGCGTACACGAACGGACCGGAGCCGATGGGCGCGGCCGTGAAGGTGGCTACCCCGACTTCGGTGATGTAGTCCTTGGGAACTATCTGGAAGTGGGTGAGGGCCTGGAGCACTAGTTCCTGAGGGAAGGTGTTCTTGTACACGAGGCGGACGGTGTTGGCGTCGACCTTCTCAGCGTGGCTTATGGGGCCGAGCAGGCCAGCACGCGGGCTGGTGGCGCCGTCGATGCCGCCCTCGGTGAGGATGCGGTCGAAGGTGAAGACGACGTCGTCGGCGTCGAGCACCTCGCCGTTGCTGAACGTCACGTCCGGGCGCAGGTCGAACTCGTAGGTCAGCGGGTCGATGACGCGCCACGCGGTGGCCAGGTGAGGCTGCACCTTGCCGTCGGCGGTTGGGATGGTGAGGGCGTCGAAGATGTTGCGCAGGAAGGCCTCGTTGTCGCGGTCGCGGTACATGGCCGGATCGAGGGTGACGAGGGCGTTCGTGCGCAGGCCGATGATCAGGGTGTCGGAACCATCGACCGTGGTGAGGTGGAAGTTCTCGCTGTTGTCCGCAGCTGGCTCCCAGCCGTGCACGCTGTCTGAGGACGCTTCGATGTTCTGCAGTACGTAGCCGAAGACCATGGGGGCGTCAGCTAGGATCTGGCGTTGCGCGCTCAGGTACGCGGCGGCACGGGCGGCGTCGTCGATCGAGGTGGAGGCAACGCGGAAGGCTTCGTCGACCACGTCACTCGAGTAGAAGGAGTAGTTGCCGCGGTCTTTTGTGCGGAGCTTGGGGATGGCGAGGTCGAATGGGTCGAAGTACGCGCTGCCCCAGTCGGTTGCCGAGGCCGTGCGGTTCCCGGCGATCATCTCCTCTTTGAGGACCGTGGACTGCCAGATGCGCAGCGAGGCGTCGATGCCGATGGCTTGCAGCTGCGCGACGATGGCCTGACCTTCGTCGCTGCGGTTCTCCGCGACGTCAAGCACGAACGTTAGTTTCTCTGCGTAGGCCGATGCGAAGAGCAGCGCGGCCAAGGGCACTAACAACCACTTCAAACGATGCATGCCGTCCTCCTTCACCCACCGGCCTTGGACGGCGGGGTGGTGCGCCACCTGTCGTACGGCGGCCTCCAGCTATGTACACGTTCTGTTGTAAGAACATACGTGTCTGCAACAGCCGTTGTCAACAGCGATTAGGCCTTGCGCACGGCGGCCCATGTGACTCGACTGAACCACGGCTGCGGTTGACCCTATAGGGACGAATTGCTTACACTGACCAACGTTCGCGCGTCACGCGGGCATGTTGGGTCGTTAGCTCAGCCGGTAGAGCAGCTGACTCTTAATCAGCGGGTCGTAGGTTCGAGCCCTACACGACCCACCAACTTGAACCCCGTCCAGGACGGGGTTTTTCATTCTCAGGTTGCTCTTTGGCCCTTTGGTCCCGAGCGTTAGCTCTGTTGGCACTGAAGAGCTAGTGATGCTACGCGGTCATGCCCCAAACCTATCGGCCCTGAACTCCTTGATCGGTTCCGCCCCGTTCACCAGCTCCGCGATCAGGTCACCTAGCAGCGGCCCGAACTTGAACGCGTGCCCCGAACCCCCGCCAGCCAGCACGACGTTGCGGTGCTCGGGGTGGCGGTCCACCACGAAGCGCTCGTCTGGGGTCTTGGTGTACAGACAGGTGGCGGACGAGGTGGGCGTGGCGCCGATGCCAGGGAGGAGCGCAGTGGCCGCCGCGATGGTGCTGCTGGCCAGGGCGGCGTCTAGTTGAAAGTCGCGCTCTTCGGCGCTTGGTATGGCGCGGGCGCCACCGTTGTCGGCCACCTTGATGGCGTGCGGGTACTCGAAGGTGGGAAAGCCGTAGATGCCGCCTGCGCCGTTAGCGACGCGCTCGATGAACACCGGCATCTGGCCGACGGCGTGCGCTGCTGCTTGGCCGGTCACGGGTAGGTAGATGATCTGTTGCTGCTCGACGACTAGCGGGAGCCGCGCGCTGGCCGCCAAACGCCCGAGCCAACCGCCGGCGGCCAGTACCACGTGCCCAGCGTGGTACTCACCCTCCTGAGTGGTGACAGTAACGCCGCTGGCGCTGGGGGAGATGCGTGTTACTGGCTCCGACTCGCGCAACGTGGCCCCACGCGCGGCGGCGGAGCGCAGCAGGGTAGCAACGGCGCGGGTGGCGGGGAGGATGGCGCTGGCTGGGTGGTACACCACGACCTTGTCATCTGGCACGGCGAACACGGGGTAGCGGCGCCTGAGCTCTGCGCCGCTTAGGCGCTGGCCTGGGCTGCTGGCCGCCGCGAGCGCCGCAAGCATGGCGTCCGCCTGCCGGTCGTGCGGTTCGAACAGGTCGACGCCGCCGGTGCGGTAGAGGAGACGTTCGCCCGTCTCGGCCTCGAGGTCTTGCCACAGCGCGTCGGCGCGCACGGCCAGACGCGTGTGCAACTCGTCGACGTAAGCGTGGCGGAAGATGCGCGACCCGCCGTGCGACGAGCCGCGCTCGTGGAGGAACGGGAACTGCTCGAGGAGCAGCACCGAACCTGACGCCGCGAGGGTGCGAGCCGCCGCGCTGCCGATTACGCCGGCGCCGATGACGATGGTGTCGTAGGTGGGCATGGGTAAATCTAACGTGGCTAGTTGACGTGCGGTGCCACTGTTCGAGTTGCTGCGAGACGCGCCAGCCGCCTGCGGACCCCAAGGATGATGAGCGCATGCACCACCACGGCGGCGAGCACCCCGATAATGTGACCTGCCGTGCCCAAGCCGCTGGCGCGCCCCACCACCACGAGGGTCCAGGCGCCGAACGGCGCGAATAGCGCCAGCGCGGTCCACAAGCCTGGGTTGTAACCCCGCAGCAGTGCGGCCGCCACGATGTGAAGCACGGCGTTCAGCAGGACCGTGTAGGCGATAATCAAACCGAAGCCCACGTCAACTAGGCCGGTCAGCAACAGCACGATGAGGAAGACGCCCCAGACCTCTGCCACGTTGATGAACATCGTTGCGCGCGGAGTGAGCGCGTTGGCGCCGCCCCCAACGTGCTCGTTTACGAAGCGGCGAAAACGGTCGCCGAAATGCTCCTCGATCTGGTGGGCTAAGTAGAGCAGGAGCATGAGGTACGTCAAGGTCAGCCCGGCCGGCCAGACGCCCGCCACCAACGGCAAGAGGCAGGCCAGGAACACCGCCGCTACGGTGCCAGCGAACGGCCAATTGCGGTCTAGCCAGTCGAGAGCGTTTGGGGTACTAGTCGGTATTCCTTGAGGGTCAGGCGTCATTACGGCCTCCGCTGCACCGGCCCGCGAGACGGGTAGGTTCACATGAGTATGGCTTGTATCTCGCACACCGGTGGACGCAACGCACGCACTCACCGCGCTGCAGGAAGTTGCCACCTCCTTGTATGGGGGAGGCGGCGTGCCGGACACCAGTTCCGCAAGTTGGAACACGCCGAACGTCACAGGGCGTGTTTTGGTGACGTAAGGACGCTGGTTAGACTATTTTTACGCCCGCGGCTCGAGCAACTAGCGGGCCGTCGCCAAGGAGGCTCGCTGGTGACAATTCTGGTTAGCCTTGCCGCGCTGACGCTGGCCGTGTGGGCCATCACCAAGGCCGCCAACTCGAACCGAAGTACCACGCGCGCAGGCGAGGAGGCGCGGGTCGACGTGCTCATCGACGCCCTCTACCGCGACGGCGTCAAGGTCGGTTATCAGAGCGCACTGACGCGCCAGGTCGTGACCGAGGGGCATCGCGTGCGGCTCTACGTGAGGCGGCGGAACCAGGTGATGCTTGCCGTGCTTGCCGCCGGCGCCGCTGCGGCCGCCTTCCCAGTGGCGGGCGCGCTTGGAGTCTTGCCAGGTCAGGCCGAGTGGGCTGCCGCTGTCCCCGTGTGGCAGTGGTTGGCGTTGGTCCTCGGCGTGGCGGTGGTGGCCGTGATGGCCGTGCTGCTCCTCATGCCGCGCGATTACGCCAGGTTCTTCACCACCCCACGGGCGCACGCCGCCGCGCTCGACGCAGCGGAAGGCGACATCGAAACCGCCGTCAACTCGCGGCTATCGAGCCACCTGGAGACGACCAAGGCCTACCTCACGCGCATGACCAACGAGCGCTATGCGGCGGGCGTCGAGCAGGGCCGGCGCCAGGCGCTGAGCGCAGGCTCTGGCAGGGCGGTCGATGATGCCGACCTGCAAGCGCGAGTGTCGTCCGCGGCCAACGCGGCGTACGTGCAGGGGCGGCGCGACGGCGTGAAAGAAGCGCAGAGCCTCCTTAACCAGCAACTCTCAGACGCGTATCGACGTGGCGTGAGTGACGGCGAACGCTTGCTGGTGGGCGGCCTGGAGGGACGCCTGCGCGCCGAACGTGAACTCGGCTACCAGTCCGGCTACCGGGCTGGCGTGCAGGAGGGGCGCGCCAACGCCGCGCAGGCCGCCACCGGCAAGGCGGCGGTACGGCCGCGCTCCCGTTCGGAGGCCCTGAAGCTACTTGACCTGGTCGAGGGGAGCTCGCAGTCGGACATAGAGAAGCGCTACCGCGAGTTGCGCGCGTCCGTCCACCCGGACGCCATCCGCTCCAAGAAGTTACCGCGAGCGATGGTCGAGTTCGCCGAGGAGCACTTCAAACTGATCGGCGAGGCCTACGACATCCTGCGGCGTTGACCACTAGAACGCAGCGGCCGCCACTTCCGGCGTGTCCCACTTACGTGGCCACGACGCTGCGACATACTATTGGCGGCAGTGGACGGCTTCGTTGACCTCTTCTTGCGCGTCGCTGGCCCTAACCCCATCTGGCAGGGACTCTGGGGCGGCATCATCATCACCACCTTCAACCTAGTAGGCGCCTTGGCCGTGCTGGTGTGGCGCAACCCCAAGCAGCGCGCGCTCGACGCGGCGCTTGGCTTCGCCGCCGGGGTCATGCTCTCGGCGAGCTTCACGAGCCTCATCCTGCCTGGCATCGAGATCGGCGGCCTCTTGCCGGTGGTGATCGGCATGGCGCTTGGCGTGATCATGCTCGATAGGGCTGACACGTGGGTGCCTCACATTCACGTGCTAGTGACGGGCAAGGTGCGTGACGACGGCGCGCAGCCCGGAGCAGCCAGGGCCAAACGGCGCAGTGGCGTCTCTGGCGTGCTGCTCTTCATCGTTGCCATCACGCTGCACAACATGCCGGAGGGCTTGGCCGTTGGAGTGGGGTTCGGTAGCGGCAATTTGCGCGAGGCGCTTGCGCTGATGCTGGCCATCGGAATCCAGAACGTACCTGAGGGGTTGGCGGTAGCGGTGGCGGCGCGCAACGCTGGCATGGGCAGCCTCTTCTACGCCGCTTTCACGGGGATCAGGGCTGGCGTGGTGGAGATCCCACTAGCGCTGCTCGGCGCCTGGGCCGTGCACATCGCGGGCCCCATCTTGCCTTACGCCATGGGCTTCGCGGCAGGGGCCATGCTCTTCGTCATCCTCGACGAGATCGTGCCCGAAACTCACGGTAACGGCCACGAGCGCCTCGCCACTCTCGGGACCATGCTTGGCGTGATCGTCATGCTCGTCCTCGACGTGGCGCTTGGGTAAGCGTACCGCTGTCACGGCCCGCCGCTCGACAAGTACACAAGACACCTGCACGGGCGCTACGCTCACCAAGGACTAGCCTAGGGCTACGCGCGGCGCAGTTACCGCGAGAGGAGTGCCCATGACTTCCAAGATCGCCGAC
Organism: uncultured Trueperaceae bacterium; assembly: GCA_937907415.1. The sequence goes on from CALCHY010000153.1 coordinate 11,983, forward strand.
CTGTTGGGTCCAGACGCCGAGGCATTGCTCAGCTACCAAGCACGCGGCATCGACCGCGGACGCCTCCACTTGCCTGGACCCGATTTCGTCAGCCGCAGCTTCGGGCCAAGCGACCGGAGTCCGCGCGTGCTGCGCAGCTTGCAGTCCTTGTACGACCATGGGCGCTTGGCTGGCACTGGCTACATGTCGATCCTGCCTGTCGATCAGGGTGTCGAGCACTCGGCTGGCGCGTCGTTCTCGAAGAACCCGGACTACTTCGATCCCGAGAAGATAGTCGAGCTGGCCATCGAGGGTGGTTGCAACGCCGTTGCGTCGACGTTCGGTGTCCTCGGCCTTACGGCGCGCAAGTACGCGCACCTCATCCCGTTCATCGTCAAGATCAACCACAACCAGTTGATGACCTACCCGATGGTGCATGAGCAGGTCCTGTTCGGCACGGTCGACGAGGCGTACGACATGGGTGCCGTTGCCGTCGGGGCCACCATCTACTTCGGCAGTCCAGACTCGAACCGCCAGATCATCGAGGTGGCGGAGGCCTTCGCGTACGCCCACGAGCTCGGCATGGCGACGGTCTTGTGGTGCTACACGCGTAACGACGCCTTCAAGGTCGGCGGGGTCGATTACAGCGTCTCAGCCGATTTGACGGGTCAGGCGAACCAGCTTGGTGTCACCATCCAGGCCGACATCGTGAAGCAGAAACTTCCCGAGAACAACGGTGGGTTCAAGGCCGTTGGCTTCGGGCGCACCGACCCGCGCATGTACTCCGAGCTCGTGCCTGACAACCATCCGATCGAGATGGTCAGGTGGCAGGTAGCGAACTCGTACATGGGCCGCGTTGGGCTGATCAACTCAGGCGGCGCGTCGGGTGACGATGACTTCGCCGAGGCCGCGCGTACCGCTGTCTTGAACAAGCGCGGCGGAGGCAGCGGCCTCATCACGGGACGCAAGGCGTTCCAGAGACCGATGGCGGAGGGCGTGAGGCTCCTCAACCTCATCCAAGACATCTACCTGGACGACTCGATAACAGTGGCGTAAGCGCGGGGGAGCTAAAGAAGTGGCCCACGCGGGGGGTCGTGGGCCGAGTATGAGTGTACCAGTTTGGCAATACACATGGGTAGCCGTCGTGTGAAATGTGTGCTGCCTCACAGTGGTGGCTGCTGGCGCCGCGACGGGCACAGCCAACGACCACGCGCGGAACGGGGCGAGGGTGAAGGGAGCTGCTAGCGGCAAGAGGAAGGACGACGCCCGTTGCCAGCGCGCCGTCCTACGCGGTGTTCTCTTGGTGGAGCCGAGGGGATTCGAACCCCTGACCTCGTGAGTGCGATTCACGCGC